>JABFSR010000070.1 GCA_013140495.1 Verrucomicrobiota bacterium
GCCCCGGTCTTTGTTGATGTAGAGTTGAAACCAGACCGGTCCTGTAGCTGCGCGCACCACGTCTTCCACCAATGTCGTTGAAAGACTGCTCAAGACCATGATAGTGCCCGCCGCCCCTGCCGCGCGCACCGTTGCGAGTTCGCCATCCGGATGCGCCAGCTTGTGAAATGCTGTCGGCGCGACGAGAATCGGCATCGCAATCTTCCGTCCAAACAAGGTCGTGGACAGATCGCGCCGACTCACGTCCACGAGCACGCGGTAATGGACCTTGATGCGTTCAAAGGCAGCGCGATTCTCCCGGAGTGTAACCTCGTCCCATGCGCCGCTGGCGTAGTAATCGTGTGCGGACTGCGGCAACTTTTCCTTTGCCAGCTTTTCCAATTCAGAAAGGTTCAGAGCATCAATCATGACGCAAAATGTTTGGCTGGGTTATTTTGGGATTGCCAGAACAGATTTGCCCTGCATCGCCAGGTCGTCGCCGGTTGTTTATCGTTTGAAGGCGGACTGGAAGCGGCGATTGCCAGGTATTTGTTGACGCTTAATTACCTCCAGCCCCTTTGATATGTTGCTGGACACGTCGGAGGTCCTCGAGATCGGAGTCATCCCGAGCGCGGCTGCCAACACTCGAACCCTTCTTTTGAGTACGCCATTTCCAGTGCTCAACATGGCTGTCAGCAAAGGAAATGTTTGCACCCTGGCTGTGGCGGTCTGCTGGCACGTCGAGCCAGTAGTCGCGATAGTAGTGGATTGCCGGAAACACTCCAAACGTCGCGTCCCAGATGGCATCCTCGTGCGTGTCCATGAACACGAACAACTGATCCGGCTTCGGCACTTCTGAGCATTTCCGGAAATGATTGTCCGCTTTGCAATTTGCGCTGTTGCTCATGTTGTAGCTGCGATTGCGTTGCTGTTCAGGGTGGTCTTGAAGCGTGGAGCGATCCGCCGGACAGTGATAAATGCCGGCATTCTGATTGTATCGAAACAGAAGGGAAGTGGTGTCATTGATCGGATAATTATCCAGGGGAGCGATCGAACGGCACCACGTGAGACTATCTTCCCCAAGAACGCCAGTGTCGTTACCGCCTACCTGGACAAAATATACAAAATTGTTTGGCGTGATGACGTCCTCGTTGTCGTGGGAGTAGGAGTGCCAGCAAATCTGGAGTTGCTTGAGGTTGTTCATGCACGCAACCGATAACGCGCGTGTCTTGGCACGTCCAAGTGCGGGCAGCAGCAGCGCCGCGAGAATCGCAATGATGGCGATGACCACGAGCAGTTCGATGAGTGTGAACCCTCGCGCACGCGGAGTTTGTTCAAGACAGGTTGAGGATGATTGGCTCATGCCATCGGCGGCTTCGGTTGAGTTGACAATACTCCGGCGGCGCAGGTTCGCCAGCGTATTTTGACGGGGGTGTCCGCTCTATTTTTTCAATTGAAAAAAGGGTCGTGCTGTTTACTCTATGCCCCAGTCGAACAACACTAAACATTTATGGCACAACCTTGTTTCCATCCCAGCATCGAAGGCGCTCAACACGGAGCGAAAACCCTCGCGCAATTCCTCGACTACGCCCGCAAGTCCGGCGCAGCCGGCGCCCAACCGTCCAACTTCATGTTGCAGAATGACCGTGGCGGGTTTATGACCGCCAAGGAAATCAAAGACACGTTCGCCAAGGCCAAGATGAAACTGGATGGCGTCTC
Organism: Verrucomicrobiota bacterium; assembly: GCA_013140495.1. Classification (GTDB taxonomy): domain Bacteria; phylum Verrucomicrobiota; class Verrucomicrobiia; order Limisphaerales; family JADLHS01; genus JADLHS01. The sequence continues at coordinate 1,699 of JABFSR010000070.1, forward strand.
GACGCATTGTGCTTTCTGGGTTCATACCACCGCATGGACCGGCAGTCCGACCATCCGTCCGTTCGTTCCCGCTGACGTTGCAAAAAAATCCCCTGCCGACATCGAGCGATGGGCGGAGGACTACTGCTTGCGTGTAATGGATCTCTGCGCCGAACTTGGCATAAAGATCGTTCCCATGTTCTGGGGAGTGGCTTTCGGTTGGGAACTGGCCACGGGCTATCCGTGGGGTTTCTGGAAAGGCGCCGATTATGACCTGCTCAAGGAAGGTCAGGAACGTTTCGTGAAAAAGACGGGCAAACTCCGCACCCACGCGCGCAAGCTCGGGCTCTATCTTGCGCACGAAATCCACGGCGGCACGGCGGCCATGACTGCGGACGATTTCAACATGCTCGTCGAAATCTGTGGCAACGACAAATGCCTTGGCGTGAATGCCGATCCGTCACACTGCTGGGAAGGCGAAGACTTCGAGACCCGTTTCCGCAAGGTCGGCCCGCGCGTCTATGGGTGTCATGTGAAAAACTTTTCCATCCGACGCGGCATGCCCGTGCGCATGATGGCGCCGAACTGGCCCGACCGCGCGATGCAATTCGTGGACATCCCCACCGGCGACCTCAACATGACACGCTACGCCGAGCTGATGATCAACATCGGCTATCCGCAACGCTACTGTGAGGTGATGGGCACGAAGACCGCGCCACTCGTTGTCGAAGCCGAGAGCGCGTATCGCGATCTCGACGCCACCAGCGCCAACGCAATCGCCTACACGCGGGACAATCTTTGCTTCCCACTCGCGGCAGGCTCGTTTGAGGATGGGATGGGAGCGTGAGGCTGTAAGGTCGGTTGCGTGAAAGGCAATTAATTTCCACCTGGGACTTGAGCAGATGTTGTTGGTTGTGATTCGTCCCGATCACGGAACAGGCGCAAAACGCATCTGCCCGCCTTGGTTCGTGCCAAGGAAACAGCCGTAGCCTGAGTCCAGTTTCTGAAGCAGCACGCCTGTGAACGGAATCGCTTTGCCGGTGTTGGTGTCGGTGACGCTGCCTTTGAACAACCCGCTCGTCAGCGTGAATGTCATCGTAAGTTTGTTGCTGCTCAGGTTTGTGATCTTGTTGTTCGTGGTCAGCAACACGCTGTTCGTGATCGGTTGAATCAGGTTGCCGTGCAGAAACTCCACCGTGCCATTGGTGATGCCGACAACGCGATTGGTCGTTGGCGAAATATAAAGTGAACCCACCGCCTCGTGCTCATTCGTGAATCCGAGCGGATAATATCTGGAAGTCGCCAGCGTGGACTTGATCCAACTGAGTTCTCCGCTGATGTCGCTTTCGTCTTTGTTCGTGAACATCATCCAGCCGTGCAGCGAACCTTTGCTGGAATAGAGGGAGGAATATAACGGCCACCAACCGTCCTCCGACGCCGGAATGGATTGGCTCAGGGTCGTTCCGTCCGCGAGTTTGCCCGCAAGTTTGAGCAAGCCAGATTTGCTTGCCGTCACTGTTCCATAGCCATCGCCGCCGGGACTTGCCGCCGCGTCGTCGCTGCCGGGAATGACCAGCGTGTATTTGCCCGCCAGCGGTGACGCACTACCCGCTGGATAAACTGGCGCGCGATAGCCGAGCAGGGGAGATGTCCATGCGCCGTTACTCACCGTGCCAGTGATCCAGGCGTTGAGATTGGTGACGTCCAGTTGCAGGGCGACGGTCACAGTTTCCGTCAGCGACGGTTTCAACTTGAGGACAGACTGGCCAAGCCAGTCGAATGCTCCTTTGGCCGGCAGTTTTTTTGATCCCAGTTGGAGACTGGCGCTGTAAGTTCCCGCCTCGGCCAGCGTGAGCGTGAAGTTTCCTGAACGGTCATGGTTGCGAACGTCATTCGTTTCGGAGAACAGGCCGTAGAACTTTCCTTTCAGCCCGACGAAGGGATTTGTGATGAAGTTTGCCTGCAACGTCAAGTTGGATTGCATCAAGAAGTTCAGCACAGGGTTGAAAGAGGAAACCGAACCCGACCAACCGGCGAAAAGATTCCTGACCGCTGGTTTTGCGGTCAATGTGTAGGTCTTGCCGATCTCCAGCAGTTGGCCGTTCAAACTTGGAGACACGGTGCCGCTGCCATTCGTCAGTACCGTGAGTGGCGCGGTCAAAACGCAAACGAAACTCACACTGTTCGTCGTCGAATTGTTGCCACTGGAATCCGTGGCGAAAGCCTGGAGGAAATTCGAGCCGGGTGAGAGCAGCATGTCTGCCGTCCAGTTGGTCCAGCCGTTGAGTGTTTGTGTAGGAACCCAACCGCTGCCGTTGAGTTGACATGCGACGTTTGTGACGCTCACGTTGTCCTTGGACGTTCCCATGACGCTGAAGACCTCATTGCTCCAGCGTTGCTTGGCAATTGGGGACGTGATCGCAAGCGTCGGTTTCGTCGTGTCAGGAACAATCACAGGCGGCGGCTGGTTGGAACTGGATCCGATGCTGATGTTATTTGTGAAGGCAGCCACGAAAACGCTGTAGTTGCTGATGGCGTTTCCTCCTTCTCCGACGAATACCTGGACTTGGAGCTGCAGGTCTGAATGTCCGCCGAGACCAAGTTGGATCTCACGGGTCGTGGTGTTGTAGGTGGCGTTGGTCAATTGCGCTGTCCGCGTGGCGCGAACATACTGGCAGGCGTAATCAATCGTCACGTATTGGGGGTTGTAATTGGCGATGCCATTGGTGATGCCTTGCAGTATGGAGCGCCAGTTGTTCACGGTGATCGGTCCTGTGCCGGCCATGGAATCCTGATCGTCGGTTGGATAGAAGTAATAGTCGTGCGTGTAAAGCGTGGCCATCGCCATGCTGTCGAAGCCGCGTTTCAACTGGCGCACGCCCATAGCGACGCTGTTCGCAACGTTGTTGTTCGGACACCATTCAGCACACGGAGAGTCATCGCGAATTTCAGTGTAACAGTTGAAGAATTGGCCATCCAACTCGGGGTGATTGGGAATCGGCAGAAAGTCCGCATAGAAAAATGGATAAATGCTTTGGCCTTCCAGCGGGGTTTCATAGAGACGGTAGGGTCCGGCTACAAGCCACGGTGCCCCGGGCGTGGTGTACTCGACTTGGCCGGGAACAATTTCGATCGAAGTGAACTCAACGCCCAAAGCTTTTAGACCGGCAAAGATATTCGTCCCCACCTCCGAATAATGTGGGCACATCGTTTTGGCGTGAGGAATCCCGTTGTCTTGCAGCCATTGCGTGCCGATCTCGAAGTTTTGCGCCATCACATCATCTGGCCAGCCTTGCTTGCCTGCGTGATCGAAATAGAAAAAGCTGCCGCCGCCGCACCCTTGGGAATGAATTGAGGCTGTGGCCTGACCGTTTGTGACCGCACTGCGGATACCCCTGATCTCACCCGGATCCAGGCAGTTAAAAAACAGTTCCAGATGAGGCTTGAATCCTGTCTCCGTCGCAACGCGCACCCAATTGGTCAATGCAGCGGAACTCGACGTCTCTGCCTTCGGTCCGGCCACGTCATCCACCCGCATTACAACGTGGTTTGGCATTCCGCGCATCACGAAAGGCTTTCGCGCAGCCCACACCAGACTGCGCCACACCAGATCATCCAGTCCCGCCACAGGTCCTTTCACCGCCATGGTCATCCAGTCATAGCCTCCCCACTGTACGGCGCGGCCTTGGCCGTGCGCCGTGACCATGAGGAGCGGGTCTGCGCCGCGTAGGGCAGGCGCAGTGACATTTGTCGGGAAAGTCACGCCTGCCAGAACCAGATTGCTGCGGATGGAGATGGAGTCGGCTGTTGAATGAAGAGTCGTGACATAGTGCAACTGGCTGCCGGGTTCCGTGGCTGGGAACGTGATGGTTTCGGAACTGACTGTGTCGCTGGAATAGGTGAAGCCAAAAATGTCCTGAACGAAGGTGTAGTTCGGACTCACGCCATTGCTTGAAAGTGCGCAATCAAAATTTACCAGGCCTGTGCCGTTCGACACTGAGAGCGACAGGATGTTCTGGGCGCTCGTATCAATGCGATTGTGATTCGGATCAATCTCGCGATGACCGATGATGATCAGCGCGTGTTGCGTGATGTCGGTGGTGACGGTGTTGGTTTTGAGATCAAGCACCGAGTACGGTACGCCGAAGTTGTCGAGGTAGGGTTGGATGTTATTGCGAAAATCAAGATAGCGTGTGCTGTCGGAGTTGACGATCACCAACGCATCTGCGCTGACAACGTCAGCCCGGGAGGCAACCGGCATGGCAAGAATCGTGAGCAAGACAGTAACCAATGGCCTTGCGAAACGCGCCAACGCATCCTTCATGCTCATCAACCGACGAGATAGCAGGACAATGTTTTGCCGGATTGCGATTTTAAGATTCACGTCGTTTGACTGTTTGCTCCGGGTACGAACCAAGAACTAGCGTCATTATGACTTACTTATGGGGTATTCCGCCATCAGGGAGATTGCGGACAAGCATCGGTATTGGTTGAGGGCGCAACGCTTGCGGCGTAATGCTTCGACTCGGGCAATGCTGGCTTGCAAAGCCGGAAATTGACAACCCCGCTGCCATTCTTCACTCTTGCGCGCATGTCAAAACCAGCTTTGGGGCGCGGTTTGGGCGCGTTGTTAGGTGGCACTCCTGTCATCTCCAAGTCTGCATCCGTCGTGCCTCTCGCCCCTGCGAATCCGGCCGTAATTGCGGCGCCTGTCACGGCTAGTTCGTCCACGGTTGCGGCCACGCCACCAGCCGCGTTACCTGTGCCAACCGGTGAACAGGTGCGTCGGATACCGGTCGAACGCATCCGCCCAAGCGCGCTTCAACCACGAAAGGATTTTCCACCTGAGTCACTCCGCGAACTCGCCGAATCCATCAAGGAACAAGGAATCGTTCAGCCGCTCATCGTGCGTGCGTCGGGCGACTCGTATGAATTGATCGCTGGTGAACGCCGGTGGCGTGCTGCGCAGATCACCGGGCTGAAGGAAGTTCCTGTCATCGTCCGCGAAGCAGACGACCGCACCGTTTTGGAGATGGCGCTCATTGAAAATCTCCAACGCGAAAATCTCAACGCCATCGAAGAAGCTCTCGGTTACTCGCAGCTCGTCAGCCAGTTTGATCTCACTCAGGAACGGGTCGCTGCCAAGGTCGGCAAAAGCCGCGCCGTGGTGGCAAACGCGTTGCGCCTCCTAAAACTGCCGTTGCCGGTGCAAAACTTTTTGCGCGATGGTCGTCTTAGCGTCGGTCACGCCAAGGTAATTCTCGGCCTTGACGAATCTGCGCAACAACAGGAAGCCGCAGAGCGAATCATCAAGGAAGCGCTCAATGTGCGTCAGGCCGAGGGCCTCGTAGCAAAGCTCACGCTACGAGGCAGCAAACGAGGCGAGAAACCAACAAACATCACTCCGCTCCCCGGTGACGCGCATGTGGCCGACATGGAAAATCGTTTGCGCGAGCGTCTTGGTACGAAGGTTCATCTGCGTTACGCGCATGGTAAAGGTGCGCTGGAAATTTCCTTTTACAGCGATCAAGAACTTGAACGCGTGTTGCAAATTCTCGGCGTTAACGCGGAATAATTTCACCACGAAACACACGAACTACACGAAAGAGTGATTCACCTACAAGAATTGTCGTCCTCGTCCTGGTTCTCCTCCTTGTCCTCAATTGTTTTCCGATTACGAGAAGGATGGCGACCACGATCCCCTGAATTCAAATGAACACACCTCAACTCCGCGCCTCGTGCGCAAACCAACTCCAATCCGCAGCAGCAACAACCGGCGGCATCAACGCCTTTATCGGCCTCGACGGTTTCGTCGATGAAATCCTGCACGTCGTTGACAAACGCGAAAGCACGGACAAATACCTGCGCCTGCCCACCATCGCCCAATACGCCGAACGACTCGCCGCCGCCGCAGGCAAGAGCACGAACGTCGAAATGGTCACGCAGCTCACCAAACTCGGTGGCAATGGTCCCATCATGGCCAATGCACTTGCGAGCTTCGGGATCAAGGTCACGTATCTTGGAAATCTCGGTTATCCCAACATTCACCCCATCTTTGCCGACTTCACCAGGCAGGCGGAAGTTCACACGATCGCAGAACCTGGCTATACCGATGCGCTTGAATTCGAAGATGGCAAAATCATTTGCGGCAAACACAAAGCGTTGAGGGATGTGAACTGGGAAAACATTAAGGCGCGTTTCGGCGCAGACAAATTCCTTGCCAAGACTCAGGCATCGCAATTCGTGGGCTTTGTGAACTGGACGATGCTCACCTGCATGAATGACATGTGGGCGTCCATTCTCAAGGAAATCTGCCCCAAACTCACCGGACCACGCCGCAAACTGTTCTTTGATCTCGCCGACCCTGAGAAGCGCACGCGGGCGGATGTCCTCAAAGCACTCGGGCTGATTGCCGACTTTGAGAAATACTTCGATGCAATCCTGGGTTTGAATGAGAAGGAAGCGTATGAAGTCGGCGGCCATCTTGATTTTGATACCAAGGATCGTTCGCCCGAAGGTCTATTAAATCTCACAAAGCAGATCAGGGATCGCGTCAAGATCAGCACAGTGGTCGTGCATCCGGTTAGTTATGCACTTGCCGTCAACTCAAAGGAATCAGCCATTGTCGAAGGCCCGTTCACGCCCAAGCCGCTCATCACCACAGGCGCGGGCGATCACTTCAACGCGGGATTCTGCCTCGGCCAGTTGCTCGGCCTCGATATTCCGTCGAGCGTTTTGACAGGTGTCAGCACGAGCGGTTTCTACGTGAGAACGGCGAAGAGTCCGACAGTGAGTGATCTGATTGGACTGATAAAGGAATGGCCGGCAAGATCGTGACGAGTGCGAGCATCAACAATGAATTTCTCGCTCCGCCCAACACCTCTCATTAGCACCGGGCTTCAGCCCGGTGTCGGCGAAGCGTTGTGCGTGAAAGCTGTTTCAACAGCTTTCACCCGCGCGCAGGAAGCCGTTAAAACGGCTGGGAGATTTGACCAACCGCTTGTCACCTGGCTAAAGCCATGTGCTAATGAGAGCAATTCTCGTCACCCGTCACCCGTCACCCGTCACACTCCATGATTTTGCCAGTAGTCAAATACGGCCATCCCGTTCTTCGGGCCAAGGGCGCGAAGATTGAGAGCGCTTCAGCAGACATCACGAAGCTCATAGCTGACATGTTCGAGACCATGTACGCGAGCAAGGGGATCGGTCTTGCAGCGCAGCAGGTCGGGCAGGTGGTTCAACTTGCCGTGATTGACGTGCGCGGCATTGAGGACAGGCCATCCACACTCGAACTGGATGGCAAGCCTGCGGATGTGGAATCGATCATGCCGCTCGTGCTCATCAATCCCGAACTGACGCCATCCGGGGAATCTATCACCGCACCGGAAGGTTGTTTGAGCTTCCCTGAAATCTATGCGGACGTCACCCGCCAGGCATTCGTGACGGTGAAGGCGCTGAACGCCAAGGGTAAACCGATTTCGTTCAAGTGCGGCGGCTTGCTTGCCCGGGCTGTTCAGCACGAGACCGATCACCTCAACGGCATCTTGTTCATTGACCGCATGAGCAAGAAAGCCAAGGACGAAATCCGCGACGAGATCGAACTCGTCCAGGCGGAGACGAAGGCGAAGTTGCAAAAGACAACTCGAACAAACTAAGTGTTGGCTGGTAATCCGAGTATTACGAAGGAACCTATACTGTGCATACAAAGAAATGTCTCATCTTCTTACAATAATCATTGCAGCGACATGTGCATCAATGATCGTAATTTCAAGGGTGCTCACCAATCGTTACTACAGAAAACATGGGGAGGAGATTCGATCTGCTGGTACGGCTGTTGGCCAGATACCTCCCGTCTATTCGGGAATCTACATGGCTGGTTTTATCGGAATCGTTATCACTTTTTTCTGGGCAATCTTTTGTGTCGGGTGGCTCACTGCAATCTCGGTTTTGCTTTTGTATGTACTCACTGAGTTCGTGAGATCGGCAGTTTCTCCACGCAAACGCCGGCGCTGAAATGTGACTGATATCAGCCCCATATTAGCAGGAAAAATGGAATGGGAACTGGAAACATCGCCTTATCCTTTGCCCCACAAGTTAGCTTCGGGTGAGGTTATTATGGAGTCTTTCCGACGCTACCGAGATGCAATTGCTCTGCTTGATTGGGAGAATTATTGTGTAATTGAGAAAATCGAAACACTGAAACCGAGAACGGGTGCGGCAACATCCTTGATAACTTTTCTCAAGACACTGGCCTTGAAACATCGTTTTCGAATCTTTGGAAACCCGATTCCGTACAAGCCCACCTGCTTGCTAGCTGCGGCATCACCGTTGTCACAAACGGATTTGCAGTCTTGGTATTCTAAAAATGGATTTCTTGTCGGCAATGGTAATGACGGTGGGATTTATCTTTGGTTTCCCAACAAGCCAGAGTCACAATCAGCCAGTGGTCGACAATAGATTGTTTTATTACATCACCTACATTGGGCCTATCGATTCTCTTCCGCTTTCTTCTTCGGACTCCAAAACGCCGAGCCGAAGAAGATCAGTCCGCAGAGGTTGATGCCGCAGATGTAGCCGATCTTGTAGCCGCGTCCGGAATTGTTCGACGCAAAAATCTGCACGTCCTGTCCCATCACCAGACTCGGCAGCGCCATCGGCATCAGTCCGCCATGTAGCAGACCATAGGCAAAACCGGGCTTCTCGTCGCGCGGAAACATGTGCGGCGAAACCTTGGCGAAAATCCATCCGAACACCACTGCCAGCACGATGAATGTGACGATTTTTCGCAGCCATTCGCGCAGCGTAAATCCGAAGATGCGTTTTGGGTTTTCAGTCGAGGACATCTCAGTTCGTGGAGACAACATCCGCCATCAGAGGAGTCGCGCCTCTGGGAGCGCCGGCATCTTGCCGGCATGTTTCTGTTCGTGCGCCAACGGAACTCGCCGGCAAGATGGCGGCGCTCCCGGGCAATTGCTCCAACCACCAACTGAACCACCGCCACGTATCCAGCAGCGGGTGAATCTTGCTCGCCTCGGCCTTGTAAATGGTTCGCACCGGTACGAACCCGATGCGATAGCGCGCCGCCGCGAATGCCACCAGCATTTCGGATTCGATCTCGAAACGTTGCGTCGTCAGCGCCATACGCGAATACGCATCCAGATTTACCAGCCTGAAACCGCACTGCGAATCCGCCAGTGCAATGCCGGTTAACTTTGAAAGCCTGCGTGACATCCAGCGATTCACGAATCGTCTTAGCCAGGGCATCGCAATGGTGTCACCCATCCGGTTGCCAACGATCAGTGATCCTCCTGTTGTGTCCGCGAGTTTGAAGAAGCGTGGAATCTCCTCTGCGGAGTGCTGGCCGTCTCCGTCCAGCATGATCACCCATTTGAATCCTCGTTGATGGGCATGGTCAAAACCTGCGCGCAGTGCCGTGCCCTTTCCGAGATTCCTCGTGTGCTGCAAAACCTCCACACAGGCGCGGTTTGCGATTTCTGCCGTCGCATCCGTGGAGCCGTCATCCACTACGATGATGTTCGGCAGATGCGCTCGCACACCGCCAATCACATCGGCAATGTGCCGGGCCTCGTTGAAGCACGGAATTACCGCCACGCATTGAGTCGTCCAGTCCATTTGCAATCCATCAGAACAGAATCACGCCCGAAACAAAACAAAAAGCGCCGGAAGTTTTCCGGCGCTCGTTTCAATTCACCCGGCCATCCTCAGTCCACACTCTCAATGTGCAGATTGGATTTCACGACGCGTCCGTCCTCAACGGACACGAGGACTTCGCCGATCTTGGCGTTATCGTTCGGATTCTTGAGCTTGGCCGCCCAGAGTTCCACCTTCCATACCGGACCTTCATCGTGTTTCTGAAGGGTGAGCTTGGAGGCTTTGAGTGTCACAGGTTTCAGGATCGGCTCGCCCGAGGCAATCTCAATGGCCTTGTCCGAATCAATCCGGAACTTGTCTCGATTCAATTTCTTGTCATCGCCGGTTACAGGCTCAAGCATCCGCATGGGCCGCGTGACTTTCAGCTTCTTGCCGCCGCCGAATTTCACTTCAGTGGCCTTGAACGTCGCGTCCACGTCGTAATAGACGATGTACCAGACGTTCGGTATGAGCGAGCCGATGGATTTCTCGGAGCGGATCTGGACGATTTTGTCCTTGGCATCCTTGCCCACATATTCGTTGCCTTCCCTGATGAGATCAAACGCAGTGGGTTCGGCGGCTTGGACGATTCGCGCAGCGAAGGCGAGCGCCAGCATTGTCAGTGTCAGTTTCTTTTTCATTCAGTTTTTTATTTTCAAGTTAAGTTGCCTTAACGACTCCAGCCTATTCGACCGCGACTACGTTGACAATGTTCAATCGCTTCCGGGTAAATTCCATTGCGCCCGCGCCTTCCGGCGGGTTTAATCGTGTGCGTGTCGGATCGAAGTTATTTCCCCACAGAGCCGGACATCGAATTGACCGGCGAAGCTCAAGCCGCGCTGCATGAACGCGCCGCCGCAGTCACACGCGAGGAGTTTGGCAACAAGGTTTTTGTTCGCGCCGTCGTCGAGGTTTCCAACTTCTGCCGCGAGAACTGCGCCTACTGCGGCATGCGCCGGGACAACAAGCAACTCGCCCGTTATCGCGCGAATCATGAACAGATTGCCGAAATGCTCATCCAACACCGGCCTGCCGCCGTGACGGACATCAACATCCAGACGGGCGAAGACCCCGTGGCCGTGCGTGAAGTGGTGTTGCCGCTCATCCAGACGTTGAGGCGCGAAACCAATCTTGGCATAAGCGTGTGCCTCGGCACGTTTGCGCGCGAAATCTACGCGGAGCTAAAGGTCGCCGGAGCGAGTATCTACATCATGAAGTTCGAGAGTGCGGATGCAGCGCGTTACACAGCGCTCGAAGCGCCCGGTACACTGGACGAACGTGTGCGCCACATCCGGCAGCTCGCAGCGGATGGATGGAACGTCAGTTCCGGTTTTATCGTGGGACTTGCCGGACAGACTCCGCGCGAGCTTCTTGGAAATCTTCGCCTGGCCGATGCGTTGCCGCTTGCCGGTTGCAGCGTGAGCCCGTTCATTCCCGGCGAAGACACACCACTCGCCAACGACCTGCCCGCACCGTTTCATTGGACTTTGAATTGCATGGCGGCGATGCGGCTGATGCGGCCTGATTGGGTCATCCCTGCCGTGAGTGCGTTAAATCTTGCCGGTCAGGACGGCTATCGCCAGGGACTCCGCGTTGGTGCGAATCTCGTCACAATAAATCTTACGCCCGAGGATGTGCGCGGTGACTACGTCATCTACAAGCGCGACCGTTTCATCATGACCGAAGAGCGCGTGCTCAATGCAATAGCCGCCGAGGGACTTTCCCCTTCGCGCGAAGGACTCGCAGAGCATTATCGTCTGAACCAAAGCCGCGCAGGTCTCATAGCGGCGACAGCTTGAATCGCGTGTGCTTTTTCCCCCGCCAATTACTTCCGCGCCACCCGCGCGCGTGGTCGTCACCGGTGCGGGGATCGTAACTGCGCTGGGCATCGGATGGCGCACGAATGCGGACGGCTTTCGCGAAGGCAGAACCGCCTTTCGGCCCGTGACGTTGTTTGATGTTTCTCGCCAACGCACAAAAATTGCCGCCGAAGTTGATTTGCCTGATTCACTCCCGGTCACGCAGCTCGATCCGAAAACTCTCCGCCGTATTGACCGTGCATCGCGGATGCTGCTTCTCGCGTCACACGAGGCATGGACACAATCAGGCTGGCAGGGCAATGCGAGCATTCCCATCGTCCTCGGCACGACGAGCGGTGGCATGGCGCTGGGTGAGGAATACTTGCGTCAGGCGCTCATCTCGCCGCGCGACCAACGACATCAGCCGAGTCGAATCGCAAATTATCAGGCCCAGCGTCAGGCGTTGGATGTTTGTGATGCGTTCGGGTTTTGCGGCCCAATTACCATCATCGCCAACGCCTGCGCTTCCGGCTCAAACGCCATCGGCCACGCGTGGGAACTCGTTCGTCATCATCGCGCGGAACGCGTACTCACCGGTGGCTTCGATGCTCTTTGCCAGCTGACCTTCGCAGGCTTTGATTCTCTGCAAGCCCTGTCGCCCGAACCCTGTCGTCCGTTTGACGCCGCACGCACGGGACTTTCTCTGGGAGAAGGGGCCGCAGTGTTAACGGTTGAATCGCTTGAATCGGCACATGCGCGCGGCGCGGAAATTCTCGGCGAGATCATCGGTTACGGTGCAGCGACGGATACCCATCATCTTACGCAACCGCATCCACAAGGCGATGCTGCGCTTGCGACGATGACTGCCGCTTGCGAAATGGCTGGCATCACTCCACGAGACGTGAATTACGTGAACGCGCATGGGACCGCGACGCCGCAAAACGACAGTACCGAGGCTGCGGCCATCAATCGGTGGGCTGGCGAACGAGCTGCGACATTGCCGGTTAGTTCAACGAAAGCGAGCATCGGGCATTTGCTTGGCGCTGCCGGTGCGGTGGAAGCTGTCGTGAGCCTGATGACTTTGAGCGGACAATGGCTGCCGCCAGAGTGTGCGCTCAAGACGATTGATCCCGCCTGCAATTTTCCAATCGTCACCAAGTCAACCGACGCACGAGTTGATGTCGTCCTCTCGAATTCATTCGGTTTCGGCGGCGCAAACGCAACGCTTGCTTTCAGGAGGTGGAAATGAACCGCGTGTTCGTTTACGGTCTCGGCGCAGTTTCACCTGCAGGCTGGGGCGTGGGCGCGTTGTGCGATGTGGTTAAACGTCAGGAACCCGTAGCCACCAAGACTTTGGCGCGACCTGGATGGGAGATGCCTTTCATCATCCGGCAGGTTCCAGCGCCCGCAATGCGGCCGGCATTTCTTACGCACGCGCGATTGCGCCGCGCAAATTTGATCTCGCAGTTCACCGTGGCCGCCGCGTTGGAAGCGTTGGGGGACGATATGGCCAGCGTCAGTAATGGTTCGTTGCGCCTGGGCATCGTGATGTGTGTGATGGCGGGCAGTGTCGCATACTCGCGGCGTTTCTTCGAGGAGACAATGCGTGATCCAACGACAGCGAGTCCGCTCATTTTCCCCGAGACGGTTTTCAACGCGGCGGCAAGTCATCTTGCGGCGTATCTCGGCTGCCCGGGCATCAACTACACCATCGTCGGTGACGAAAGCACGTTCGTGCAGGGGCTCGCGATCGCGGCTGACTGGTTGCTTGCCGGCAAGTGCGATGGTTGCGTTGTCATTGCCGCGGAGGAAATGGACTGGATTGTCTCCGATGCCGTGCGTTTGTTCGACAGGCAATCAATTCATAGCGACGGCGCTGGTGCGCTCTATTTGAAGTCCGAAATCCGAAGTCCGAGGTCCGAAGTCGAACTGGCTTCCATCACCGATTCATTTCCATTCACGAAGCTCCAGACCCGCTCCGGCGCGGCGCGGTGTGTTAGGGAACAGCTTGCCGCTGACGACAATCAACTGCTGTGTGACAGCGATACTGTTCACGAGCGGAAACTGTGGAAGGATTGGCGCGGCCACAGAATTTCCATCAAACCATTGCTCGGAGAGGCGTTCTCCGCGTCTGCCGCGTGGCAATGCATCGTCGCCTGTGATTCGTTACAACATGGCGACTTCGCTGCCGCGAATGTTTCCGTCGTGGGCGCGAATCAGGCGGCCATCGGCGCGCGATTTATTAAAGCCAATCTCTAACCCCATCATCATGAGTCAGCGAATCATCCTCATCACCGGCGCCAACGGCGGTCTCGGTTGCGCGATTGCCACCGCGTTTCTCAACGAATCAGCGCAAAACATCCTCTGGCTCGGCGTTCACTCGCGTCGCGAACAAGCGGATACACTTGCGGCCAAATACACCGGTCGCTGCCACATCGTCACGCTTGATGTTCGCAAGCCGGAATCGTGGAAGCAGGTTGTCGCCGAAATTCTTTCCACGCACAAACGTCTCGACGTGCTCGTGAACAACGCCGGCGCGCATCAGGATTCTCTGCTCGCGATGATGAAGCCTGAATCCTGGCATGATGTGATTGCCGTAAATCTCGACGGCGTGTTCCACGGTTGTCAGGCGGTGTTGCCAGCCATGATCAGTCAACGCGCAGGGCGCATTGTGAATATCGCATCGTTGAGCGCGCTGCTTGCGCCGCCGGGCCAGGCGAATTACGCGGCGGCCAAGGCCGGTGTGGTCGGCCTCACCCAATCGCTTGCCAAGGAAGTTGCACGCATCGGCATCACGGTGAACGCACTTTGCCCTGGCTACGTGGAAACCGAGGCGCTGGCAGCCATGAGTGATGAAGAACGCAAGCGCGCTTTGGAAAAGGTTCCAATGCGGCGGTTCGGTCGCCCTGAAGAAATCGCCGCGACGGTTCGCTTTCTGGCTTGCGCGGATGCGGGCTACATTACAGGCTCCGCCCTCAAAATTGACGGCGGGATATTGTAATGAGTGACATGACGGAACTAAAATCTCAGATCAAGCAGATGCTTGTGGACAACCTCATGTTGCAGATGGGCGCTGCGGAGATCCGCGATGACCAGCCATTGTTCGGCGCAGGCAGTCTCGGCCTCGACTCGGTGGACGCACTTCAAATCGTCGTGGCATTGGACAAAAATTACGGCTTGAAGATTCCCGATCCCGAAACCGCACGTCTGGTTCTGCAAAGCGTGAACTCTATTATTGCAGCGCTTGAAGAAGCGGGCAAAACCGCGCGGGTGTGAGATGAAAAGTCGTTGGCTGGAATGGTGGGAACTCTGGTTTCTACGCTTAATCGCCTTTTGACAATCTAATGTGAAGCTTCAATTCTTCTCCCGCTTTGTTCCCACGCTTGACGGTTGCGCCCGCAATCTTCACAGTTTTGCCTCAATTGGCCGACAATCCGGCTATCAGAACTTTTATGAGCAACGCACAAAACTCGTTCGATTCACAGACGCTGAGACAATTTGACCTCGGCACTGGTAAGGAAGGCAGCTACTACTCGCTGCCCGCGCTGGAGAAAGCCGGTGTCGGTCCGATCTCAAAACTGCCTGTCTCTATCCGCATCGTGCTGGAATCCGTTCTGCGCAATTGCGACGGCAAGCGCGTGAGCGAAGCCGCCGTCCACGCGCTCGCCAATTGGAAACCCGTCGAGGAACGCACCGAGGAAATCCCGTTCGTCGTCGCGCGCATCGTGTTGCAGGATTTCACCGGCGTGCCGTTGCTCGTTGATTTGGCCGCGATGCGTTCCGCCGTCGCCAAGCTCGGCAAGAATCCCAAGATCATCGAGCCGCTCGTGCCCGTGGACCTCGTCGTGGATCACTCGGTGCAAGTGGACTTCTCCGGCGGCAGCGATTCGATGGAACGCAATCTCGATCTCGAATTCACCCGCAACCGCGAGCGTTATCAATTTCTCAAGTGGGGTATGCAGGCGTTCGACACGTTCAAGGTTGTCCCGCCCGGCATCGGCATCGTTCACCAAGTGAACCTCGAATATCTCGCCAAGGGTGTGCTTCGTGGCTGCGACGCCTCGTCGCAGCAAAGTGGCGGCAGCGCCCCCGCTGCCGAGGGAGCGACGAGGGCGTCGCTGCCACTCTATTATCCCGACACGCTCGTCGGCACTGACTCGCACACGACGATGATCAACGGCATTGGCATCGTGGGCTGGGGCGTCGGCGGTATCGAAGCCGAAGCGGGCATGCTGGGGCAACCAGTTTACTTCCTGACGCCTGATGTTGTCGGCGTGCATCTCACTGGCGCGTTGAAAGAAGGCGTCACCGCCACTGACCTTGCGCTCACGGTCACGCAACTCCTGCGCAAGACGAAGGTCGTCGGCAAGTTCGTGGAATTCTTCGGCCCAGGCGCGACGGCATTGCCGGTGGTTGATCGCGCCACGATTGCCAATATGGCCCCCGAATACGGTGCGACGATGGGCTTCTTCCCGATTGATGAGGAATGCACCAACTACCTGCGCGCCACCGGTCGCACGAACGGCGATTGCAAGCTCTACGAAAATTACTATCGCGCCCAAGGTCTGTGGGGCATGCCGCAACTCGGCGAGATTGAATACTCGCAACTCGTCGAACTTGATCTTGCGACCGTGAAGCCCAGCGTCGCCGGACCGAAGCGTCCACAGGATCGCATCGAGTTGCCGAACATGCGCCGCGAATTTCTCGGTGCCTTCCAGCGGCCCGTCGCGGAAAATGGATTCGGCAGAACGCGCAAAGATATTTCCAAGTCCGTCAAACTGGAGATGACGAACAAGAAGAAGGTCAAGGTCGGCACCGGCTCGGTGCTTATTGCGGCCATCACGAGTTGCACCAACACGTCGAATCCGAGCGTCATGCTCGCGGCGGGATTGCTCGCGAAGAAGGCGGTGGAACGCGGTCTGACCGTGAATCCGGCAGTGAAAGCTTCGCTCGCGCCCGGCTCGCGCGTCGTCACGGATTATCTCAAGAAGACGAACCTCCAGAAGTATCTCAACAAACTCCGCTTCAATCTGGTCGGCTACGGTTGCACGACGTGCATCGGCAACTCCGGCCCGCTCGACGCAAACATCGAAGACGCCATCGTGAAGAACGATTTCGTCGCTGCCAGCGTGTTGTCGGGCAACCGCAACTTTGAAGCGCGCGTGCATCAGAACATCAAGGCGAACTTTCTCATGTCGCCGCCGCTCGTGGTCGCCTTCGCGCTCGCGGGGCGCGTGGACATTGACCTGAGTTGCGAACCGCTTGGCAACGATCAAGACGGCAATCCCGTGTTCCTCGCCGACCTCTGGCCCACACTTCAGGAAGTCCGTGATGCGATGGAATCCGCGCTCAAGCCGGAAATCTTCCGCAAGCTCTACAAGGATTTTGCCGCGCAGAATCCCAAGTGGAACGAAATCCCGTCGAGCGTCGGCAACGTTTACGAATGGGATCGCAACTCAACCTACATCCAAGAGCCGCCGTTTTTCGAGAACTTCGCCATGACGCCCGGCAGCATCGCCCCGATCACCGGCGCCCGCGCGCTCGGCATCTTTGGCGACAGCGTGACCACCGACCACATCTCCCCCGCTGGTGCGATCAAGAAGAGTTCGCCCGCCGGAAAATTCCTCCAAGACAATGGCGTCGAAGCCGTGGACTTCAACAGCTACGGCTCCCGCCGCGGCAACGACCGCATCATGACGCGCGGCACGTTCGCCAACGTCCGCATCAAGAACCTGATGCTCGGCGGCGAAGAAGGCGGCAACACGATTGGCGCCGATGGCGCGAAGATTTCCATCTACGACGCCTCGATGGCTTACCAGAAAGCGGGCACGCCGCTCATCATTATCGCCGGACAGGAATACGGCACCGGTTCATCGCGCGACTGGGCCGCGAAAGGCACGAACCTGCTCGGCGTGAAAGTTGTCGTGGCGCAGAGTTTCGAGCGCATCCATCGCAGCAACCTCGTCGGCATGGGCGTGCTGCCGCTGCAATTCAAAGACGGCACGACCGCGCAAACTCTGAAGCTCGACGGCACGGAGACCTACGACATCGTCGGCCTCGACGCGAACATCAAGCCGCAGCAAGACCTGACGCTCAAGATCACGCGCAAAGATGGCAGCGTGGAAAATGTGAACGTCCGTTGTCGTATTGATACGCCCATCGAGATTGACTACTACCAGCACGGTGGAATTTTGCCGTATGTGTTGCGGCAGTTGGTCGCAAAGGCGTAGTCGGTGGAGCGCCGGCCTCCGGGCACGGCGCGAAGAACTCCCTATCTGGAACACGCCGTGCCGGGAGGCCGGCGCTCCTTTCGTGTTGGCAGGTCAAATTGTGTTTTGTTACACATTGTCATGCCTGCATCACTCCGAGCCAAACGCGAGTATCTGAAGCGACTGGTTGCGGGCAAGAACTCTTGGTCCGACCTCCAACTGACCGCCGCCGAACGCGCCCTCGGCTTCCTCGGCTGGCACGAGCGCGGTTATTTGCCGCATTGCGATTTCCCCGGACTCGTCCAGTTCGTCACCTTCCGTCTCGCGGATTCGATGCCAGCCTCGCGTCAAGGTGAATGGGAACACTTGCTCGCCATCGAAGACGTGCGGGAGAAACGCACGAAGCTGGAGGATTATCTGGATCGCGGCATCGGCGAATGTTGGCTGCGAGACCACCGCGTTGCCAGGATTGCGGAGGAGGCGTTGCGATTCTTTCACAACGAGCGTTACGAATTGCTGGCGTGGTGCGTGATGCCGAATCATGTGCATGTGCTGGTGCATGTCTGGGAAATGCCGCTTTGGAAGATGGTAAGAAGCTGGAAGCAGTTCATCCAAACCGAAGTGCGACCAGTATTGGCGGAGCGCCGGCCTCCGGCACGGCTCGACGATAACACCCCAACGCGCCGTGCCAGGAGGCCAGCGCTCCAATCGTTTTGGCAACGCGAGTATTGGGATACGTTCATGCGTAATGAGGAGCAGGAAAAGACGGCCATCAGTTACATTGAGAACAACCCGGTGAAGGCAAAGCTTTGTCGCGCGGCAGTGGAATGGAAGTTTAGCAGCGCAAGGTTTCGGGATGAGTATCGGCGACTGGTGTTGTCGGGAGTAAAGGCCGCTAACCTGAAGGAGAAATAGAAACGCGCCGTGCCCGGAGGCCGGCGCTCCTATGTATCGTGTCATCTTTCATCTCGACATGGATGCGTTCTACGCTTCCGTGGAACAGCGCGATAATCCCGCGCTGAAGGGGAAGCCTGTCATCGTCGGTTCGCCGCCGACGCAGCGGGGCGTGGTGGCGGCAGCCAGTTATGAGGCGCGGAAGTTCGGCGTGCGTTCGGCCATGCCGAGCGTGACGGCGGGGCGGCTGTGCCCCAAGGGCGTGTTCGTGCGCCCGCGCATGGAAACGTATCGGAACGAGTCCCACGCGATCATGGCCATCGTGCAGGAGTTTTCCGGCGAACTGATCCAGCAGGTTTCGGTGGATGAAGCTTACGTGGATGTGTCCGCGCCGCACCAAGGCAAGACGGCAGACGAAAGCTTGGAACTTGCTTTGCCCCTCGCCCGGAAGATCAAGGCCGCCATCTACGAGCGCCGGCAACTCACCGCCACCATCGGCGTTGCACCGAACAAACTCCTCGCGAAACTAGCCAGTGATTTCCAGAAGCCGGACGGCCTCACGCTCATTCGCGATTCAGAAAAGGTGGCATTTCTCAAACCGCTGCCCGTGCGCTCGTTACACGGCGTGGGCAAAGTCACGGAGGAAAACCTGCACCGTGCTGGCATCCGCACCGTCGGCGATTTGCAGAATTACCGCGGTGACCTGCGCGCCTTGGTCGGTTCGTGGGGACCGGAGTTAAAGCGTTTTGCGTTCGGCGAAGACGACCGTCCGCTGGACCTCGGCGATGAAGTCAAAAGCATCAGCAGCGAGAACACCTTCCTGCGCGATACCGATGATCGCCCGACTCTGCGCGCCTGCTTGAAGGAACAATCCGAAGACATCGCCAAGGGTCTGGCCAAACGGCGACTGGCCGCGCGCACGGTGCAAGTAAAGGTGCGCTATGGGGATTTCACCTCGCTGACCCGCCAGATTTCCATGGAAGAACCGCTGACGGAAGCGAAGGAGATTTATCGCCTCGGCTGCTGGCTCCTGGCTCGGGAGAAGTTGGTGAACCGCCCTTTACGTTTGATCGGGCTTGGCGTCAGCGGTCTGGTGGACGCACAAGTCAGCCAGCTTCGGCTGCCCTTCGGGAACTGAACGCCGTTCGACTAATGCTTCGATTCTGCCGGACCGCTCGGCGCGACGAGCAAATCCCCTTCCCCGAGGCGGCGATGAAATAGTTCCAGCGCCATCTGGTAGCATTGCAGCGCGAGCGCGGGATCGTAGCGATGGCCTTCGTCGCGGATGAAAGCGTGCTGGCCGTTGAATTCGTGCCAGGTGAAGTTCACGTTCAATTCGCAGAGGGCGTTGTAGATTTTCTTCCGGCCTTCGAGCGGCACGTGCGGGTCTTGTTTGCCCCAGAACATAAGCAGTTCGCCCTTGATGTCCTTGGCGCTGGCGAGCGTATCGTCGCCGGTTCTGCTGAGTGAACCTTTGTGGATGTCCGTGGCGTAATAGCAAACAGCAGCGACCACGTCGGAGTTTTTTGCCGCCGCGCGAAAGCTGAGATGGCCACCGATGCAGATGCCCAACGTACCGAGTTTGCCGGTGCAGGCAGGATGGGACTTGAGGTAATCCAGCACCGCGCGTGAATCACCGTCGAGACCGCGCAATTCCTTCTCCAACTTGAGTGCGTTGCCGCGATCTGCGCCCGCTTGATCATAAGGCAGCACGCAACCGGCGGATTCAAACTCATGCCAGATTTCCGGCACGGCCACGACGTAGCCGTGGCCCGCCAGCAATGCGGCCGTGCGGCGGATGGGCGCGGTGACTTGAAATATCTCCGAATAAAGCAGGATGCCTGGATAACAACCGGCGGCATACGGGCGGGTGACGTGGACACGCATCAGGCCGGTGGGTGTTTGGAGTTCGGCGACTTCGTTGTCTTTGATGGTCACGGCAGCACGAGGCTACGTGGCTGTGACATGAACGCAATCGGAATGTGATTATTGTCGTGCTGCGCGATTGTGCTGGCCGAGTCGAGCAGTGTCCACGGCTGGCATGCCTGTGGTTGTTGAAATACTGCTGCCACAAAAAACGCAGCCTGACCCCGAAAGGTCAGGCTGCGCTGTTGGATCTGAGATGTTGATTTTGATTACGGGTAGATCAGCCGGAAATACTTTGAATCTGGCGCAGGTGTAGTGTGAACGTAATGCCCGCCAGACAAGGTAATACCGGTCGTCACATCAGTCCAAACTGGTGAACTGAGGCTCGGGCTGCTCTGCAACCGATACGGTATGAATGGCCAGGTCAATACTACGGAGCCACCAGACGTGGCGACTGTGAGGCGCGGTTCAGCCGTGGTCGCGAGGAAGTTGTCAAACGTCGCGTCACCCGCAATTGTAGGGTCGCTTTGACTGGCCACGACTAAACCGACCTGGCCGCTGGGGTAGAGGTTTCCTGAATCATTCGCAGGGAGTCGGATGAGCGGATTGCTAGTATCTGGCAGCTCATAGACTTGTCCTTCAAAGTTAGTTCCACTGCCCATAAAGACAAAGCGGTAACTCTTGCCTCTGGTGAGGTGCAGACCGCTCGGCTCAGTCTCGATCTGACCGGTAGGCGTCTCATTCACCAATCGCGAGATGTCCAAGTCGCCGTTGCTTGCGCCTGGCAATATGCCGCTACCTGGCTCCCAACTAAATAGATAACCTCCAGTGGTTCCTAGACCTGGGGTGTTAATGCGTGCAGCGACCCCAAAAGCTTGACGAACCGTATCGTCAAAATCAATGAGGTCTGCCGAGACGTAGAAGTCAGTATAATTAGCGCCCGCCAGGAAGCTGCCAGCCCGGGCTGGTCCCGCATCGGGAATTGGCGGCGCCGGAGCATAGACATGATACACGCCACCGGTAGTAATGAAACTGGCAGCCGTGGCACCAATCCCCGCGCCAGGAAGCGGGTCGTAATGAGCCCACGCCGGACTGGTGTCATTGCCATCATTAAAATTGTCGAAAACTGTTGGGGGGGTTACCGGTGTGATCAATGTCGGGCTGTCACTGGTGGGAACGAGTAACAGATAGTCCATAACGACCAATCGTTCGTCTTTAGTGACAGTACCACCAAGGGTCAATCGCAGCGTTTTGATTCCGGCGAGGTTCACCACGGCGGGAGCCGATCCGAACATCAACGGCTCGTACTTGTAGTTGAGCCGCTGCAGATGGTTATCTACGTTAAACGAACCAAAGCGCACCGTTGCTTGATCGGCGACCGTAGGATCGCTGGTCACCTGATCCAGGTAAACAGTGGTCGAGCCAAAACTGCTACAGCGCAGATAAACGTGGTAGTTCGTGGGTGTGAAATTGCGCGTGTAGTTCAACCAATCCCCGGGCGATGTGAGCTTGACTTGGTATTCAAGGACGTTCGTGGCCACGTACTGCGAGCGTTGGGTGTCGTGGATGCGCAATGCTTCACCGATCGGAGGAAGATTGGTCGTATTGTCAGTTATGTCTCCAGCCTCATCACGAGCGAGAGTCACCATAGAGCCCTGGGTGATCTGCACCCTGTCCAGCGTCCGGTATTCTGAGAGCACAGCATTGAAACTACCGCCCGGCTTGAAAAAATCTACACCCGGCGTTCCAATCAAGTCAAAATAGCCCACGCCACCGCCGTTGACCGGTGCTGCGGTTGAGTCGAGTCCAGAAACCGCAATAGGATCCAACTTAAAACTCCCGCCGGAGTAGTTGTAATCTTCTGCTTCTACCGTCTTTACCCCGGCTGATTTGAGATAGGTATCCGAGAAAGTGTCGAACCAGAAGGTGTTGGTGGATTTAAGTATGCCGGTGGTGTCCTGCACCTCGATGCGGGCGGAATAAAGAGTGTTGGCCGCGAGCGTCGCTGCTGCTGTTGTGAAGTTGACCGTGCTGCCATTGGCCGGAAGCGGTGACAAGGAGACTGAAACGTCAACCCCATTGAGGTAGAGCTTCGTGGCGCTGGCGTCAATCTGGCCGGCGGTGTAGGTTTCAGCTGTGAAGCTGATCCCGCTGGCTGGCGGATGAAAATTGGTGAAGCGATTCGCCGGCGTGCGGGTGGTGACCTGCGGCACGCCTGACCCATCAACCGTGAACAGTGGATGGTGGATGGCTGGGGCAATCGCCGCGTTCGGATCCGTAGCGGCGGCGTAATAGTTGTCAATGGTGACATCCGTGGTGCCAGCGGTACCATTACGACTGAACGAAAGGAAGCCGCAGAGGCCACTCGTGAACGAATCCAGAGCGGGAGGCTGCGTGTCGTCGCCATAAAACGTGACCAGTGGCTTTGTTAGGTCGTTCAGATCGTAAGCTTGGCCCTTGTAAATCGAGCCGACGGCCTGAAGGACCAAGCGGTAGGAATGCCCAGGCTCGAACGTGATATCTGCTGCAGCCAAAGTCTTGGTAGCGAAGCCAGCCGTAACAGTGTTGATTTGCAATTGCCCTCCCTTTCGATCCCCTGGATTCTCTCCATCCTGGGCAACATCATAATTGAGAATGATTCCAGAATCTCCACCAAGCCCCGCCATGGTCCAACGGCCCAGCAAGACTATCGCCTGATCCTCGACGACCCAATTGACGACATCCAGTGACATATAGAAGTCGGTGTAAACATTAGTTTGGAGGATTGCGGCTGCCGCCGGGGCCGTCCCAGGGATTGGGTTGGCTCGAATCCGCAATGCCTTGCCGCTCCCGGAGGCCGGGAAAGTGTAGCTTTGCCCAAAGAACTGCTCCTTGGTCCAAGCGGCGCTTAACGAGCCGGAGTCAAAATTGTCCGACTGGGCGTTGGCAATGGATTGCCCGCCGAGCAATGCCAACCCCGCCGCCAATGCGGTAAGGCTGCCGAATATTGAGCACGTTGACTTCCGGTGGTGCGGAAGTTGAACAGTGATTGGTGAGTTTGAGGTTTTCATATGATGATACGACTTGCCCGTTTTTCTTGTTACTTCTTTTTTCGTTGGTTCTTTCGAGGAGACAATAAATTTGTAATGGATGACTGAACTCTGGTCAAGTTTTCCAACGATTTTGTTCAACCAAAATAGGGGGACAAATGGGGACAAAGTGGCCGTCTCGTGACTGCTCCCTTCTTCACTCCAAGATTCAAAGGCGCGAGTCACCTTTGTACCGGTATCGCGCTCCTGACTTTGACGATGTTTTGACAGCCATCACAGCCATGGTCAGTATCAAGCGCATCCCACGGAGGTCGGGGGATCGTCAGGCAAATATGAAAAAGTTTTTATTGCGGATACTTCGTTGGGGTACGGGTTTGTTCTTGGTGGTAATCGTCGCGATGCTTGCGCGCGGCTGTTATGCGTTTCGAGATCGGATGCCGAGCTACTCGTTGGATTTGAAGATTGACGCTGCGAAATCGCTGGAGACGCCTCGCCCGTTGCGGGTCGGTTTCGCGCGGGTGAAGATCAATCCTGATCTTTCAAACCCGAAAAATCCGGTCTGGTTGGCGGGCTTCAGTCACCATCGCGCAGCAACGGCCATTCATGATGACCTTTGGGCCATTGCTTGTGTGTTGGACGATGGCTACACGCGGTTCGGGGTTGTCGCGCTGGATGCCATCGGATTCTTCCACGATGATGCGGTTGCGGTGCGACGCGGTTGCCCCCCAGAGTGGAAGCTTGATTACACCACGGTCTGCTCGACTCACAACCACTCAACTCCGGACCTGATGGGGTTGTGGGGGCCGGATGTCCTCCACACCGGTGTGGACGCCCGCTATCGCCAGCAGGTGATTGCAGCTGCCACAAAAGCATTGGGAGAGGCCGTTGCCGCATTGCAACCGACCCGTGTCGCGTTCCACGAAATTGCCACGCCCACGGACGGTCTCGTGGCGGACACGCGCAAGCCAATCGTCTTCGATCCAGACATTCGCGTGATGCACTTCACGAGTGTGACGAACGGCGTCACGTTGGGAAGCATCGTGGGTTGGGCAAACCACCCGGAAACTCCGTGGGGCAAGAATACCGAAATCACCGCCGACTTCTGCGGCTACTTGCGCGATGCGCTTGAACGCGGTGTCACCAACGATGGGCGTAATTTGGCTACAGGCGTGGGCGGCATTCACCTGTACGTCAATGGCGCGATCGGCGGATTGATGACTACGCATCCAAGCGTGACGGTGCGCGATCCATACTTGCAGAAGGAATTCAAAGAGCCATCACATGAAAAGTCCCGCGCCGTTGCCCACCAACTGGCGGCGCGGATCCTGCCCAGGTTGCAGGCTACCAACTCCGCATCCACCGACATCGCTCCTATCGGCATCCGCGCGCGAACGATCGAAATACCAATTGATAACAAGCTTTTCCTGGCGGCCGCGTATTTGGGTCTGATTGACCGGGGTCATGTGCACTGGAAAAAAATGCGCACGGAAGTGGCGCTCGTGACGTTAGGCGAGACGAGCATTGCCTGTGTGCCGGGTGAAATTTATCCCGAGATCATCAATGGTGGGATTGAACGTGCGCCGGGCGGCGATTTTAACATCGAGCCTGTGGAAGTGCCGGCACTTCGCAAACTCATGCCCGGGCGGGTGAAGTTTGTCTTTGGCCTGGCCAATGACGAGTTGGGCTACATCATTCCCAAGAGTGAATGGGATGAAAAGCCGCCCCACTTGTACGATACCAAAGGCGTTTATGGCGAGGTCAACTCCTGCGGGCCGGACACAGCCAGACTCCTGCATGCGGCGCTGGCAGAACTTTGCCGGGAAGCAAATTCTTCGGGAGCGACCAGGTAACCTAAAAGCTGTTGTTCAAGTTGCCCGGCACCCAGCCGCTGGCGCGGACGAAACTTCGCAGCGCGTCGCGTTCGTCGCCGTCAATCCCGCCGCTCGCGTTTTTGTCGAAGCGTTCGATGAGTTTTTTTACGATTTCGCCGGGTTTCCGCCGTTGCAGTGCCCGGTCAATCACCATGTCGGTGGCGTGATCCTTCAAGGCGTCACGCAACGTCTCCACATCGGCCTCCCGGACGGGAACGACATGCACGGTGATGCTGCCCATCTCGTCGGTGGAGGACGGCCCCCACTTCACGCGCACGGGCGGCGAAATGGGATTGCGCGGGTTGTTGGCGGAATTGTCGTAAGTGAGTTCAGATTCGATCCGCGTGCCCCGGGGAAGTCGCAAGCGCTCCTTGAAACTATATTGCTCCTGCCATGCAAAATCCCAGTCCGGTATGTGCATGAGAATTTTTTCGCTGCCATTCGGAAGCACCGCTTTCATCGTCATGGTTTTGGCAATGTAATGGGCATGGGGACTTATGGAAAACGCATCTGCATCCACCGGCAGCGTAAACGAGTCCTTGACCACGTAGTTCGACACTCCAGCGGGGATGTCAATGCCGCTGATTTCGCCAAACGCGGGTGGCAATTGAATTCCGACAAATGACCGCTGTGGCGGTTTGTCCGCAAAGAAAATCCCGACCGTCGAAAGTTCCTCCTCCGCTTTGCCGGTGGGATGAAAATGAGTTTGCACCACGAGATCCGCGTTTTTGGGGTAACGATAGGCCAGATCATCCGGCAGCACCCGCACATTGGAACCGACCGCCCAACCACCCACCGGTGTGAAGGTGCGACCGACGCGGCCTTTTTCCTCGAAGCCAGGTTCGCCGTCGGTGCCTTCCATTTCCCGAGCCTTGCCGGTGGTGTCCAGATAGAACAGGGCATGATGAACAATGCTGCGCGCGCCCGGACGGAATTCGATGGCCCGCACCCATTTGTCCTCCGGGAGGTTCAGTGGAAATACGAAGTTGCGATAAATGTCATGGCCTTCCGCATAAAGCTTGAAGGGCTTTTCCATCTTCACGATCAAGTCCGGCTTGCCGAGTTGCCAGCCTTCCGGAAACGTCGGCAGTTTTGGCAGGAGGGCGGCGGCACCTTCCGGCATACCGCCTTCATACCAACTCCGCAACGTGCCAATCTGTTCCTCTCGCAACACGCGAGCATTCTGAAATTCCACGTGCCCGGCCTCCGCATGCCATGGTGGCATGAATTTCGTTCCAGTGACCTCGGTGATCTGCCGCGCGTGTTTGCGAACCTGTTCAAACGTCATCAGCGAAAACGGCGCGGCCTCACCCGGGCGATGGCATGAGACGCAGTTTTGGAAAATGATCGGCGCGACATGTTCGGTGAACGTGGGCTTGGTAACTTGAGTCGGACTCGCAGGCCGGGCGTCGTTGGCAGCAGCCGCGCACCAGCTCGGATTGGCGATGGTGACAATCGTGGCGGCAACTGCGAAATGAAGGCTTAGCTGCTTCACGCGCAGATTATTTTTCAGGAAGCTTCGAGTTGTCATTTTTTGTAATGTAGCACCCAATCGCCTTGGTGACAGGTGTGGTCACCGGTTTGCCATCGAGAATGGCGTCCAATGCCGAACGCAAATCCCGCTTGGATGGCGTGAGGCGATGCTTTCCGAAAGCGGTCACGCGATCATCAATGCGACCCCGATAAAGCACAGTGTTGTCCGGCGCGAGCACAGCCACTTCCGGCGAAACCGACACTTGTGCAAATCTGACTAGCTGATGTCCGGGATCAAGCAGGGCAGGGAGTTTGAATTCATGCTCCTTTGCATGTCGGCGGGCTGCGTCTGCTGACAGGTCGTCCTCCACATAAATCAAATAACTCCGCACTCCCCGGTCTTTGTAAGAGGCGGCGATTCGATTGATCTCCGGCGCGTAGGAATTGGCGATTGGACACTCTGACATCACGAAAAACAACAGGGTGCATTTCTGACCGGCGGCGGCCAGCGGTTGATGGCTGGCTCCTTGCACATCCTTGAAAATCGTGTTCCTGACATCCGCTTCTCCATTACCAGGCTTGCTCGGTTGTTCCGCCGCCGTAAGCACGGCGGCAGATAACAAGACCCAACCCGTGACTGTCATGAATGATTTGATCATGGACTGCTCCGGGTCGGAGGACGGTTCAGAGCGTATTCAGAACGTATTTTGGTCCTGCCGATTACTGTGGCCGGCCCTTGGGAACGAATTTGCTGGGCAATACATCAGGCACAACGCGAACCTCGGTGGTGAACTTGAAAGGCTCAGGATTGCTCGTTGGGAAAGTCAGTTCGACGAAGAAAGCGGTCCAGCCTTTCGCAGGCTCGGCAACCTTGCCCACATACACCCCGCCGCCCTGGTCGGTCAAAGTGCTGCTCTGATATTTTGGCCCCAGCGTCTCAAGGCGGAAGTCACGTGCGTTGGGATTTGTTGCCTGCCAAAGTTTGACTCCGGAAGGTTTGTCCTTCGTGGTCACTTTGATCGAGCCATCTTTTTCAAGCGTCCATGAGAACTGGGGCAGGGGAGTTTGACTGAGCACAGCCTGGTAACAGGCCTGCAACGTCAGGTATGCGTCGGAACCCTTGAGCGAATGATCGGCGTTGGGCACGTAGCGCAGATATTTTACGCCGGGCAGATCGTTGAAATAAAACTGGGAGGAATCCGGCAGGAAGAACTGGTCGCCGGCGGCATTCACGATGAACTTGGGCATCGTGAGCCGGCTGCGGTATTCGTAAGGGTCCTCGATTTTCATCAACGCCTTGTCTTCCGGCGTGCCGTTCCACTCCATGATTTTGAATGCGGTGTAGTCACCGACGGCCGGCGCCCAGAAACCGTAGGCGCCGTAATGGTGCTTCATGGAGGCTTCGAGGTTCAGCACGTCAATCACGATGGGCACTATGGCGACCACGCGCTTGTCCACCGCCGCAGTTGTCCAGGTCGTCCAACCGCGTTTCGATCCGCCCGTCACCACGAATCCGTCTATCTTTGTATTGCCACCTGCGGCGCTGTTGCAGAAGTCCGTTACGGTATCCATTGCGCGCACGGCAGATTTTGTCATCGGCAGGCGGGCCGGCCATTTCTTGTCACCCGTCCGTAGAAACTTGTCCCAGGTGTACGCAATCAGCGAGTCCTCCTTCCGCCCCTCGGTTTCCCCGGCAAATACGAGCGGCTGGTTGGGCACCATCTTCAGTTCGGTCACCACGGATTTGGTGGCGATGGCAATCTTGACAAGGTTTCCGTCTGCTCCCTTGGGCGGGGCGCCGCCATTGCCACCACCACCGATGAACAGCAAAGATTTTGAACTGGTGATCTGATCCGGCTTGACGATGGTCATCCAATGTTTCCAGAGCGGACGATCCACCTCGTTTGTGGTGAGCCATGCCTGCGAGGTCATTTCAATGATGTGCGTGGTCTGGCCATTGCCGGGGATGCTTGCCAAAACATGATAGCTGTAATTCGCATCCGGCGCGGCTATGTACTCATCCAGCGCGGTACGATCATCCTGTACCGCCTGCTGGGTTTCGGGGGCGACGGGTTTTGGGGTGTTGGTCTGCTCGACCTTTGAACAGCCGGCAGCCAGCAAGATCAGAAGGCTGGCAGAAATCGAGCAATGAGAGAGGATTTCAAACTTTTTTTTCAAACGTGTGTTCATGGATTTTGATGGGTATGGAGGAAGCTGGCTTGGGGACAATGAGACTGGTTTCGCTGCTGGTCGTAATTCTTAGGTTACTTATCTTGGTTTGCGGCAACATGGCCGCATTCTTCCGACTGGCTGCCCGGAGTCTTATTCAAATAAATCCTTGTGTCCATCCGCATTCGTTGAGTGGCAAGGTTCGCTTCATTGCCCGTGATTCCCAGACGCGGCCATCAGGAGGAATTCCGTTTCAGCACAGGTCGAGCGCCCGAAGAGAAGCACGACCAAGAGCGTTTGCCGAAAAGCTTAATTCCAACCCACCGACTCTGTTCTGTTCCAGTTACAGCACCAGCAACATGCTGGTTTTTGAATGAAGATTAGCAGGCATTTTAAGGTTTAATCTTCGCCGTGCTACGTTCATTCAGCCATGCGATATCTACGCTATTGGGCTTGGGCTGTGTGTAGGCTGATGTTTGTCGGCTGATGTAGGTGGTGGCCATCCTCCCGGAATAGGTGCGAGCGTCTTTCCACTTATGGATTTCTGAGTGGCCATCTCCAAAGGTAAAGCCGCACGCGTTGCAGTGAGAAACTCCCGGTCCATCCTGAAATGCGGCGGCGGTTGGCAGATTATTCATGTTAACGGCGAAAGCCGCATCGTTGATGCTATCTGGATTTTCATCAATGATGACCCAAAGGTTGCACGGCGCTGGCAAAGTCATGTCTCCGGTTTTTTTGTAAATCCGCCACGGTGGGGAATCCCAATGTTCCGATGAATGTTGCCTGAATGATTGGCTCATGGAGATGCTGCGGACCCTCGGTTCTCCTTTTTTTCCAAAACTCAAACTAGAGTCTGTCATGGACTTTTTGGGGAGATTGTTTCGAGGTATAAAATGATGTAAGTATTTTTCTCTGGATCCTTTGCGGGGAATATGTGAAAAGCTGGGGATGAGGAAAGCACGCAAGAGTTATCCCAGTGATGTCAGTGATGAAGAGTGGGCGTTCTGTGCGCCGTACCTAACCTTGATGAAAGAGGACGCGCCGCAGCGCGAGCACCCGCTGCGGGAACTCTTCAATGGCCTGCGCTGGTTTGTGCGCGCGGGCTGCCCGTGGCGGATGATGCCCAACGATCTGCCGCCGTGGCACGCGGTGCAACAGCAGACGCAACGCTGGCTGCGCGCAGGTTGCTTTGAAAGCATCGCGGAAGATTTGCGCCTGCTATTGCGCTTGAGCGTGGGACGCACCGATGCGCCCAGCGCAGCTATCCTGGACAGTCGCACGCTCCAGTCCACGCCCGAGAGTGGTGGACGAGCCGGTTACGATGGGGCGAAGAAACGCAAGGGCAGCAAGGTGCATGCAGCCGTGGACACGCTGGGACATTTGCTGGCAGTCAAAGTCACCGCCGCCAACGAACAGGATCGGGCGCAAGTCAAAGCACTGGCGCAAGCGGTGCAGGCCGCCACAGGGGAGAACGTGCAGTTGGCGTATGTGGATCAAGGCTACACGGGCGAGCAACCGGCGGCGGACGCGGCGCAGCACGGAATGAAACTCGAAGTGGTGAAACATCATGAGGCCAAACGCGGTTTTGTGTTGTTGCCGCGCCGCTGGGTGGTGGAGCGTTCCTTTGCCTGGGCCGCGCGCTTTCGGCGGTTGACACGCGATTACGAACGGCTCGCTTCCACACTCTCCGGCTATCACTGGCTCGCCTTCGCCATGCTCATGCTCAAATCCGTCTTCGCCAATAGTCCATGACAGGCTCTAAGGTCGGCGGGACATTTGTAAACTGCGTAGCTTTTCAGATAGGGTGACAACAGGCCATTCTGCAATTTGGTGTAATCGGTGTTGTCGGGATGGCCGTCGTAACCCAGTCCGCCAGCCACCCAAGCAAAGGAATCAGCTATTTTGGATCCGTTGTCATCTGCATACATCAACCACGCGATTCCAAGCTGACGACCATTGCTCATGCAGGAAACGGATTGAGCCTTGCATTTTGCTTTTCCTAGCGCAGGCAACAGCATGGCGGCCAAAATTGCAATGATGGCAATGACCACGAGAAGTTCAATCAATGTGAAAGCGCGGCGAGATCTGACGAGCAGTGAGAGAGTCACATCACAATTTTTTGTTTTCATACAATTTATCAAAAAGTTGCTTTGGCTGGTGTTAATCATACGACTTTTGCTTTTCGGCGGTCAACTGCTTTTGTCGCAGTATCCGAATGTCGCCACGATGAGATATTCACTTGACGACACGAGAAAGAATGTAGCATACTCCGCTCCAACACAAACCCCACTAGATGCAGCGCATGAACGTTTCCTTACTCAACTTCGCGTCATGTTGGATGACTTGTTGTCATTGCCAGTTGAGGCCACGGAAGAGTTCTCTTAGGTCCTTACCGCTTCGCTTTCACTCTGACAGATAAACCAAAACCGCCGTTTAGTTCGGCAAACCAAAGGAAATACCATGAAAAATCGGTTCGTATCAGCTGGTGCGCTAGCGATGGCACTGACACTGGCTTGGCAAACGGAAACAAAGGCAGTATTCACGAATGGGCCAGGGACGGTAGTTACCAATGGCGTGGTCTTTGTCACCACTCGCTCTGCCTCGGATGGATGGTTCCGCACACAGAGTTCCAGCGGCGTGTGGGATACCGATGATCCCCGAGGACCAGGTGGGTTTTCACCCGGAGATGTGAAGATGTGCGAGGTGCTTATGGACTATGGCTATGCCACCCGATTGATGCCGGAGAAGGCACTCTCCTACTTGGCGGTTGGCGGTGTAAACCCCACTGTTTATTGGGACATTGGAGCTACTCCAACCGACCCTTACTCTTATTATTATTCAGGAGGTTTTCCTGGAGGTAACGGGATCTCGGGAGGTGGGACGGCTGCCGATGAGCGTTACTCAGCAGCGTTGATCATAGTATCAGGAAGTGGCGGCTCCGCCGACATGCCGCTTGTTAACACTAATGGCATTCCAATCATGATGGGCGAGCATTCGTGTCTGGGCAACAATCGGGCAAATGCTTCGAATGAAAGGTCCGAGATTTACCTCTATTCCAATAAATCAGGCAATAGCGGCAGCGGTAATAATACTACCACTAACACTGCTAACCTTTTTATGAAGGTGGTCGATCCAAACCATCCTATCATGCAGGGTATTCCGCTTGACGCGCTGGGCCGTGTAAAGATGTATCGCGATCCCTATCCGGAGGAGAATTTACACGGCCCTCGGGCTGAAGGCGTCGCAGCAGGTAAATTAAATTACGAAGTCGCGTGGACTACTGTCGATTGCAGTGCGGGGAAAGCGGTTCCAGCCGCAGGTCTCAGTGTTATAGGCCGGCAAGATAGTAACACGAACCAGGTGGTCTTTGCAGTCATGGATGCGGGGGCTGCTTTGGCCTCCTCGGTTGACGATACCGGTCATCCGTGGTTTGGTCGTACTACAGCTCCAACGCGCCTCGTACATTTCTTCGTAAACGAGGGTGGCAATGGCAACTCCCGTCGTGGATTCAACTGCCTTTCGGACATCGGCAAGGTCATTTTCATCCGCACCTGCAAATGGGCAATGGGTGAGACGCTCACACCTTACGTGCCGTTGGGAGTGATCCAGACTTCGATGGTCAGCCCCAGCAAGCTCAAGCTCGAATGGACGGGTTTGGCGACAAAGAACTACAAAGTCCTTGGCACAGCCAATCTTTTGACTGCTGCTGACATTTCGAACTGGCAAACGGTGGTGGAAGATATTCCGGGCACGAATGGCTCCACCTCGGTAAAGCTGGATATCTCCAATGGACCGCAGTACGCGTACTTTCGTGTAATGCCGGTACCGTGATTGTTTCATAGGTTCTACTGACCGTCCTCGGTCCGTTCGACTGCGGACGGTCTTTTTTTTGCACCTCTGTAGATCTCAATGCCAAAGCGGCGAAGAGCCGCGAAGGAGATACTCGCTCGGATGAGAGAATCCAAGATTGACTTGAAGTTGCTTGGCGGGTGAATACTCTTTTCTCGGTTGCGCGCTTAGCTCAGTGGTAGAGCATTACCTTCACACGGTAGGGGTCGCAGGTTCGAAACCTGCAGCGCGCACCATCTTCAATTTGGTTTCAGCGAGGGATATTCCGACAAATCAAACCACTGGAGTTGGTATTTACGAGCGTCCAGCTTTTGCCTCCTGCACAATTCGTCCATGTCCTCCTGCATCCCTTTGTCCGGACCGGATGTCGAGCGGCCCGAATAGAAAACCAGTTCACCAGGCATCGGCAGCATGTTCGGTGAACCGGAATCCCCACCCTTCCATGTGTTGACCTTCCACTCCGGCACTTCGGCGCTGACGTGGCCGGTCTGCTCGGTCAGGAACATCGGATGTGGTGCATAAGGTATGCTGGGATACTTTGCGAACACGTTGGTCGCCTCCGCAACGCACATCGGTTGAATCGAGTCGGGCAGGTCTTTGGCAAAAAGAAAAATCGTGTAGTCCGCCTTTCGTGTCAGATACGCGCGGACAATTGAACTCACAATGCGCGCCTCCACCAAGGTGTTGTTCGTTGTCAAAAACCAGACTCGCGAACCGTTGGAGTTGGTGCTGATTCCTTCTGCTCCCATCCCGTGTCCGCGCGCGTAGCCATGCCGCCGTGTCAGGGCCGTGACGGGGATCTGTCCTGAAGAGCCTTCACCCGTCCAGCAAGGACTGAGCGCTGTGAGTCCTTTCATTCGCCACATCAGATTGTTCGTGTTCCACATCAACGCTGGCGGGTTTGTGGGCCAGCTCCCCGGATGCCATCGCAACGACCAGATGCGTGTTTCCCGGCTGTTCGTGTGCGCGATGAAATTCGTCCAGACCAGGTGATTCAATGTCCCGGGCAGGAATCCTTGAAATGTGTCGTTCGAGATGACGATTCCGTTCGTTTGGACGAGCCGAAATTTTGGCTTGTTGATGGCATCTAGATTTGTCGCCGTTTCAATCACCGGCAGCCGCGCCAAGATCGGATTCGTGTACCTCAACAAACTTCGATGTTGCGTGTAAATTCCCGGGCCATTCGTAAACCAGCCAATGAAACTCGTTTCAGCGATGTAACTCCCGTTGGATACGTTGGTCTGAGCGCGAACGCAAAACAAAGAAAGGTTCAAGACAATCAGCAGCAACAACCCTGAAAACCAGTGGCGGATATAAGAGGTGAATCGCATGTGTTCAGGACGCAAAACCAAGTTCGCGTCGTTGTCGCCACAATTCGCGAGGCTTGAAAATCCCTGCTGGCGTAATGATTCCTGTGATCAGTTCCGCAGGGGTCACATCGAATCCCGGATTCCGCGCCCCGCTCGTCGGATTTGCCACCCGAACATACGCACGTCTCCCTGACTTGGGACTTTGGACTCCAGACGTTGGACTGGATAAGATGCCCCACGCCCCCAGCACCTCATGTTCGTGGCGATCCTCGATCGGAATGTCGCAGCCGCGTTTCAGTTTCCAATCAATCGTCGAAAGTGGAATAGCCACATAGAACGGAATGTTGTGCCGCTTTGCCAGCACTGCTTTCGTGTAGGTGCCGATCTTGTTTGCCACCTCGCCCGTGCGCCCAAGCGTGCGGTCGCTGCCGACGATGACCAGATCAATCTCGCCGCGTTGCATGAGATGACCGGCGGCATTATCGGCAATGATCTGATGCGATACACCTTGCTGTGCCAGTTCCCATGCCGTGAGCGTTGCGCCTTGCGAACGAGGACGTGTTTCATCGCAGAAAACGTGAAACTTTTTCCCCGCTGCCTGTGCCGCGTAAATTGGCGCGGTTGCCGCCCCGACGTCCACAAACGCCAGCCAGCCTGCGTTGCAATGGGTCAGAATCCTCATTCCGTTGCGGATCAATTTCGCGCCGTGCATTCCGATCTGTTTGCAGTGATGCACGTCCTCGTTCGAAAATTCCTCGGCAGCGGCCAGGGCTATGGACTGTTTCTCACCAACGGTCTCGCCAAACATCATCGCCCGACGCACATCGTTCATCGCGTTGACAGGATCCACGGCTGTGGGCCGTGCGTCCTTTAGAGCTTGATAAACCACTGTCAAATGGTGGGAAAACTTTTTCAGGTCGCTTCCGCGAAACGCCCTCGCACCTTGCGCGAGACCAAATGCCGCTGTCGCGCCGATGGCCCCGGCGCCACGCACCACCATGTCGCTGATTGCAGATGCGGTTTCCCGGAAATTTCTTGTCGGGATGATTTTGAATTCGTGTGGCAGGAGGCGTTGCTCAACGAGCAAGACCTGATTGTTCCGGCTGTCAAACGTGACAGTGCGATGGTGACGTGTCTGGCCCCGAACAGTGACGTTCATGGATTGGAAATGGCAGATGCGCGGGTGGAGGTCAAGCCGCTCTCAACGCGACTTGCCCTTGAGCCGGGCAATGCGTTCACGGATGCGTTCGAAAACCTCGTGCTGGCGGAGCTTCTTCAAATCAGGATCGCGAGTGAGCCATTTGAAATCCCGATACCCGAGGTCCATCGCTTTTTCGAGTGCTTCCGCCGCCGCCTCGAATTTGTCAGTAAGCGAACAACTGCACGCGAGATTGTAAAATGTCAGCGGATTCTGCGGGTCAAGCTGGGTCAGCTTCTCGTCCACCTTCAACCCCTCGACGTAGCGACCGCGCTTGGTGTAATTGTCTCCGAGCAGTTGCAACGCCTCCACGTATCGTGGGTCGCGGCGGATGACACCCTCCAAAAAGCCTATTTGCACGTCCATCTCACGGACCTGCTGACGATTGACGCGTTTCTTAAGGTTGCTGCTTTTGTTGACCGGCATACGACTTGCACAATGTTCACGAACCACTCCCGCCAAGTCAAGCGAACCGAAAAACTTAAAATGCGGCATTGACTCTCGAAGTGAATCCTGCTTTTATCTGTGCCCCTTCGGGGTAAAAATTTATGTACGCAGTCCTGGAAACCGGAAGCAAACAATATCGCGTCGCCGCTGGCGATACGCTGCAAATCGAACGCCTCGAAGTTGAGGCCGGCAAGCCCGTCACCTTTGACCGCGTGCTGCTCGTCAATGCCGATGGCAAAGTTACCGTGGGTGCGCCCACTGTCACCGGTGCCACTGTCACTGCCGATGTCATTGAGCATATCCGCGGCGAGAAGAAACTCACCTTCAAGATGAAACGCCGCAAAGGCTATCACAAAACCATCGGCCACCGCCAGGAATTGACAGTCGTCAAGGTTACCGGCATCAAGGCCTGATCCTGAACTGAAAGGAAACATTTTATGGCACATAAAAAAGGTCAAGGAAGCGTCAGAAACGGACGCGACAGCCACAGCAAACGTCTCGGAGTAAAAGAATATGGCGGCACTCTTGTCACCGCTGGCAGCATCATCATCCGCCAGCGAGGAGCAAAATTCGTCGCGGGAATCAATGTTGGCACCGGTCGCGATTGGACACTGTTCGCCCTCAAGGATGGACACGTGAAGTTCGATCAGGAAGGTCGCCGCGTGAACATCGTGGCAGAAGCCGCCAAGAACTGACGCTCAACAATTACTTTTCAGGCGAGGCCACACGCCTCGCCTTTTTTGTTTTCAAACTCTTGCTCTTCTTCTTAATCATAACCGTAATCCCGTTGTAAATCGGATTAAGATCAAGAACACAACCAAATGTTCATTGACGAAATAAAAGTTTACGCCCATGCCGGACACGGCGGCAAAGGTGCCGTTGCGTTCCATCGCGAAGCCTACATCCCCAAGGGCGGCCCGAGCGGCGGCAACGGCGGGCGTGGTGGCAGTGTAATCCTTCAGGCCGATCACGACCTCAACAACCTCCTCGGGCAGTTCTATCAACCCCGTCTGATTGCGAAAAGTGGCGAAGGTGGCATGGGCAAGGGCTGTGACGGTCATGCAGGCAAGGACATTATCGTCAAAGTCCCGTGCGGCACGCTCGTATGGCGTCTGCCATCCGCCCCAAAACCGGTACCAGTTGAGGACGAATCTGGAGAGGCCGACACCGAGGAAGGCCCGGTCCTCAAGAGCAGCACCGCCAAACGCCCGATCCTGCGCCACTCCGGTAGTGCCGTCGCGCAGGAAATTGATCTCAGCAAGGAAGCGGACGCCGCCCAGGCTGCCATCGAGGATTCGGGCAAGGGCGAACTCGTTGTTGACCTCACCACCGACGGCCAGCAATTTGTCCTCTGCAAAGGCGGGCGCGGCGGGCTCGGCAACCGCAACTTTGCCACCGCGCGCCATCAGACGCCACGTTTCGCACAACCAGGCGAACCCGGTGACGAAGGAGAATTCCTCCTGGAACTTCGCATCATGGCGGAAATCGGCCTCGTCGGATATCCGAATGCCGGCAAATCCACGCTGCTCACGGCAATCTCACGCGCCCGGCCAAAGGTCGCGGCGTATCCATTCACCACGCTTCATCCGCAGATCGGCATTGTGGAATACACCGACTTCAAGCGACTCACCGTTTGCGACGTGCCCGGAATCATCGAAGGGGCGCATCAGAACGTCGGACTTGGTCACGCCTTTCTCCGTCACATCAAACGCTGCAAGGCTCTCGTCATTTTGCTGGACATGGCCGGCACTGACAACCGCGCGCCGTGGGACGACTACCAGCAGGTGTTGAAAGAACTCGAACTCTACGACCCGGCGTTTCTTGAGAAACCCCGCTACGTTGTCGCCAATAAAATGGACGAAGCCGTGGCGGAGGAGAACCTCAAGAAATTCAAACGCAAGGTAAAGAAGACCTCCGTGCTGCCCATCTCCGCCGGATTCGATCAAGGCATTGATCAATTCAAGAAACTCATCCGGGATGCTGTTGAAGAAGCCGAAGCCGCGTGAAGTGCGGTTGAAATCGGAACCCGGACATTTCAAGTTTCCTTGCTTTGCTGCATTCGCTTGAAACGATACCAATGCACTCGCGGACAAGGATGTCCGCGCCTCTTTTATCTCGTCTGTGGAAAAATCTGGTAGAGCAGCAGGTAAATGATCACGCCGGTGACCGAGACATACATCCAGATCGGCCACGTCCAGCGGGCAATCCTCTTGTGTGCGTCGAACCGCTCGCGCAAGGCGCGGGTCGTCGTCATGATCACCAGGGGAACAATGGCAAACGCACCGATCAGGTGGGTGAAAAGAATCGCCAGGTAAAAGGGACGAAACCACACCGGATCAAGAAACCGGGTATGCGCTTCGCCGTAAACCTGCTTCATCCTGTAGTGATAGGTAAGATAGCAAACCAGAAAAATCGTCGAAGTCACGAGCGCGCTGATCATGCAGTTGCGATGGGCAATCTTGTTGCCGCGCTTGATAAAGATGTAGCCTGTGGCAAGCAGGACCGCACTCAATCCATTAAGCGTGGCGTTGACGGCAGGGAGGTCGGAGAGACTCATTGTTCACGGTCGAGTTGCTGGATCGTGGTGATGATTGCGGGCTGAACGTTGGTCCATTCCACGCCCTCGCCGCCGGTTTCAAACACGCCACGCATCCGGCCCTGTTTGTCCACGACAACAAAATAGGTACTGTGAACGAACAGGTCGCTGTCGTCCTTGCGCTGCTCCGGCTTGATTTCCTCGGCTGAGAGCTTGAGTCCGTCAATCGCCAACGCGCCCAACTGTTTCTTCGTCCCGGTCAAAAACTGCCAGCGTGAAAAGTCGGCATTGAATCGCTCACCGTATTTTTTCAACACCTCGGGCGAATCGTATTCAGGGTCGGTCGTGAGCGTGATGAGCTTTGCACCACTTTTCTTCGGCAGGACGGCCTGAAGCAGTTCCATGCGCCGCGTCATCTGGGGGCAGGGTCCGGAGCAGCGGGTAAAGATGATGTCGGCCACCCAGACCTTCCCGCGCAGGTCATCAAGCGCAACGACGTTGCCAGACTGGTTCGTAAGTGTGAATGGCTCGATCATGCTGATGATGGGAAGTGGCCTGGTCCGGTGCGGATTCACGCGTGTCAATACGAACGACGCGCAGAGAATGACGATGATCAGCGCCACGCCCACCCAGATGGTCCTCGAAAGTTTTTCGGTTTCCGGTTGCATCATGCTTTTGTTGAAAAAAGTTGCGCCGAACACGGGTTCGGCGCAAAGCGAATTCAGATTGTCACTGCGCGGTCATTCAAGACTGCCGCCTGCGCCTCCTCCTGCGGTGGGTTGCGCAGCGAGCCACTTATCATAATCTTCCTGCGTGTCCACGATCACGAATCCGCTGGACATGGTGGAGTGGCCATTGCCACAAAGCTGCGCGCAGTTGATCTGGTAACGTCCCGTCTTGGACGGCTCAAACCAGCACGGAATCCTCATGCCGGGAATGGCATCCTGTGTCACGCGCATGGCGATGATCTTGAAGGAATGAATCACGTCCTTTGAACTGACGTAACAGATGACGGGCTTGTTGACTGGTACATGCATCTCGGCAAACGACGTTTTTGGAACATCGTCCTTGCCGTCGGGATCATTGGGGTCAACGCCGAACGGATTGTCGGACGTAACGAACGTCATGCTCTGTTTGCCGAACTTGCCGTCCTTGCCAGGGTAGCGGCAGTTCCAGGCAAACTGCTGGCCCACGACCTGAATCACGGTGGCTTTATCAGCATCCGGAATTTTTGTCACATCCGACGCCTTCGCCCACATGGGAATGGCGGCACCAATCAGAATAAACAACTCCGCGACGATGACGCCGACCTCGATGTAGCTGGACATGTGACTCTTGGTGCCGGCATGGTCGGCCTTGGGATTGCGCTTCGCGTTGAAGCGCCAGAGGCAATAGACGAAATAGAGAAACCAGCCAATGAACAGCGCGATCATCAGCCAGTGGATGTAGATGATCAGATGGTCAACCGGCGCTCCGTTTTTCTCAGCGGCAAGGACGGGCAGGTGGAGAAGGTTGTGGAAAAATTCAAGGAACTTGGAATATAATTCGGTCATTGTTTTGTCTCAGGTTGAATTGAATTTGTTGCGTCATTTTCCAGGGCCGAGGAGCGACGCGCCACGTGAACAAAGAACAGCGTCACGGCGGACAGTACGCAGCAAACGAAGACGAGCAGCGTCATAATGCCCCAGTTCATGCCCTGGGCCATCGGCGAGTCTGACGCGCCATAGCACGTAGCGCAGCCAAGGGCGGAGTGCTTCGCCGCACACACACAAAGCGCAGTGAGGAGGAATATGTTTTTCAACCGGGTGTTCACAGGTAGCTGATGTTTTTAAGTTTCTTCAGGAA
Organism: Verrucomicrobiota bacterium; assembly: GCA_013140495.1. GTDB lineage: Bacteria > Verrucomicrobiota > Verrucomicrobiia > Limisphaerales > JADLHS01 > JADLHS01. The sequence continues at coordinate 41,824 of JABFSR010000070.1, forward strand.
GAAGCCTTCGTACACAAGCAGGCCAAGACCGACTGCAAACGACACGATCCCGTAGATCAGATCGCTTCTTACCTGAACTTCGTTGTAAGCGCGCAACATCCATGCTCCGAGCCCGAAGGCCAGCAGGCTTGCGGCTGTGATGAAGATGACGTGAAAGGCTTTAAGTGACATGGCTTCCTTCAGTGGGTGACGGTGTTCGCGGGCAAATCGGCGTAGGCGCTCAAGGTGATGAACATGAGCCCGACAAAGAAGAAGGCCGTGAATCCAAGGATCACGTAGATCATTTTCTTCTCTGAAATCAAGTGCATGAAGTAACACGCCACGAGCGATGCTTTGATGACGGCGACGAACAGCGCGATGGCCACCGTCAGCTTGATGCTGTCAAAGTGGACGGCATTCAACCCCACGGTGACGACCGTGCCGACGAGCAGCGCCAGGAAGACGCCGATGTAAATCTTGACGTGCTTCGACACTTCCTGCGGCGAATGTTTGTGCGCTTCTGTTGAGTGGGAATGGTCGCTCATAAGTTCAAAGGAGATAGATCACGGGGAACAGGAAAATCCAGACAAGGTCAACGAAGTGCCAGAACAGACCCGACACTTCCACACGGTTCATGTAACGCTGTGGGTCCGTTTTCCACATCTTCGCGCCCGGCCCCCAGATGTAGAAAATTACAATCGCCCCGCCGAGCACGTGCAGACCGTGCAGGCCGGTCAGCGTGAAATAAATCGCGAAGTAGGTGCTGTGCGAGGGCACGAACGCGGAGAGGCGCTTGACGTCGCTGGCCTTGATTTCAATTTCTTCGTGAGCCACTCCGGCGGATTCCTTGCGTGCATGGGCGAGTTCCTTCGGCGTCATCGTGTAGTGGAACGCGTCCGGAATCATTTTGAATGATTCAACCGGCGGCACGGCTGCCTTGATGACCTTGCCGTCCTTGTCCTTTTCCTCGGGAGTTCCCTTGAGGCGCTTGGTGTTCCAAAAGTATTGGTGGTGTCCCTCGTATTCAAGATGGCCGATGATGCGGTCGGTTTCGACCTCTTGATGACCATGTTTCACCTTGATCTTGTGATTCAACCAGACTTCATGGTGGAGGAATTTCTCCCGATATTCGTACGACTTGATGCCGAGGAACGCCAGCGCGCAAAGGATCGTGATGGCCTGATAAAACTTGTAACGGCCAAAGTTGCCGACCTGCAACGACGCCCAGCCTAGAACGACCGTCACGGACGAGGTGATGAGGACAGCGGTGTTGAACGTGCCGATGGGAATGTTCAACAAGCCGTGAACCCATGTGCCCTCCGGTGCGCCGACGCGCAAAAGGATGTAGGCGGAGAACAGCGCGCCGAAGAGCATGACTTCCGACGCCAGGAACAGCCAGATGCCGACCTTGGAGTTGTAGATGCCCGTATCTGGGCGGGGTTTGGATGTAAATGGTATTTCCATGTGTGCTGGTGTTCGAAATCAGGCCTGGTTCTGCGGAGTAAAGTCCTTGTCCTTGCCGGGCAGGCTGTAGTCATACGGCCCGCGCACAACGATTGGCTCCTTGTCGAAGTTGCCATGCGGAGGCGGGGTGGGCGTCTGCCATTCGAGTGTGGTGGATCCCCAAGGGTTGTCGCTTGTGGCTTTCTTCCCGTTTTTTATACTCCAAAAAAGATTTATGATGAACGGAATCTGGCAAAGCCCCAGACAAACCGCACCGATAAGGATGATCTTGTGCATGTTCATCACGTCTGCACCCAGGCCGCCGACCGCACCAGGATTTTTGAATGTTGAGTAGTTCAACCCTCCGTCAGCCATGCGTCGGATCATCCCCGCCATGCCTTGTATGAACATCGGTTGGAACACGACGTTCATGAAAATGAAGGAACCCACGAAATGAACCTTGCCCCAGAATTCACTCATGAACCGGCCGGTCATTTTTGGGAACCAATAATATATGCCGCCCATCAGCGCGAAGATCGTTCCCGGTGCCACGACGTAGTGGAAGTGAGCGATGACGTAGTAGGTGTCATGCAGATGCAAATCCGCCGCCGCAAAGCCCAGCGGCAATCCTGTCAGACCACCGATGCCAAACATCGGCAGGAACGCCAGTGCGAACAGCATCGGCGTGTTGAAGCGGATCGAGCCGCCCCAGAGTGAAATGAACAGACAGGTTAGAATAATCACGGACGGAATCGAGATGATCATCGTCGTGGTCTGGAAGAACGCAGAAATCTTCGTGCCCATGCCGGTGAGATACATGTGGTGCGCCCAGACGATGAACGAGATGAAACCGATCGCGAGCACCGAATACACGAGCGACTTGTAACCCCAGAGTGATTTGCGCGTGTTGTTGGCAATGATTTCGGCCACAACACCCATCCCAGGCAGGATCAAAACGTACACTTCGGGATGTCCAAGAAACCAGAACAGGTGTTGCCAGAGCAGGGGACTGCCGCCGCCGCTCACGTCCGCGAGCCGTCCGCCTACCGCGAGGCCTGTCGGAAGAAAGAAACTCGTTCCAAAAACATTGTCCATGAGTTGCATCACGCCTGCGGCTTCGAGTGGAGGAAACGCCAGCAGCAAAAGGAAGCCCGTCACGAACTGAGCCCATACAAAGAAGGGCAGCCGCATCCACGTCATTCCCGGTGCGCGAAGCTGGATGATGGTGGCGATGAAATTAACCGCACCCAACAGCGATGAAGAGATAAGAAACACCATGCCCACAAGCCAGAATGCCTGGCCGTGCGTGGGAATTGTCGTCGCCAGTGGCGAGTACGATGTCCATCCCGCCTGCGCTGCACCTCCTGGAATGAAGAAGCTCACAAACATGATGACGCCACCAATGAAGTAGAACTGGTAGCTCGCCATGTTCACGCGTGGGAACGCCATATCCGGTGCACCGATTTGCAGCGGCACGACGTAATTACCAAACGCGCCGAACGCCAGCGGCACGATTGCGAGGAAAACCATGATCGTTCCGTGCATTGCGCCGAAGGAATTGTAAAGGTCGGCGGACATGATGCCCTTTGGCGCGACGTCGCCCAAAAGCTTTTCCAGCAAACCACCCACGAGCGGGATTGGGCGAATGACGTAGTCCTTGATCTGCGCGGCATTTGCGCCTTCGGCAATGGACCACCTCATGCAGAGCATCAGGAGAAAGCCGAAGAACAGAAACGCCAGCGCCGTCAGGCCGTACTGGATGCCGATGATCTTGTGGTCGGTGGAGAAAACGTACTTCTGCAAAAAGCCCGGTTCGTGATGATGATGGTGGGCGTCGTGCGCGCCTTTGTGCGACTCGGTATGAGTTGTTGCCTGCATGTTTTGATCAACCGTTGTTAAAACTGAATTCCAACCAGAACTTTCAAAATGAAGGGCGAATTAAAAATGTTCGTCAGGCGCGTGTCAATCGCAGATTCCATTTCCTACTCAGCCGGAGCGCGGGCGGTCCCTCGCCCGCACCGGTTAAGCACGCCAGAAAGCGTCCAAATTAACCAACGATTACCTCGGCATCTACGCGCTGCGACCAGAGACCGGTCGCGCTCCGCCCGCGATTCAAATCTTATCCGCCACCAACGCGATGAGCAGCAACGGCAGATAAATGATGGAGGCGAAAAACAATTTCTTCGCGCTCGGCACATCCAGCCGCTTCGCAAACCGGAACGCACACCACAAATAAAATCCCCCCAGCAAAATCGCCGCCGCCAGATACACCGGCCCTGCCAGATGCAGCACAAACGGACACAAACTCACGGGAAGCAGTCCGAGCGTATGGCTCACCGCTTGTTGCCCGGTGCGACTGCCATCCGGGTCCACATTTGGCAACATCTGGAAACCCGCCTTTGCGTATTCCTCCTTGTACATCCACGCAATCGCGAAAAAGTGCGGTATCTGCCAGAACGCCAGGATCGCGAACAACGCCCAGCCGCCACCAGTCAACTCATTACGTGCCGCAGCCCAGCCCATCAACGGCGGCAACGCGCCCGGTATCGCGCCCACCGCAGTGTTCAACCACGTGATGCGTTTCAGGGGCGTGTAAATGAACAGATAACTCACCAGCGAAATCGCTCCGAGCACGCTCGTCAGCAGATTTACCAGCAGTGCGAGATAAACCAGCCCCACCACCGAGCACACGCCGCCGAACAACATCACGGTCACCGGTTGCAGGCGGCCCGAAGGCAGGGGCCGGTTTGCCGTGCGCCGCATTCGTGCGTCGTATTCGCGTTCGAGCAATTGATTCAACGCCGCCGCGCCGCTGGCAACCAGCGCCGTGCCGAACAGCGCGTGAAACATCAGCAGGTAATTCATCGCGCCTTGCCAGCCGACGTAAAAGCCGACCAGCGTCGTCAACAGCACCAGTGTGGTGAGACGAGCCTTGATGAGATCAGAATAAACGGACACCCAGCCCTTGGCGGGCGTGGCTGCTGCGGCGATGTCTTGGGTTGCGGCGCTCATGATTTTGTCAGACCGAAACAGTCCGTATCGTGGAGCATTGTGAATCTCCAACGACGTGCGGGGTTTTGTTTCCGGCCAAACGAGCGTTACAAATAATGCAACCGAGCACGCCTGTCACGAGAGAAAACGCGCCCACCAGCACATGCGCCGTCGCCACGTCCGCCGCCTTGTTCGACCAAATTGTCCACACGCCCAGTGCAATTTGAACCAGAATCAAGCCAAGCCATGTAAAAGTGAGCCGCCTCAGTTGTGTCTTTGCTCCACGCCACGCACAGGCCGCAACTCCGATCAGAATCATTACCGCCACGATCCGGTGCGCCATCTGCAATCCAATCTGAAATGTCGTGATTGGTTTCAACGACACCACTTCCATACGCTGCTGGTTGTATCGCTCCACCGCCGCGTCGCTCATGTCCGGCCAGAGTTTGCCGTGCGCCAACGGAAAGTCCGAAATAGCCAGACCCGCGTGTTCGTGTCGCATTGTCGCCGCGATGATGAGTTGAAGAAAAATCAGAATTGTCGTGGAGAGGAACAGCCAACGCAACGGAGCGCCGGTCTCCGACCCGGCCTGTTCGAGTCCACCATTGAGCCGGGCCGGAGGCCGGCGCTCCACCCACCACCGGCTCGTGAAAAGTGCGATGGCACAAACGAGCGCGAAGAAAAGTTGCGCCAGAGTTGCATGGATGATTCCGATCTGATCCTTGAACCACACCACGCGCAAACCGCCAAGCACGCCCTGAAGCACCACAGCCACCAACGCGATCACCCCTAGCCAGCGCATCCAGCGACGCGTTTCGGAAAACCACAACCACACTGCGAGAATCATTGTCAGCATTCCCACACCCGATGCCACGAGCCGGTGCGAATGTTCGTAGAACACGCCGCCCTTCCAGAAATGAAACGGCAGTGCAAACATGTTGTAGCCGTAGCTCGTCGGCCAGTCCGGCACCGCCATGCCCGCGCCATGACTCGTCACCAATCCGCCGATTCCCAGCAACGTAAGTGTCGCCAGTGCCGTCAGGACGGCAAAGCGATGCAGCCAGGAATTGTGGGGCGATTGGTTCATTGAAAGTTTATTTCCCGACAGTGCGCGAGGCGATGTCATCACGCTCCTTGGAAAGCAAAAACCGCTGCGGCTTTCCGACCGCAGCGGTTTCCGAAATGCAAAGATTACTTGGCCGGAACTTCCAGTGTGAAGTCTGCCTTGCCACCATCGGCTTTGACTTCGATGTCGCTTTCCATGCCCTTCGGCGCGGCCTTGCGATGCGTCGCCACGATCTTATATTTGCCCGGCGGCACGTCCTTGATGGTGAAATTGCCGTCCTTGTCGGTCACTGCGAAGTAAGGATGATCCACCACCGTCACCCAGGAGAACATCCAGCTGTGGACGTCGCATTGGAACTTCAGAAAATCCTCGGGCTTCGAGAACGCGAAAGTCAAATCAGGACCTTTGGCAAACTGCGCCTTGTTCATCTCATCGTTGCCCGCCACGTTTGGTCTTGTGTGGACGTTGTGCATCACGGGGTCCGAGTTCTTTACCGTGATCTTCTGTCCGGTTTGCACCGCCAGGATTGTCGGCGTGTAAATACAACCAACTTGATCCATCAAAGCCGGCGCGGCGGCATCACCCGTGGACTTTGCTCCAGCGACGCCCTTGATGACAACCACCACGTTCGCGAGTTCAGCCTTGGAACTGACCACCCAATGCTGCGTGGTTGGAACTGCGGTGAGCAGCTTGCCACAATCCGCGTTTTCCTTGGCTTGAGGAATGGGCGCTTCAGGAGGCGGCGTGCCTTTGAGGGTGATTTTTCCAGTGACGTTTCCAGCAGTCGCAATCTGCAACGCCGCAGCAAGACCGGCGACCACTACAAGTGTTTGATTCAATTTCATAGTTTTGATGATGTCAAATAGACAGCGGTAAAAGCCTAGCAACCTTCCTTGCCGCACGCAAGAGCGGGGAAACCCCGCGCTTGCTTTGCCAGCCAGCAATCCACGTCGCCGTCATGGGGCATTCGACGCAGGAGAACCGCTGCATATTCGTCACGGCGTCACCTTCCCCAACGAACCCACCCAGGGCTGCCACCTTGCGCCGACTTTGAATTTTGAACCATGAACGCTGAACACGAGGCCGTCGTATCCATTTTCCACGCCTGCCGGGTTCAGTAGCGACAAAAAGGAATATGGATGTGGCGTGGAGACAAGGACGGCGAAGCCGGTAATAATCTCCACTTGACGACTGGAATGCCGCGTTGCAGGCTCAATCTTGTGAACGCATACTTGAGCAAATATTTCATGACGCTTGCGGTTACAAGAAAGAGATTGCTAAGACATTATTATCGTACGATCTCTCCGGCGATTTCGCGTTCCCGATTACCCATTCCAGCTTCGTCCATAAG
>JABFSR010000085.1 GCA_013140495.1 Verrucomicrobiota bacterium
TGATTGCACTCCCCTGCTTCTTCAACTGGCCACTTCAGAACACAGGCATCCTCGTCCGACTACTGCCTCTTCCCGGCATCTCACCGGGGCATCGTTTCCGGAATCCCCCGAATGGTTGATAGCCCACGCATGTGGCTACTTATGGCAACGAATTTAATGAACCACACCGCTCAACTTTCAGAGGTCAAGGAAAACAAACCCGCGATGTCCGCTGACCGCGACATGCAGGCTCAAGCGCTCCTCAAACTGCTCAGCGACGACAGTCCGATGGTCTTTGAAGCCGTGCGCGACAAAATCATCTCCCTTGGTTCGGATACAAAAATCTGGCTCAAACCCTGTCTCAAGAACACGGATGTTCTTCTCCGCAAGCGCGCCGAGGAACTCATCCGGCATTTCGACCGCGAATCTGCGGATGCCCGGTTTCTGGCCTTCTGCCTCCAGCCCTCGACTGAGTTGGACCTTGAACGCGGCGCGTGGCTGCTGGCGCAGACGCAGTATCCCGACATCAACGTGGAAGCCTACAGCGCGGTGCTGGATGATTTCGCAGGAGAACTTCGCGAGCGCCTGGCCCAGCCCATTACCGCGCACTCCGCACTGACACGGATGAATGACTACATCTTCACGCAACTCGGATTCACCGGCAACCTCGCCAACTATTACGATCCCGAAAACAGCTACCTCAACCGTGTGCTGGATCGCCGCACGGGCAATCCGATCAGTCTGTGCCTGATTTATCAATTGCTGGCCCGCCGGTTGTTCCTGCCGATTTACGGCATCGGACTGCCCGGCCATTCGGTGTGCCGTTATCATTCGTCCACCGAGGAAATCTACATTGACGCCTTCAACCTCGGACGCCTGATGACGCGCGAGGATTGCGTGAATCATCTCACTCGTTGCAACCATGAGTTGCAGGCGGAATACCTCGCCCCCATGAGCACACGCCGCGCGCTCGGTCGCATGTGCGGCAACCTTGAACAGATTTACATTGATGCCAAGGACGAAACGAATGCGGCCCGGATGAAACGCTATCTCGCGGCATTGATGCGCTGACGATCTTGATCTCGGTGAGGCGGATGTTCTGGAATCAGACCAGGACCAGTGTCGCGCCTGCGGCTCCTTGTTTTCCGCCTCACCGGAATTCTATTCTGCAAACGAGTGACGCGAATTCCTGACACCTGACACCGCGCATCTGACACCTGTATTCCCCCGCCTTTGCGTTCTTGCCCCGATGCGCACTCTGCTTATACTGCCGCTGCATTTATGAGCAACAATCCAATCCGCGTAGCAGTCACCGGCGCCGCCGGCCAAATCGGTTATTCTCTACTTTTCCGCATCGCCTCGGGCGCGATGTTCGGCCCAAACCAGCCCGTCATCCTTCACCTCATTGAAATTCCCGACGAGAAAGCCATGAGCGCGCTGCAAGGCGTGGTCATGGAGCTGGACGATTGCGCGTTCCCGTTGCTCAAGGGCACTGTCGCCACGTCCAGTCTCGACGAAGGGTTCAAGGGTGTGAACTGGGCGTTGCTCGTAGGCGCAGTGCCGCGCAAACAAGGCATGGAGCGCAAGGACCTGCTCGGCATCAACGGGAAAATCTTTACGGGTCAGGGTCAGGCCATCGCCAAGAACGGCGCGAGCGATGTCCGCACATTGGTTGTTGGCAATCCCTGCAACACGAACTCGCTCATTGCCGCCAACAACGCGCGCGGTCTGGACAAGAACCGGTTCTTCGCCATGACCATGCTCGACGAGAACCGCGCAAAGACACAACTCGCGCGCAAAGCCGGCGTGGATGTCACAGCCATCAGCAATCTAGCCATCTGGGGCAATCACAGCGCTACGATGTTCCCTGATTACTTCAACGCCCGCATCGGCACGCGTCCCGTGCCTGATGTCATCGGCCACAGGGAATGGCTTGAGAAGGATTTCATCACCACCGTGCAACAGCGCGGCGCAGCTATCATCAAGGCACGCGGCCTCAGCAGCGCTGCCAGCGCTGCCAACGCCGTCGTGGACACCGTGCGCAACCTCACCACGCCGACCAGGACCGGTGATTGGTTCAGCGTGGGCGTCCACTCGGACGGCAGCTATGGAATCGAAAAGGGTCTCATCTTCAGCTACCCGATCCGCAGCGACGGCAAGAATTGGGAAATCGTAAAGGACGTTCCGCTCAACGAATTCAGCCGCGCCAAGATCACCGCAACCGAAAACGAACTGAAGGAAGAGAAGGCAATGGTCGCCGACTTGTTGCCGAAGTAATGTTTTAGTCCGCGCACGTCGCTTGATGCCGGCGCAACCAACAGATTAACAAAACAGACGTGACCTTGCGGTCACGCCTGTTTGCTGTTCCGACTTCACGTCGGTTCTAAATTACTTCTTGGCCTTCTTTCCTCCGGTCGTCGGAACGGTCGCAATCGTCTGCAAAATCCGGCCCGCGATTTTATAGGGGTCGCCCTGCGAATTCGGACGGCGGTCTTCCAGATAGCCGCGGTAGCCGTCAGGGACGAAGCTTTGCGGCAGGCGGACGGAAGCCCCGCGATTGCCCACGCCGTAATTGAACTTGTCAATGGACTGCGTTTCATGCAGGCCGGTCAGGCGCAGATGATTGTCCGGGCCATAGACGGCGATGTGCTCGTTCTTGTATTTGTCGAACGCACCCATGAGCGCCTCGAAGTAATCCTTGCCGCCGACTTCGCGCATGTGTTCGGTGGAAAAGTTCGTGTGCATGCCGGAGCCGTTCCAGTCCACGTCCTTGCCGAGGGGTTTGCAGTGCCAGTTCACGTCCACGCCGTATTTTTCACAGAGGCGCATCATGAGATAGCGGGCGACCCACATCTGGTCGGCGGCATTCTTGGAGCCTTTGCCGAATATCTGGAATTCCCACTGGCCCTTGGCGACTTCTGAATTGATGCCTTCATGGTTGATGCCGGCGTCAAGGCACAGGTCGAGATGCGCGTCCACAATCTCGCGCGCGATGCAGCCGACGTTCTTGTAGCCGACGGCGGTGTAGTATTCGCCCTGCGGCGGCGGGAACCCGCCGCCGGGCGGGAAGCCGAGCGGCGCACCGTCCTTGTAGAGAAAATATTCCTGCTCGAAACCGAACCAGGCACCGGAGTCATCGAGAATCGTGGCGCGAGCGTTGCTTGGATGCGGCGTCTTCTTGTCGGGCATGAACACCTCGCACATGACGAGCGCGCCATTCTTCTTGGTGGTGTCAGGATAGATGGCCACGGGTTTGAGAAAGCAATCCGAGGTGCGGCCTTCGGCCTGGCGCGTCGAGCTGCCATCGAAGTTCCACCAGGGAAGCTCTTCAAGTTTTGGGAACTTTGCAAATTCCTTGAGAGTGGTTTTGCCGCGGATGTTGGCGACGGGTTCATAACCGTCGAGCCAGAGGTATTCTAATTTGTATTTGGCCATGTGTGTGGTTGTTGTTTGTGAATTCAGGTTTGTTTTGACTGCGCCGTCATAAAAACATCCGGCCCGGTCAACGGCTCGACATTTCAGCAGGGTCAGTGCCGCATCGCAAGATTTTTGCTTTGCGAATTGCATGAGCGCGTTTCAACCGCTGCCAGCAAGGGTTTCATGCTTGGATAATTTCTCCCTCCGATTCCGGACAAGATCGGTCAACAGCGTGTCGGCTGTTGAAAATTGACCGGCATGTTCAAAACAAAACGGAGACGGGATGAACGCGGAGGCGCAGAGAATGTGGAGAAGCGAAAATGGAAATTTGGGGGACGACGCTGGAAAATGTGGCGATTGAGAAACCCTCACAATTCTCAACATGATTTTGCCACTCTGCGTTCCTCAGCGTTCTCAGCACCTTTGCGTTGAATTCCAGTGCAATGTTCAGGTTGAGTTTCTCGATGATGCGGGGTGCGCGCGAACTCGGTAGAAATACCCGTGGACAGAAAACCGGAATGGTGGCTTAATCGTGGTGACCAAATTCAATCAACGAAGGAACAACCAGATGAAACTTTCGCAGAAACTTCTTGTCCTCACGCTGGCCGCTGGCGGGCTGCTGGCGCAAACCGCTTCCGCACTTATCACGATTGATACCGTACCCGTTGGCAACGCCGGGAACGCTGCTGATCCCGCGACGGGCTTAGGCTCGGTGAGCTACGACTATGGCATTGGCAAGTATGAGGTGACTCTCAATCAATACACCGCATTCCTGAACGCCGTGGGCGCAACGGACACCTACGGGCTTTGGAATTCACAAATGGGATCAAACCCAAACATCATGGGTATCTCGCGCAGCGGAGCATCGGGGAGCTACGCGTATTCGGTGATTGGAAGCGGGAACCGCCCGGTGACGTTCGTAAGTTGGTTTGATTCGGCGCGATTTGTGAACTGGCTGCACAACGGGCAACCGACAGGGGCGCAGAACGCCGCCACGACGGAGCAGGGAGCATACACCTTGAACGGTGCATTGAGCGGGATCATCACACGGAACACGGGATGGACATACGGACTGCCGAGTCAGAACGAGTGGTATAAAGCGGCGTTTCATCAGCCAGTGGCGCAAGGTGGAGACGTTGACAACTACTGGCTTTATCCAACCGCCAGCAATGCGATGCCGAACAGCCGGAATGGCAGTGGGAGCGACGCGAACAGTGCAAATTATTTCCGGGATGATGGCATCGCCAACGGATTCAATGGCGGATATGCCGTGAACAACTCAATAACGCCTCCATCTGGCAACGCGCTGACCGACGTCGGCTCATTCAGTTTGGCGGATAGTTTTTATGGGACGTTTGATCAAGGTGGAAGTGTATGGGAGTGGAACGACGCGATAGACGTGGGATTTCGCGGGATGCGTGGCGGGGCTTGGAACGCAATTGAGCCTACTCTGCGCGCAGTCAGTGGGGGCAATGTATTCGATCCAGCCGGCGAGGACGTTAAGGCCGGTTTCCGTATCGCCATCGTCCCTGAGCCGGGCGTGATCGGTTTAATGGCACTGGGAACAGCTCTGCTAGCCTGGCAGCGGAAGCGCGCCCTTTGACCCGGAGTGTGCCCGTCCCCAGGCACAGCGATATTCAACAACCAGGCGCGCCCAGTTTTTCGGAATCCTCCCGCACGATCACGCTGCTGCGCCCGAGACGGGCGCACTCCGAGGCGCAGGAACACGCTTTCCTTCACTGCGCCAATCCGCTAGTCATTCGCTCGGGCAAATCAGATTTTGTTTCCATGCTGAAGGTCAAAGACACACTCCGGGCGACGGTGCATCTGACGTTTGATGGTCGCGTGATAAAGTCGTATCACGGCCCGAACGCCCAGGAGCGCTTCACCAACGAGGTTCGCGTGTTGCGCCATCTCGAAATGCGCGATTGCCCGTTCGTCCCGCGCCTGCTCGACGCCGACGCTGAGAAGGTCCGCATCATCACCTCCAACTGCGGCACACGCGTGGAGCATCTGGATGAAACACGCATCAAGGAATTGTTCGCCGAGCTGGAGAAGTTCGGCGTGCGCCACGATGATCCCGACATCCGCAACGTGACCTATCGCCAGAAGGACGGCCGGTTCTGCCTGATTGATTTTGAATTCGCCACAATCATTCCCGACGCACCCATGAAACCGCGCAAAGAAACTTCCAACACGCTCATCTGGTCCGGCCTCTCGGACATCGGCAAGGTGCGCAAGAACAACGAGGATTCCTTTCTCGGCCTGCGCTTTGATGCGCACGAGGTTCACCGCCTCGGCAAACACGGCGATGCGACGACAGCCGAGACGGACTTTGTTTTCGCCGTCAGCGACGGCATGGGCGGCGCCAAGGCGGGCGAGTTTGCAAGCAACATCGCCGTCGAGAAAATCACCACGCTGCTGCCCAAGTCATTCCGAAAAATCTCCAGCGGCGAGGATGATGTGGTGGCTGAGGTGTTGATGAAGCTGTTTCGCGAAATTCATCGCGCACTGGTTTATCTCGGCAATTCCTACGACGAATGTCACGGCATGGAAACGACGATGAGCCTGTGCTGGTTCACGCCAGGGCGCGTGTTCTTCGGTCACGTTGGCGACAGCCGCATCTACCACCTGCCCTTCGGCGCGACCGAAATCAAACAACTTACCCAGGACGACACGCACGTGGGCTGGCTGTTGCGCAACGGCCAGATCAGCGAGCGCGAAGCCCGGACGCACCCGCGTCGCAACGTGATCCAAAAGTCACTCGGCGGCGGGAACCAGTTCGTGGATCCGCAGGTCGGCTCGGTCGCGTGCAACAGCGGCGATGTCTTTCTGCTCTGCACGGACGGATTGACCGAAGGTCTTTACAACGGTCATCTCGCCGAGATGCTGCAAGTGGAAGACCCGAACATCGCGAAGACGCTTGTGGAAACCGCCGTGAAGAATGACGGTCGCGACAACACGACTGCCTTGGTGGTGCGAGTCAAATAGCAGCAAGCAACGACCGCTCGCCTGTCACGCAGGACGATTTACCGCGAAAGATTTCTCGTCAGTCACCCAGACTGATCCCCAAAGCGCGGGCGGCACGAACAAATCCTTCGTCTGTCGGCACCGTGCGCAAGTGACCGATCGCCTCCGCCAGTGTCACGCTATCCACAAACTTTCCGTTGTGCGCGACCATCCGCCCGAACCGCCCTTCTGTGATCAGTTCCACAGCTTTCGCACCGAACAATGTGCAGAGCACGCGATCCATGTAGGTTGGACTCCCGCCGCGTTGCAGATGGCCCAGCACCATGGCGCGCGTTTCTTTGCCGGTGCGCTGCTCAATCTCCCTGGCCACCACTGTGCCGATGCCTCCGAGCCGGGCCTCGCGATTGAGATGCTGGGTGCCGGAAGTCACGAAGTCACCGCCCGCGGGTTTCGCTCCTTCCGCTGCGACCACCAGCGTGAAGGTTTTCCCCTTGCTCTCCCGTTCCTGAATCGCAGCACAAATGCTCTCGTAACGAAATGGAATTTCGGGAATCAAAATCACATCCGCACCACCAGCCATGCCCGCGTAGAGTGCAATCCACCCTGCGTAACGACCCATGACTTCCAACACCATAACGCGATTATGGCTCTCCGCCGTGGTGTGCAGGCGATCCAACGCATCCGTTGCACACGCCACCGCAGAATCAAAACCAAAAGTAACCGTGGTGGCGGCGAGATCATTATCAATCGTCTTGGGCACGCCAACGATTGGAATGCCCGCCTCGTGCATCTGCTGCGCGATTGTCAGTGAGCCATCACCGCCGACTGAGACCAGCGCTTTGATGCCCAGTTGCTCCATGCCTTGCTTGGTGGCATCCATCAACTCCTTCGGCAACTGGCGCGTTTCGCCGTGACCGGTCTTGGCGGAGAACGGCCCACGATTCGCAGTGCCGAGAATCGTACCGCCGCGCACGAGCAAACCATCGAGCGCCTTGTAATCCAGCACGCGAACATTTTGCGGCTCCAGCAATCCCTGGTAGCCGCCAATGATGCCGAGGGTTTCCCAGCCACGCTTGGCGGCGGTCTTGGCCACCGCACGAATGACCGCGTTGAGTCCCGGGCAATCGCCGCCACCGGTGACAATTCCAATTTTCATAGATATGAACTACGAGCCTCGCTATCGGGGCAGGATTGGCCCGAAGCAAAGCGAGAAAGACCTTGGGATAATATCGGACGTCCGGGGCTTTGTCTTTACCCGCCCAGACAGGAAGAACCGGCGGTTACAAAGGGAATTAGTTTGCCGGGACCCTCACACGGCGATGGTGCGCAACGCGTCGAAGCCCGTCGGCGGCGTCTTGACCGGGATGTCGTTGTTCTCCGGCTGATACGGCAGTGGCACGAAGCCGACGAAGCCCTTCGTCTCGTCCTGCAACGCGCGCAATTGCCGCAGATGATCCACGCGGTTAGCCAGCGCTTCGGTGAAATTATTCTCCCGGCGCGTTCACCAGCGAATGAGGGTCAATCAATGACACCACTGAACCAAAGGCCACGAAGTCGGATGTGTTGAAAGTGATCAAATGCTCCATCGCGTGCGCCTGTGATACGGCGACCAGTCGCGCGTCGTGAACGCGCTTGCCGTGAATGGGCAGTTGTTTCACAAGCTCCTGCCAGCGAGTGAAAATCTCTGGCGAATCGGGCAGCAACGGAAATCGTTCCTGCAATTCGGCCACTTCCTTTGCAGTCCGTTCGCTGGTCCAGCCGAAACCATTCGCGTTCACCGGTCGCGTGGCGACGGCCCAAAACTCGATGAAGTTCTGCGGTGTGAGATAAACTTCGTCGCTTCGGGCGAGTAATCCGGCGAGTGCTTGCGTTGCAATCGGATGCTGCGGCGAGGCGGGGTCAGCCAGTCGCAGGAGCAGATTCGTGTCGGCGAGGTAAGTGGCCATCAGTCGTAGATAGCTTCACGACCGATGGCTGAAGCAGGCAGGCCCGGCCCGTGATCATGGCTGGCGGCCCAGCGTTTCAAATCCGCCGCGCGCTCTGCAGGCGGAAGGTTACGCGGGGCATGGCCGTTCGTTTCCGCACGCAGCTTCGCGCCAAGAAACAGCATCAACTCTTGCTTCTGCTGCTGAGGCAACTTCTCTGCCGCCTGCTCGATTTCTGCCAGCGTGCTCATGGCAAAAGATTAAACCCGGTTACGAATGTGGGCAAACAGGAATTTCACCGGCTCACGGCTATGGTGCGCAACGCGTCGAAGCCCGTGGGCGGCATCTGCACCGGAATGTCGTTGTTCTCCGGCTGATACGGCAGCGGCACGAAAGCCGACATTACGGCGAAAGCTGTATTGGAAACGCGGAGCGCTATGGCGAACGAATGCGGTAGAATCGTCGCAGATAATTCGTCCACTGGGGATCGCTGAAATAGATGGATCCGTTGGTAAGCGTGCCGTTCAGTAGTGGAGTCCAAGTGCCGCCTATCACATTGGTGTTGGCTTCAACGACGATGGGGATATTGGTTGTGCCAGTGATAGTGAATCCAAAGCGGTTGGTCTTAATCCCAAAACTTGGACTTGTCGTGGGCATTGTTGGATTCCACAGCACAGCCGGAGGAGGACTCGCCCACAGATTCCAATCCGTGGTTCCTGGTAAGTAATAGACAATCACGCCATTGTCAGCACTGAATACATTAGTTCCACCAAGGCTAGGAGTGTTTCCATTGAAATAGATTCCTCTTAAATTCGAACACCCTGCGAACGCCACATCTCCGATGTTGGTGACGTTATAGGGAATTGTGATATTAATCAGGTTTGTGCAGCCAGCCAAAGCTGCACGCCCAATGCTGGTGACGCTGGTGGGGATAGTTACGTTTGTTAGACCACTACAGGAATACAAAACATAGTCACTCATGCTGCTAACGCTTTGGGGGATTGTGATGCTGGTCAGGCCATAGCAGCCATAGAAGGCGTATTTTCCAATGCTTATGACATCGTTAGAAATTGCCAGATTATTCAAGCGAAAGCATCGAATGAACGCATAGTCTCCGATATTGGTTACGGTGTTGGGGATTGTATAGCTTCCGGCTTTGCCACCTGGAAACACGACTAGCGAAGTCTGGCTTTTGTTGAAAAGGACTCCGTCAAGACTGCTGTAATGTGTGTTTTGAATATCTACCGTTATTGTCAGCAAGTTGTCGCAGCTATCGAACACAGCCCTTCCGATGTTTGCAAGTCCCTTCCCGATTATCGCGTTAACCAAACCGCTGCATCCAGCAAATGTTGAGATTCCGACGCTGATGACGCTGTCGGGAATCGTAATATTGGTCAAGCCGGAGCAGATAAAAAACGCTTGATTCCCAATGTTTGTAACGCCATTTGGAATCGTGATGCTGGTCAAACCGATACAGGCATAGAACGCATAGTCTCCTATCTTGGTGGCATTTGTGCCAATCGTGACGCTGGTCAGGTTATAGCTGTAAGAAAACGCAAAGCTTCCGATATTGGTGACACTGCTTGGGACTGTATAGCTCCCGGCCTTAGCTCCAGGAAATTGGACGAGCGTAGTTTGGTTCTTGTCAAACAAGATGCCGTCCAGACTGCTATAGTTCATGTTTTGAGAATCCACCACTATCGTCAGCAAGGCATAGCATTGAATGAAAGGATTGTCCCCGATGCTGATGACACTGCTGGGTATCGTGACGCTAGTTAGGCTAACGCACCCACTGAACGCAGAACTTCCAATGCCGGTGACGCTATTGGGAATCGCAATGTTGGTCAAGCTGGTGCATGCAAGGAATGCTCGGTTTCCAATGTTGGTAACGCTGCTCGGAATGAAGACGTTGGCTAGGGTGCCGTTATTTTGAAACGCATTGGTTCCGATGCTGGTGACCGGCAGGCCATTGATTGTGCTGGGGATAGTTATCGCCCCGCCGGACCCGGTGTATCCCGTGATGGTGATGGCTCCGTTGTTGGTTATGCAGGTGTAATCGGTCGCTGGAATCGAATTAGTTTGCACGACTTGAAAAGTCCCGTATTGCACAGTCGGCGGGGTATCCACAAAATCGTAATGGTGAGCGAATGTTCCGGTCAGCGGGCTGGTGAAAACGAGGAGGTTCGTGGTCATTTCTCCCACTTGGTCCGGGGGCGCAGTCTTGTTGATGATGACGGTTCCAGTATCCAGGCCCGTTCTCGTGTAGGTGTAAGTTCCACTGTAGGTGTTATCGGAATTGGGGCCGGTCTGCGAAAAAGTTGTCGCGCCGTAAACGTTCGTGACCTGGACTGGCGGAATGCCCGTGCCATTGACGTTTGTGACGGTCGCGATGATGGAGTAGCCAGCGATCGCGTTGGGCGCAAAGGCTGGCTCCATGGCAATTTCTAGATTATCCAAGTAGGCCTGACCGTTGGTGACGACATGCCCCTCAGACCAGCCCGCAAGCAATACGGATAACGTGTCTGAAGCGGTGAGTTGTAGGTTGTAGGTGCCGGATGCGATATTGGTTGTGCCGAGCAACGTCCAGCCCGAACCGCCCGCCGGGCCGTCAACATCGCAGTAATACGAGATCATCTGATTTGCGGAATTGTAGTCCAACCGGAGCGTGGCGTCCGCCGAGGGCAAATAATTCATATTCGTGAAACCCGGCACCGAGACTCCATTGACTTGAACGTCGTCGTTTACGCCATAGAAAGCGGGATCCCACCAGTCACGATCGAACCCGAGCAGGATGTGCGTGCCCAAATAATCGCTCGTCTTGCCGACCCCGAGAAAAACACTCACGCCGTGGGCCTCATTGGTGATGAGGAACGGATTGATATGCACGTCCACTTTGACGCTCCAGCTCTGCGTCGTGGTAAGGAAGGGCGTGTTTCGCGTAAGACCCGCGCCGCCACCGCCCGCCGTGGCCGAAGTGAAGTTCATCCGACCGTTCGCCACCGCCATGTTCTTGCCCGACTCGGCAAACGGCGTTCCCCAGTTGGCTGAATTGGTGAAAGTGTCGGTGATGGTCAGAGCTGCGGACTGACGCGGCAGGAAGGCCATGATGATTGTAAGGCCTGCCACAACGACGGTAATTGCCAGTTTCTTTCCTTTGGGGCTTGAAGTATTCATAATCGTGATTCCCAGTTCAGCGCAATAAGCCGAGTTCCACCTGGATCTGCCAGGAATGCGAACCCACTCGCGCGCCACTATTATCCATCGCCTACCAAGGTCATTCTGATCCGCTCAATTCTTAGGCCGTCGCCAAGTTATCTTCAAGCACTTTTGATTTGCCCGACGGCGGTTCGGCTTCATTCGCTGACAGCGCAGTCTCCGCAAGGACTTTGATCGGTTCGTAAAATGTATTCCGTTGCACCGGCGTGCGGCCGGCTTCGCGGATGGCTTTGATCATTTCAGCTTCGGTTTGCAATTGCGGCGAGGTCGCGCCGGCCATGTGGAAGATGTGTTCCTCGATGATCGTCCCGTGCAAATCGTCCGCGCCGTAGCTCAACGCCACTTGCGCCAGCTTCAGGCCCAGGCCCACCCAGTAGGCCGTGATGTGATCGAAGTTGTCGAGGTAGATACGGCTCACGGCAATGGTGCGCAACGCGTCGAA
>JABFSR010000103.1 GCA_013140495.1 Verrucomicrobiota bacterium
GGAGATCATCCGTTGGTGGAGCGGTCAGGCTGAACCGGACAAACTCGCCGAAAGTCTGGACGAGAGTGACAGGAAGTTTCTTGCGGATTTGAAACCCAAACCCTGAACTCGAGCCGGACGCCCAAGCCTGAAGACGATCAACGATCTTCCGAGCCGCTGCAACCGCTGTCTTGAGATGCGATCACTTGCTTTTGTAAGCAGCGCTCGCCTGCTCCAGTTGCGACCTCTCGGCCCGGGAGATTTTGTCGAGCAACCCGAGTTCGGAATAAACCTTCCAAAATGATTCCGCCTGCAACCCGCGATAGATGACGTTGGCATCCACGATATTCTTGCCCAGGATTTCTTCGAGCATCGCCTGCGTGTAAACCGGCTTCTGCGCCGCCGTGGACTTCGTGCCGTATTGGTTCAGGTTCGACGCAAAAATCCCCGCCGCACTCACCGGGAGAAAATCTTCGTAGCGCAGCCCCTCGCAATCCACATAGCCCAGCCGGACGAGTTCGTTGATGTCAGTCGTGTCAATTTTGCCCTTGGCGGCCAATCCCTTCGCCGTCGGCAAGTAACGACCGTAAACCAGATTCCGCTCCAGCAATGCCGTCAGCTTTTTTGGAAATGGGGCGAACGGTTTTGCATACATCTCCTCGTACGCGGCGAAATCTGTTTTGCTCAGGCTGGGATTCCTTTCCTTGGCGGCATCCGCTTCCGCCAGGCAACGGTCATACAGTTCCCGTCCTTTTGGCGTGGTCGCGTAGAAGCGTTGCTCGATCTCACCGAAGCGTGCGGTGTGAACCGTGTCCACCACCGAACCGTCGGCGTTGCGGAACGTTACCGGCTCGGTTAGCGCCTTGTAGGCATCCTGTCGTAGGAGAATGGGCGTGTCCTCGGACGGCCCTTCAGTGAAATCCTTGAAGCCGGAGTGATTCAGTTTGCTCAATGCCAGATCGGCTTCCTGCAAACGCCGCGTCAACTTCTCCACCAACTGTGCGACAACGTACATTATCACTTGCCCCGCCTTGCAAGCATCAATCTCCGCACGGTCGAGATGTTTGAAATGCAAACGCATCCAGTCGCGATCTGCGCGTTTCATCAATCTGCCCAGCGACGTTTCCGCGCGACTGCGGAAGGTCGCCTCGTCCAACTCGCCCAAACAAAACTTCATCGCCGCCGTGTAGAGGTCCATGCAAAACGTATTTGGCGTGAGATGATTCAGGTGGTGCGACTCGAAGCACGCAATGTCCGCCGCGATCTTGAAGCCCGCCGTGCACAAATCCTGGTAAAGCTGATGATCGCGCGCCTGACCCGTCCACTTGAAGATGCGATTTACGGCTTCTGCGATGAGCGCGTTTGCATCGTCCCAGTTCAAACCATCTTGCCGTTCGTTCTTGTCGAGCAGTTGCTTCGTTTTGTCGGAAAACACTTCCCGCGTCGCGAGCAACCCTTCGATACGTGCTTTGGTTGGCGCATCGAAATAGTCTGTCAGCAGCAGCGAACAGAAAATGCGGTGATCGGGATTTAGCTTGGAGCGAAATGCCGTGGCGATGATCGGCTGGCTCTTCGCGCCGACGTTGGCCATGTCATAGAAATTGTGCGGCTCCATGCCGAACGCAGCAAAGAAGCGTCCCATCAACCGATACTCGGAGGGCTTGCCGATGCGGATCGCGCCGTGCCGCTCGCCGCTGGTCCGGTCGAGTTGTTCATCCGAGAGGCTGAATCCGACGTGGAGTTGTCCGAGCAACGCGCAGACCGTCTTGTTGCACTCGCGATTCACGAGCAGCGACTTGTCGTAGAGCGGGACTTCCTGTCCGAACATCCGCGACAACTCGGCGAACAACCGGTTCTGCATTTCGACTTTGTCGGCAAATAGAGCAATCATATTTTTCTTCGCGACATCAGAAACTGCGACTTGGCCGCCCGATTCTGCCCCCGGCCACCACCTCCGATGCTTGTTCATCAAAGAGGTGAAAAGAACCAGATCAAAACTGCCAGCAGACAGCGGACCTGGTGAAACTCAGAAACGACTCGCCAGCACTCCGCTGAAACTCCGGCAAAACTTGCTGACAGGCAATTTGTCTGCGTCGGATTGTGTAGAGCTTACACAACGCGGAGCTGGAATGAAATCAAACTGCTTCATGAAAAACCATGAAGCAACGATTCCGTCTCTACCGCCGGATGGCGGGATTTACCACATCCAAGGCGATCAAACTCGCAAACAGGAAAACTGCACACCCGCGACCGGGTTGAAGCCGTCGCGTAATTCGCCGCCAGAACTCAAGCGCATCCGCAGGCGCATTTGAATCTTCGCTTCGCGTGAACCTATCTGCTGGCAATGGAAGAATTGGCAGGAAACAAACGCGGTACTTGGGCGAGCGCCAGCAACGTGCCATCAAGGAAAATTTGTTTGATCCCATCCGCCATTGCCGATCATTGAAACCCAAGCCGAACACTTTCTCTTGTGGATTTGCCCTGATAGTGGCAGAAGCGCGGAACACTTCGAGCGCTGTCGGGTTCATTGCGGATTGGCGGAAATCCAACCCGCCACCAAATTTCCGCTGGCTTCAACATTGAAATGCGTCGTGGCACGGCGTAGAAGGAAGGTATCTGATGCGTATGCCGACACGCCATGTGCGACGATGGTTGATGCTTTGCCTTGCAGCGGCAATGGTCGGTGCCATTTCCACGCCTGCGCAGGATGCTTCCACGGCGACGGCTGCAACGACTGTGGCTATCACCAATGCGGGGGCGGTTCGCTCGTTATCACCGGATGAGGCGGCAAAACGATTACCGGTGCGGTTGCGCGGGGTGGCGACGTTTGCCTTCAATATGCAGAGCTGGTTCGTGCAGGATGAAACGGCCGGAATCTTCGTTGAGAGTGACAAGGAAATCCCTGGCCTGGCTCCGGGCGTCCTCGTCGAAGTCGAGGGCGTGTCAAATCCCGGAGAATTTGCGCCGATAATCCGATCAACTTCCGTGCGGGTGATGGGGCGCACCAATCTACCCCTGCCACGGCGCGCCACCTACGAGGATTTGGTAACAGGGCGGGAAGACAGTCAATGGGTGGAGGTTTCGGGACTGGTGCGCGCGGTGTATGGCGAGCCACCATTTGGCTCCCTGCTCGAAGTTGCTTCCGGGAGCGGCCGGCTCACGGCGTATATCCCGAGTTCAGCCGAATCGAACTCCGTGAATCTTGTGGGCAGCGAGGTCAGCATCAAGGGTGTGTGTGGAACATGGTTCAACAAGAAACGTCAGCTCTTCGGCATCCGGCTGATGGTGACGAGCACGGAGGACATTGTTGTCGA
>JABFSR010000064.1 GCA_013140495.1 Verrucomicrobiota bacterium
CCGCATAAAATCAGATTTCATCCGCCTCCAACCATCGGCGGATTACATGAGGTAATCCGCCGATGGTTGGAGGCGGATGAAATCTGATTTTATGCGGCGAGCAAGCATCTTTTTACTGACGGCACTGACACTGGATGCTCCTGCCCTGAGCGCGGAGGAATCGTGGATCAATCTGTTCAACGGCAAAGACCTCTCCGGTTGGGTCCAGCGCGGCGGACAGGCTGTTTACACCGTGGAGGACGACACCATCGTCGGTGCGAGCGTGGTCAATACTCCCAACAGCTTTCTTTGCACCGGCAGGACTTACGGTGACTTCATTCTCGAATACGATTTCAAGGTGGACGCCAGGTTGAACTCCGGCGTACAAATCCGCAGCGAATGTCTGGACACTCCGAAACAGATGGAATGGAATGGAAAGAAAATCGAGATTCCTGCCGGGCGCGTTCATGGCTATCAGGTCGAGATTGATCCGGACGTTTCGCGCAAGCGACTCTGGAGCGCGGGCATCTTTGACGAATCCCGGCGCGGCTGGTTGTATCCGAACGACGGTGTTACCGGCCCTCAAGGAATGGCATTCAGTGAACAGGGCCTGCGCATCTTCAAACCTCAAGACTGGAATCACGTCCGCGTTGAGGCCGTTGGCGATTCCATCAAGACCTGGCTCAACGGCACGCCGTGCGCAGACATCACGGACGGTCTGACACCGCGCGGCTTCATTGCATTGCAGGTTCATGGCATCAAGGACGACAAATCAAGGGAAGGCGCACAAGTTCGCTGGCGCAACCTTCGACTCAAGGAGATTTCCACAGGCAACACTGCGCCCGTGAATACCTTGACGGAATCCGAGAAGGCCGCCGGCTGGCGGTTGCTGTGGGATGGGAAAACCACCGAAGGCTGGCGCGGCGTGAAGAGCGAGAAGTTTCCGGCCCAATATTGGGAAATCGCAGACGGCGTGTTCACCGTCCACAAGACGGACGGGTTCAGGGCCGTGGGCGGCGGCAATATCATCACGCAGGAACGGTTCGCCAGTTTTGAACTTGTTGCCGACTTCAAGCTCACACCGAGAGCGAACAGCGGCATCAAGTATTTCGTTCAGTCCAACCTTGACCCCGAAAACAAGACCGGCGCGGGACCATCCGTGGGCTGCGAGTTTCAGTTGCTCGATGATGATCTTCATCCAGACGCCAAGCTGGGGCGTGACGGCGATCGTTCACTGGGTTCGCTCTACGACATGATCCCGGCGGCAACCACCAAGAAGGCGAATCCAATCGGCGAATGGAATACTGCGCGCATCGTTGTACAGGGAAGACACGTTGAACACTGGCTCAACGGACAGAAGATTCTCACGTACGAACGCGGCTCGGCGGAATTTCGCGCCTGTGTTGCCCAAAGCAAATTCAACAACATCCCAAACTTCGGCGAATGGCCCGAGGGCCACATCCTCCTTCAGGAACATGGCGACAAGGTTCACTTTCGCAACATCAAGATCCGCGTTTTGCCGGCGGGTTAGATTCTGGGTTGCTCCGAAATAAAACTGGTTTGGCTCAAATCCGCAGAAAAATCTTCCGGCGATACATCCAGAGCAGGATGAGCCAGAACACCAGCAGGATCGCCGCTCCATGAAACAAGGGTTCATAAGCCGTGCCTGCAAACTTGAAAAAGTTCTGGCCAAAGTGCGTTTTCAAATTCTTGGAGATGAAGTCATCAAACAGGTGCGCGATGCAGTAGGCCGCGATTGAATTCGCGCCGATGACCAGCAACGGGAATGCCCACGTTTTCTTCCGCCACATTTCCATGACCGCGTAGAATCCTGCCAGCAGCAGGAAGCACCAGCCGCCGCTGAACAACACCCAGCTCGGTGTCCAGATGCGTTTCACCACCGGGCAGATTCCCAGCGCGCCAAGCAACCATCCGCTTGACAGTCCCACGATTCCAGCAATCACCAGCCAGCGCAGTTTGGCGGTAGGGGATTTATCGTTGCGCAGCAAACCGCCGGCGATCAAGCCAAGGATCATCGTGCCCAGTGTCGGAATGAAACTGAGCGTGGAGTAGCCGCCGCCGTTGGCGACGAATGGTTTCTCGCGCGGAAAGATGTTCATCCACCACATGTCAAAGGCCCACGCGAAGTTGCTGTTCTTCTGCCAGTGCGCGGCAAAGCCCGTGTGTCGGTTTTCCTTCAGCCACTCCGCCGTGACGCTGACCTTGGCGTAATCAAAGTCCGCCGCAGGCAGCGGATACAGGGCAAACGCCGTAAAGTATCCGAGCAGAACAACACCGAGCGCGATCCATTGATCTCGAACCGGACGGAATCCAAGCAGGAACAAAAGTCCGTAGCCGAGCCCGATCTGCGACAATGTATCCTCGAAGGTCCAGTTGGTCTGCCCGGCATGGGTCGAGCGCAACAGCACGCCAAGCAAAATGAGCAGGAGCGCCCGCCACCAGGCGTGAAGCGACATCTTGCCAAATGACTGTCCCTGCGCGCGGCGGTTCGCAATTGAAAACGGCAGCGCGACGCCAACCAGGAACGAGAACGATGGCTGGATAAGATCATGCAACGTGCAGCCAACCCAATCGACATGACTCTGGTGGTTCGCGAGGAAAGCCCAAAGTCCTGAGTCCGGCAGCGCCCTCGACACACCGCGAAGATGCAACACCTCCGCCATCATCAGAAACATCACGAAGCCGCGATAGGCATCAACCGAAGCAAAGCGCGTTTGAGTGGTCGGGGCAGATGCGGCTGTTGGGCTGGCGTTTTTCATTTGGCGGTCACTTTGGGTGCGCCAATTGTGCTGGGTTCGACTACTGGTGTCGAGCAGCATGAGCCGGGGTTTCAACCAACGCATTTGGTTTCGTCAGCAGATGCTGGCTTGGGCAAGGGGTGACGAACAAAAACAATTCAGCGAGCAAGGTATCGCGCCACCGCCTCAGCGCGCGAGCGCACATGAAGTTTATCATAGATGTTACGCACATAGGTATTGATTGTGCCAACTGCCACACCAAGGACATCTGCAATTTCCTTTGAGCGAAGCCCCTTTGAAATCAAATGGAGAACTTCTTCTTCGCGTGGGGAAAGATTGGGGCCTTCGTTCCGGGAAGCTGGTGTCCGTCGGAAGGCCGTAACCACTTTGCGGGCGATGTGGCTCGACATTGGAGCGCCTCCCCGATGGACTTCCGCCACCGCTGATAGGATTTCCCGGGGTGATGCGTGCTTCACCAGATAGCCTGTTGCGCCCGCTTTCATGGATTCAAAGACCTGTTCGCTGTCCTCTTCGATGGTCAGCATGATGACGTGGGTTTGCGGCAACAGCGTTCGCAACCGGGCGACGCAGGCGATGCCGCTGCGCCCCGGCAGATTGATGTCCATCAACACGACCTCGGGTGTCAGTGCCGGAAGACGCTGCCATGCTTCCTCGGCGCTGGCGCAACCAGCCACGCAGGAAAATCCCGGGGCTGCGTCAATCAACACCGCGAGGTTCTCCCGCACGGTGCGATCATCCTCGACAATGGCTACCCGGATGCTCATCCGGGAAACTCCTCCTTACCCGGGGACTGTTTCAGCGGAAGCCGGAACTCAATGACGGTGCCCGCGCCGGGCGTGGAAACACATTTGAAACTGCCGCCAATCTGTTTCATACGCGTGCAGAGATTCGACAGACCGTGTCCGCTTTGCTCCTGCACCTGGAACCCGCACCCGTTGTCCTTGACGCGCAGGATCAAGGTCTGGCTGACAATGGCCAGGTTCACGACGACTTCGGTTGCCTGCGCGTGCCGCACGACGTTGGTCAAAGCCTCTCGCACGCTGAGCGCCAGTTGATGCCGTTCATCTGCCGCCAGCGGCACCGCTGGAATGTCCTCGGGAAAATCCAGACGTACGTTCACATCGGTTGTGTGGAGAAACTGGCTGATCTGTTGTTCCAGAAAACTGGCGAGGCTGGAAAGCGTGTCGCACTGCGGGTTGACGGTCCAGACCACCTCGCGCATGCGTTCGGCCAGATCGCGCGTTCGCCGGGCCGTTTCTCCCAGATGTTCTGCCACCGGCGGCGACTCCCCGGCTTCACGGCCAATGACATCGAGCTCAAGCGCCAAACCGGTCAACGCCGTGCCGAGATCATCGTGCAGGTCGCGCGCGATGCGCGTGCGTTCATTGGCGAGGGCGCGCTGTTCGTCCAATTTCAACAGCCGACGCTGCCATCGCAAACGGTACGTTTGCACTCCCGTCGCCAACCCGATCACGCCAGCAGCGCACAAAAGATAGAATGGCCACATTTCATAAAAATGCGGCGCGAGCGAAAACGTGAAACTCGCCGGGGTCAGGCTCCAGACGCCATGATGATTGGCGGCGGTGACTTCGAAGCGGTACTCGCCCGGGCGGAGGTTGGTGTAGTGGGCTACTCGTTCGGTCGTCACCTCACGCCATGCGGAATCACGGCCGACGAGCCGGTAACGGAATCGTGCGCGTTTGGAATCCACAAACGTGTTCGCCGTGTAGGAAATCTCGACCACTTGTGCGCGGCCAGGGGCGAGTTGAGGGTTGAGCGTTGGTGGTTGAGGGTCTGGCACAATCCCAACACCGACTCTGGACTTTGGACTCTGGACTTTGGACTCAGCCCGCGCACCGTCGCCGAAAATAATTTCGTCGTCCTTTACTTGTTCGATGACGACTGGCGGCGGGACTTCGCTGACTTCAACCGTCTTGGGATCAATGACCACGACGCCGCGCGTGGTGGGAAACCACAGCCGGCCGTCGCGCGCCTTCCAGCCGGCGGGTTGGCCTTCGCCATTGGATTCGCTGCTCTCCATGCCGTCGGCGGTACCGAAGACGGCGACTTGCACCGCACTGGCGCGGCCATCGGCCACGGCGTTCAACTGCTCCCGCTTCACCCGGTAAATGCCGCGCAATCCGCTCAACCAGAGATAACCGAAGTCGTCTTCCAGAATCCAATTCACCGAGTTCTCCAGCAAACCTTCCTTCCGCGTAAAAGAGAAGAAGCGGTCTTCGCTTGCGACTGTAGCAGCCGACGTGAGGAGGCCCTGTTCATTTCTGTTTTCTGTTTTCTGCTTTCCTGATTTCCGATTTCCGGGCGGGACGAACCGAGTCAAACCGTTCTCCGTTCCCAGCCACAGCGCGCCGTCGCCGTCCTCGTGGATTGACCAGACGCGGTTGTTGCTCAGGCCATCGCGCTCGGTGAACACATCGAACTTGCCGTCGCGCAAACGGGTGAGTCCTTGACCCTGCGTGCCGAACCAGAAAGTCCCGGCCCGGTCTTCCAGGATGCACCGCACATCATATCCCGACTGACCGGCCCAATTCGTGTAGGCAGCCGTGACTTGGCCGTCTTTGAACGCGGCCACGCCGTTTTCGGTGCCGATCCAGAGCCGACCCGACCGGTCCTCGTAGAGCGCGCGAATGATTGGGTTTGGCAGGGCGCTCGCCGCGACTCGTCGAGTGAGCCGTTCCCTAAATTCAAAAACGCCGACGTGCGACTTGGCAATCAGCACGCCGCCATCGCTGGGAGGCCAGACGCAGCGGTCGGCTTGTTCCGGGAAAGGTTCATCTGCCCCCAGAGAAACCACGCGACCGTTCTGAATTCGGCTAAGGCCACGGTCCGTCCCCACCCAAATTGTCCCATCCGTTCCCTCGCAAACCGACCAGACATGGTCGTCAGCCAGGCCGTCTCGCGTGGTGTAAGTGCGCATCCGCCGCCTCTGAAGTTGGACCAGCCCTTGATCGGTTCCCAACCACAGATTCCCCTCCCGGTCCTCCTCCATGCAGGTGGTGGACACGGGTGCGGCGCGATCCCCCAGGTCAACCGCTGTCCAGCGGGCCCGATCCTGGCGAAACAGCCCGCCCGGTTTCGTATTCACCCACAGGTTGGCGGCGCGGTCTTCATAGATGAAGTCCACATGCCGTTGGCCGAGTTCGTCGGCTTCGATGGTCTTCGCGACCCCTTGATCCCATTGCCGCAAGCCTTGCTGCGTGCCCAACCAAAAACGGCCCGGCTGCTTCGCGGGCAACCCCGTCAGCCAGGTGTAGCCGGATGTGTTCTCGACTTGATTCGTCCGCAACTCGTCCGCCTTGGGCGACAACGTCAGCCAGGTTTGCCCCCGGACGATGTGAAGCCAGCCATCCGCACCCGCTTGCAGCGCTTGGATTCTATTCTCGTTGGAAAATGGGATCGCCCAGACTCGCGAAAACTTGCCGTTCTCCAAGCGTGCTATGGAATCGCCTGCCTGAACCCAGACGCCACCGGAGCGACCGGCCACCAGTCGCCAGACCTTTTGACCCGGCAATCCGTCCGCCGTGGTGAGCCGATGGAAATGATGCTCGCGATAGCTCACCAAGCCGTCGGCCGTGGCAATCCACAGCGTGCCGTCGGTGTCTTCCGCCAGCGCGCTGATGGCGTCGTTCACCAGTTCCGGGGTGTTGAATTTGTCGAACACGGTAAAGCGTGCGCCATCAAACCGGGCCAGCCCGAACCAGGTGCCGAGCCACAGATAACCGTCGCGCGTTTGCTTGAGGCAGGAGATGCGATTCTGCGGCAACCCTTGATCCGTGGTCCAACGAGTGACGCGATACGGTTGCTCCGCGCCGGCCTCGACCTCCGCTGCGGACAACGAAGCCACGCAACTGGCGCAAGCCAACCATACCCAAAGCGGTTGCTGGTAACGTCGGTGGAACATGCGATTCAGTCAGTACCATAAACTGCGGCTCGTGAACACATTCATTGCACATCGTGTGGCGCGCGCCTTCAACCCATCGCGCCTTTCAGGAACATCCAGGCGATGGAGGCGACGACGCTCAGGATTAACGAACTGATCCCGATCAGCTTGGCCGGCCTGCCAGTGATACGCTTGTTTGCGCTGAGTGGCAGACCCTTCTTGCTGAAGCCCGAGACACACAGGCTGATCCCGCCGATCATAATCATGCCAATAACGAATCCATCTGTGATTGTAGCCATGTAGGGTGTCATTTCGTGTGTGTGTTGTGGACGATGTCTGATCAAATGCGCCGTGATCCGCGTATGGATATTTCCGCACCGCTCTCTCGCCGGGCGCGGGTAGCGGGACGTTCATTGTTTTAAGCGGAAGAACTGCCCCGGCGCTGTGACCGGCAAAAGGACTTGATTGTCGCACGCCACCGGCACCGGCGCCCAGAACGACGATGCGAGATTGGTGTTGGATTGCAGCACCCAGCCCGGAAAGCCAAGTGGCCACTGCACCACAATGCCGTTCGCCGAGCGGGAGATGAACAACTGCGGCTGGCTGGTGCCGGTCGTGTACGTCGTAGCCGTCAGGGTCAGGCCGGTGGCGTTGTAATGCGGTTGGAGCAGCAGCCCGCCGCCCAGGTCCATTCCGCTCAAGCAGGTAAAGGAGCTGGTTGACGCCGGGTAACTCAACACCGAGAAGGTGTCACCGGGATTGGGCAGATAACCATTGCGTGTGCTCACGCTGAACGTGCCGTCAAACGACAGCGGGTTGGAAAAATTGATTTTGCCGTAACCGTCGCCGGGTGTTGCACCGCCGAGTGAAATGGCAAGATTTACGGCGGAACCGCCGGAGTACCCCCCTTGCAAGTTAATGACCCCAGTATCGGCCTCGACCGTGCCGAGATTGTCAAAGAAGACTGCGAGGGTCGTCGTGCCGGTGCTGGCCGACTTGCGTACCGTGCCCGCATTGTGGAGGGTGACGCTGCCGCCGTTTTTGATCGAGATGTCCTGGTCATTTTGGATGTCCAACAACCCGCCCGCCAGATTGTCGATATAGGCGCCGCTCGACAGCCGCCACGAACCCGCACCCGTCCAATGGATCGTGCCCGCGTTGGTCACTCTCGCGTAGCAGTCCATCACCCCCGCACCGGCAATGTTCCATACTCCGTTGCTGGCCACCGCCAACGCACCGAAAATGGAACCACCCGTCCAGTCCATGATGGCGAAGACGCCGTCTGCCGGGACGGTTACGCTGCCCGAGTTGATGATGACGTGATCCGTGGCGGTTGGAATCTGTGGCGGGTTCCAGTTGGCAGGATTGTTCCAGTCGCTGGAGACCGCGCCACTCCAGGTGAGGTCAGCCGCGAGGGCCGTGGTTGCGAAAAGGGAGGCAACACAGGTGAACCAAATCGCCTGGCCGGAAGTGTAAGGATTGAGGCGCATAAGTTGGATGGGATTGTTTTCCAGGTTCAGCTGGTTTTCAGAAAACCAATGAGTGGTCCGTCAGGATTCAGGTTCATACACGCCCATTGTTAGCCGCTGGTTTCGGTGGGCGGTATCCCCAAAAGTGTAGATGCGCCCTTGGCACGAAAACCATTCGGCAGAGCCGAGCCAACCCAAACTTAGATGCCGATTTTCAAATACCCGTCGCGCGTTTGCTTGAGGCAGGAGATGCGGTTCTGCGGCAACCCTTGATCCGTGGTCCAACGAGTGACGCGATACGGTTGCTCCGCGCCGGCCTCGACCTCCGCTGCGGACAACGAAGCCACGCAACTGGCGCAAGCCAGCCATGTGAGGAGGATTCGTTGGCGAAGACGGTCGGGCATTTGTCTGCATTGCTACCAAATAAGAGCGCTCAGGGGAACACCGTTCGTGCGACGGCCGGCCCAGGACGCCACGGCGCACTTTCATGGTTTTATCCGGGGAGCGATTTTAGCTGGGTTTCTTCGATCTCAAATTTCTCCGCGATCACGTAGCTCTGATCGAAGATCAGCACACCGAGCTTTAACGGCGGATCGAAGATTGCCCCGTCGCCTCCGGGGATCATTTGCAGGCGTGGGGCGTTGAGCAGTTCGTGCTGCTCATGGAATTCCACCGCCGGCCCACCCTCAATGGTGGCCGGGTTCGTGGGCCGGATTGAATACTCCACCGCGTTCGTGCAGAGAATTATGGGACGGCGCGGAAGCTCGCGATTTAGGGGGTTATTCATGTGAAGTGCCAGGCGAAGCCGGAGATGCGACATCGTGGCGTAGTGAATTTCCAAGGCCCGCAAACAATCGGGATTGTCCTTAATCAGCTTTGCGAAATCCTGTTTCATGTGCGTGGTTGGGGAAGGAATGATGTACATATCTGGGTTATGGGTTCCGGGATGTTTTCGAGGGAGTCGTCGGTAGCGGGTCGGGTGGCGAAGGCGGCTCGTCGGTGATCGGATACCGGTGCCGATTCCAGGCCGTAACCAAAGCCAGCTCGCCCGCCACCAGCCCGGCCACGACCACGAGCAGGGCAATGATTACCCAGCGCATCTTGAAAGCATTGCGTTCGATGTTTTCGAGCGGATTGGAAAAATAGAGGCACAGCCCCGCGACAAAACCGACGACGGCCACCGGGATGAGGATTCGTCGCTTATCATACGGAATTACAATCGCCCGTTTGCCGCACTGGCCACAAACGTAGCGGTAGCGATAAGGCCGAAGGAACGTGCTGCTCCCGGGGGCCGGCGTGTAGTATTGCATCACACCCCCGCAACGGCAGCGACGGGGTGGGGTGATGGGGTCGAGGACGCCGTTGAACTCAACCTCGACTTTGGGCGGGTGCAGATCGGTGCCGCAGCCCGAGCAGGTTTTCTGGCCGTCTTCATTCGCGCGTCCGCAATAAGAGCACGCTTTCATAAGTCATTCCCCGGCGGTCGTGGACCGGTGCGGCGCGACGGCAGTGGGGGGAAGGTTCTTCATGGAATCCGGGATAGTTACTGTTCGATGGCGCGATAGAAGCGTTGCGGGAAATTTGTCGCGGCGAGCTCGGTGTTGCGCAATCGGAATTGGGATATTGAGCAGTTCATTGGGTCGCCTGAACAACTCGGTAGTATCGCTGAGTTGCTCCCGCATTCGACCCATCCACGATAGTTTCATATCTGCCATTGCCTTGCTTGGGCGGCCCGTAATCTGCCCAAACGCTGTTTGTTCCGAGGTCTGCGCGCTGCTGCACCTGATACGTCGCATTGGAAACTGTGTTCCAGCCCACAAGTACATTTGAAGGCTGTCTCTGAGAAATCGTCAGATGCGGAGGGCCAAAGGGCGCATCCGGGGCAATGACTGTGAGATTATCGGCAGCCGTTCCGCCGTCGCAACGCACAAATAAGGTATTCCAAGTTTCAGGGTAGCCATCCTCGGCGTATATGCCTGGAATTTTAAGGTTGATGTTCTGCAAACTCTGCACAGGGGTCCAATAGGCATCCCCGGCCGAGAGATTAATCGCGTACAAACTGCCAGCTCCCTGCCAAGCATAGGCGCTGAAATCAATTTGAAGCTGAAGCCGATAAAGGGCGCCAGGCTGCCACACGCTTGGTGAATAGAATTCTGAGCGATCCGCTTGATTATAGACGTAGAAGCCGCTCTGGGTCCAACCGAACGACGGACTCAAGCCCACAACTTCATTGTCCGCCGGTGTTGTTGTTGCAAGCTCGAATTCAACCCGGCTTCCTGAGGCGACAAAATCAAACTGGAGGATGTAAGCTGGCTCGACTCCCGCTGGCCTCGGAAAACTAAAAGCAGCGTCGTTGGTCCTGTACGATCCATCAACGCCACCGCTTCCCATGACGACACCATTCTGTACAATGAGCTGCGGAATCCAATCTTTGTTTCGCGTCCAGCTGTCCTGGCCGTTGAGCGTGCCGTTGGTGAGTGAGTTGAAATCGTACACCGCCACAGACCCGAAACCAATGAGCAACGTGTTTGTCACGCTGCCTTGGTAATCCGGCGTGTTGTTGACAGTCGCAATAACGGAATAGCTGCCGATGTTAGTCGGGGCATTCGCCGATCCATTGTAGGTCACCGCTGCCGAGAGCCCCGGAGGTTCGGTTGCAACTGACACGCGCTTAGCCGTGCCGTCGTAAGTCTGGTTCAAGAGGCCCAAGAAAATTGTCGCGCTCGCGATCGCCGCCGGATCGTACAGCTCCGTGCTTGAAAGATAGACCCCGTTGGTGTCTTGGCCACCCGCGATCAACACCGTCCCATTGGGCAGCAACGTTGCCGTGTGATTCACGCGCGAAGCGTTCATCGCGGGGGTCGCCGTCCACATCCCGGTGCCCGTGACGTACAGTTCCGCGCTGGAAATAGAATTCCCGATATTGTCCCCTGCACCCCCTGCGACCAGCACTTTCCCACTGGGCAGCAACGTCGCTGTGTGGCTATTACGCGCGCCAGTCAGTGAGCCGCTGCCCGCCCATGTTCCGGCGACCGGATCATACAGCTCCGTACTGTGCGTAGGTCCGCCATTGGCATAGCCCCCTACGACCAGCACCATGTCATTCGGGAGTATGGTAGCTGTGTGGACAATGCGTCCAGTGGCAAGGGAATTGGTCGCCGTCCAGTTCCCGCTAACTGGATCATAAACTTCCGCACTGGACAGAATGTTGACCCCATTGTGGCCACCGGCGACCAACACGATCCCGTTGGACAGCAAGCTCGCCGTATGAGCATAGCGCTCGCCGGCCAACGCGTTTGCTACCGTCCATGTCCCAGTCGCTGGATCGTAGATCTCGCAACTGGAAAGATTGCCGCCGCCATTGTCATTATAGCCCCCGGTGACCAGCACTTTCCCATTGGGAAGAAGATTTGCCGTGTGGAGTCTCCTTGCGGTGCTCAACGCGTTGGTTGCTGTCCACGTCCCTGTCGCAGGATTGTACAGCTCGCTGCTCGCGATGGCATTGTTACCGGTAGTAAGTCCGCCAACGACCAACACCTCTCCATCCGGGAGTAACGTCGCCGTATGAACCCGGCGGGCGGTATTCAGTGGGCCGGTCGGCAGCCACGTCCCCGTCGTCGGATCGTAAAGCTCCGCGCTGTTAGTCACGCCGCTGCTGCCAAGGCCCCCCGCGACGAGGACTTTCCCATTGGGCAGTAGAGTCGCTGTATGCGATTGGCGCGCGATGGTCATCGGGCTGTTGGTAAGGAACGCAGCGGCATGGGCCGGTTGAGTGATCGAAAAACCGAGCACTAGGGCTACCAACCATATTATTGCTACGGGACTCTTGTTTTTTTGAATTTTCATAAGGAAATGACCGCCGTAATGATTTTTGTTTTGCTCATGTGCTTTGTGTTTTCGTGTTGGTTGCTGCTTTGTATTTCCACACCGCACTCACGCCGGGCGCGGGCAGCGGGACGTTAGGTGGCGACTTCATTTGTCATCACGGGCAAGCATCTGCAACGACGCGATAAAAGCGCCGCGGGTTGGCCACCGAATCGAGATCAATGAACACGTAGGGTGTGACCGGCAGGCTCACGATGTTGGTCAGGGCCGTCCACAGAATGGGTGTCGCAAAACTGTCCGTGTATTCGACGCGGTACGTGCCGCCCACCCGGCCCTTGATGGTCACCCCGGCGTACATGTGCAACTCCAGGAAGCTAAAGGCGAGGGCGGCGGAGGCGGTCAAATAGGATCCGGAATAGTTTCCGACTGCGACGGTGTAAATGCCAGCCTGCACCGTGGTCGCGTTGGCAATCGTGAGCGTGGAGTTGGTAGCGCCATCAATGTTGGTTCCATTGAACTGCCACTGGTAAGAAAGGAAGCCTCCCGTTTCGTTGGTCGCCACCACGGAAAAGGTGACGTTCGAGCCGCAGGGAATCACCTGGTTCTCTGGCGGTGTCAGTATCCTGAAACCGCACATGCCAGCGCTTCCGGCGGCGTAGATGGACGCCACCTCGGCTGAGGTCAACGCGCGGTTGAAGAGGGCAACCTCATCAATCTCGCCGGGAGTAAAACTAGGAACGTTGGCGTGGGCGCCAATTCTGACGGCCCGCCCGTAATCGCTGAGCAATCCACTCGCCGGCTGGGAGTCTCGTAACGTACCGTTGACGTAGAGCTTCACCGTGCTGCCATCGTAAGTGCCGACAAGGTGATACCACTGGGCGGGAACCCAGAAACCGCCGCCCGTGTTTGCACCACGCCCAATTCCTCCAGAAGACCCTACACCAGACGCTACATAAAAATTGAATGCACGCCCGCCACCCTCAACACCCAACATGTACTGATAGTAGGGAGGCGAGTGGCTGATGTAGGCTTTTTGCACGATTACGTCGTTGCCACCGCCAAAAGAGACGGAGTTCCACCACGCCATGACCGTGATCTGGTTTGAGGGATTGAGAGCAGGGGAGTTGGGTATCTCCACAAAATCGTCCACCCCATCCAGATGAAACGCTTGCCCCACTTCACCGGGCGCAAACGTCGCACCGTTCATCAGCGTGCCGTTGTTGGTGTCAAAACTATCATTGGCATTGCCGTTTCCGTTCCACCAACCCACCAAGCCAGCCGGAGGCACAACGCACTGTGCAAAGAGCGGCGGAACGGCAAAAGTGAGAGTGAGCAACAGCACGGGCCCGAAGGCGAGCCAAATTGACAGCCAAATTGACAGGCTGGAAGAATGATTGTTGGGGTGCATAAATTGAGTGGGTTCGTTTTCTTGGTTCAGATTGATTGCAGAAAATCAACGGGTAGTCGGTCAGGATTCAGGGTCATACGCGCCCATTGTTAGCCAGTTGTTTCGGCGGGCGGTATCCCCAAAAGTGTAGAGGCTGGTTCCGGACTAAATCACACTGTAAAATGCCTTGGAATCCTGCTGGTGGCGTGGATTGATCAAGCGTGAGTCAGAGCACGGATAACGGGTCGGAGAAACTGAGCAGTTGCGATAAACCAGCCGGGCAGAGGTCTATTTCGCCTTTGCTGGCGAATTCATCTGCTTGGCATCGTAATCCGGATTTGCCGTTGGCAACTGTGCGCCAACTTTCGTTCGCCACGCGTGGAGTTTTTTGCGCAACGCATTTGCCCGGTCCGGAAGTTTCGTGGCGAGGTCGCTTTGTTCGCCGATGTCTTCTCTCAGGTTGTATAGCTCCACGTGGTTGTCCTCAAAGAACTCGATGAGCTTCCAGTCGCCGTCGCGGATGGCGCTGTAAGGTGTTGCGCCGCCGGGATGGTAATGCGGGTAATGCCAGAAAATTGTTTTGCGCAATCCGCCGGTCTGCTTCAGCAGCGGGACAAGACTTTCGCCATCCAGTGAACGCGGTTTCTTCGCGGCGAGTCCAGCCATGTCGAGCATCGTGGGAAAGTAGTCCGGTGTGATCGCCGGCGTGTCACAGGTGCTGCCGGGCTTGGTGATGCCCGGCCATTTGATGAACAGTGGAACACGGACGCCGCCTTCGTAGGCCGAGCCTTTGCCGGCGCGCAACGGGAGATTGCTGGTCACATCGTTTTGCAGAAGGCCGCCGTTATCCGACGTGAAGATGACAACGGTGTTTTCGGCGAGTTTGAGTTCGTCGAGCTTTTGCAGGATTCGGCCCACGCTGTCGTCCACGCTCTCGATCAGCGCAGCATAGACGGGATTGTGCTGTGGATTTTGCGGATCGGCTTTGCGTTTGTACTTCGCAATGACCTCCGGCTTGCCCATCAATGGCGTGTGAACAGCATAATGCGGGAGGTAAATGAAAAATGGTTTTGTTTTGTTGCGCTCGATAAACTTCAGCGTCTCGTCTGTCAGTCGGTCGGAAAGGAACTCACCCTTGTGTCCATCAGCAAGCGTCGGGATGCCGTAAGGTGAGAAGTAACTTGGAGGCTGTCCGCGATCATTTCCAGCAAGGTTTTCGTCGAAACCTTGTTTGTCAGGATAGAACTCCGATCCGCCCAGATGCCACTTGCCGATGCTTGCGGTTGCGTAACCTTCATGCTTCAGCGCCTCGGCGATTGTTGTTTCCTCCAGTGGCAGGTGCATTGTCCAATCCGGCACCTTGAGTTTTGCATCAGGACGCACATGACCCTTGATCCAGTCGGTGATGTGGAGACGTGCCGGATACTTGCCGGTCAGTAACGCGGCACGCGTTGGTGAGCAGACAGTGCAGGCGGAGTAAGCCTGTGTGAACCGCATCCCCTGGCTGGCGAGCCGGTCAATGTTCGGCGTCTCGTAGAATTTGGAGCCTTGGACTCCAAGGTCTGTCCAACCCAGATCGTCAACGAGGATGAAAATGAAGTTGGGTTTCAGGGGAGTTGCGGCGAAACCACGGACGCAGAGGTTGAACGTAGCCAACCCCAGAGCAACAAGCAGGAATACTCTCTTCATGTGTTGGAAGTTTGAAAGATCACTGGCTATCGGCAATGCGTCCCGGTTCGCGAACGCCACTGCCCACGCGCTTCGTGAGCGAGTCACCAAGTTCTTCGCGAGCCTGTTCAGCCAGGGTTTCGAGACGTTTCACCACGTCTGGGCGCTGGGCGGCGAGGTCAGTGGTTTCGCCAATGTCGCTTTCCAAATCGTACAGCTCGGACTGATCAAGCTTGCGCTGCTGGTATGGTGACGGTGTTCCGTCGCGACCGCCAGGCTGACCGGCAAGCGTGCGATAGGTATGTGGCAGTTGTAGTTTCCATTGACTACTCATCACCGACTGTAGCTGGTTGTTTTCGTAATAGAAAACGTAGGCGTCGTGCGGGTTCTTTGCGCCTTGAACGCCAGCCAGCAGCGGCCAGACGTCTAGTCCGTCAATCTTGTGTTTCGGCAGTTCAGCACCAATGAGCTTTGCGACCGTGGGCAAAATATCAATCGTCATGGCCGGCTCTTTGCAGACGCTCGCCTTCGGAATTTTCCCGGGCCAGCGCGCGATGAACGGCACCCGCACGCCGCCGTCCCAGCAAGTGCCCTTGCCTTCGCGCAGGGGGAGCGCTGATCCTGCATGGTTGCCATAGGAAAGCCACGGACCGTTGTCAGAAGTGAAAATCACCAGCGTGTTCTTATCCAGCCGATGCTTTTTCAGCGCGCCGAGAATCTGTCCGACCGACCAGTCAATTTCCTCGATGACGTCACCGTAGAGCCCTTGGGCGGACTTGCCTTTGAACTTGTCGCTCACATGCAATGGCACATGCGGCATGCTGTGCGGCACATAAAGGAAGAATGGCCTGTCCTTGTTCCTGGCGATGAAGCTGACTGCGTGTTCCGTGTACCATGTCGTCAGTTGAGACTGCTCCTTGGCCGTGACCTTGGGAATGACCGTCTGCTCGCCTTCGATCAAACGCAGCTCGGGATAACCGGGCCGGCGCTTGTGCTCCGCCAGAGTTTTGTTTGCCTGATCAGGATGCCACGGCCACATGTCGTTCGAGTAAGGCAGGCCGAAGTATTCGTCGAAGCCGTGGCGCGTGGGCAGAAACTGCGGCTGGTCGCCCAGATGCCACTTGCCGTAAATCGCCGTCGCGTAACCGCGTTGTTTCATGATCTCGGCAAGCGTCACTTCGTTGCTGCTGATGCCGACTTTAGAATTCGGCCCCAGGGCACCCATGATGCCGATGCGGCTCGGATAGCAACCCGTCATCAATGCCGAACGCGACGCAGAACACACGGGTTGGGCGTCATAGAATCTCGTGAAGCGAATGCCCTCCGCCGCCATGCGGTCAAGGTTAGGCGTCTTCCAACCTTTCGCGCCGAAGCAGCCGACGTCCGCGTAACCGAGGTCGTCGCAAAACACGATGACAATATTCGGGGTGGTCCTGCGATCTGCCGCGGATACCGTGAAGGCGGCGAAGATCGCCAGAAGAGAGGTTATGAGTTTCATTATTTGGTCTGCATTGTTTCAGGGTTCTTGCATCACTCGGCTCCGACGACCACGGATAATCATGCCTGCCCGCTGACGGGTCAACGGGTACGATCGGCAAAGTACCCTGCCAGACGCATTCCTCGTCCGCCGTCTCGATCCCGCACTCGCGCGACTGGCGATCTGCTTTGTCCCGGAATATCTGTTCACGACGAAGTCGGAGATTGCTCGCGAAAGCTTTCGGAGTTCATGACGCTTGTCGCGCTGGGATACTCGACTCTCGCCTCTCAACTTACGGCCGTCACGGGCGAGTGTCGGGCACCGCTTCATGCGTATTGAGAAACTCTTTATTCACCTTTGCCAGGTTGATATATTCAGCGACAAACCAATCCGTAAATTCCTTCACGTCCTTGAAATCACGAGCCCTTAACATATACCCAGCTTTTTGCCGGACAGCATTGAAGACCGGCTCATTGTAATTCAAGCCAGAATTGGTGACTAACTGGCTCAATTTGACCCGATAAATCAGAGTCCTAATAGCTTCCATGGATGGCGTGGTGGGTTTCTGAGCGACAAACTCACGGGCCAGTTGCATGGTTGTCAGGGGTCGATTGCCTTCAATAAACAAATCTTTGGGCAGTTTTCCCTTATTCGGGTCCGTCAACCAGGAGATGATCTGCTCTGATTTTTCCAACTTAATGAATTCGTTAAGATGTTCTTCGTTCATCTTGGCGATGACCGGCTTGGCCAAAGCAATCGGCTTTCCACCCAACCTGGTATCTGCGGTTTCCCGCCCGAAGTGCTCAATGATGCTGACCATGAGTTGCCAAGCCCTTTGCTCTCTGAAATAACGGCTCAACTGTGGCCGGGCCGATTCCGGGATTAGTTTTCCGGAATTAATCAAATCACGAATGGCTTGGTCATTATCCGGATTTTCCAAATCGCGCGTATTTCTTACTTCGCCGCGCTGAGAGCCAAATGTCTTTTCATTCACCATAGCCAGAATATTTTGGGCATGGCTGGCTCCGCGCTGAACGACAATGGCATGCTCTGGATAGGTCACTGCCAATTCTCGCAATTCCTTGGCCAGGGCCTCATCGCGCTGTTTCTCAGATTCATTTTTCAATTGATAAGTAATAACTTTCTGTTCCACGAAAGCTTTCTCATCCCCTTGTCTCAAGGCATTCATCGCCTGCTCATCAGCGGCTACTGCCTGGGCCGCTAATGACAAGCTTTCTGCATCCGCGTTCTCAAATACAAACTTTACGCCGGGAAATGCCTCGGTTGAGACATTGTCTCGTTTAGCCGCTTCAAGGCCGATCTGATCCCAGGTCAAGAAATCTTTTTGTATCTTCCAGGCCCTATCATCTGACTGCCGGGCTGCTTGTTGAGCTTGGAATGCATTCTGGGTCGCAAGCTGCAAACTATCGGAGAAGAGATCATTCGAGTTGGTTGTTGAGAACACTGTTTCCGGGGCACTCTCAAAGACAACGAGCACGTTTTCATGTTTAGCCGCAATTTTTTCCACAAGATCAGCGAACATCGCATTGCGATATTCCGCATGAGGGCTAAAGAACCAATTGACCGTTGGCGGCTGGCTGGATTTGACCGTCGTCTTGTAGAGCGGCTGCGAACGGGCCACCATGAAGTCGTTGAGCCCTTCAACGTTCTTAATTTCTCCCTTGTCTAAAGCGCTTTGCGATTCCAATCGAAGAGCGTCAAGATCAGCTGTCTGACGGCCTTTGACGGCCAACATGTGTTTTATTGTCCATAAACTCGAAAGGACAGTGTTGATGTGGGCTAATTCATTACTAAAATTACTTCTTGTTGCCGCCATGTTCGCAAATTGGATCGGTGCTTGTGCCATAGCGACGGGCGCGGTTTGTTCAGCAGCATGCACAGCGACAGCGGCAATAGTGACCCCCAGCGCGACTTGTTTGACTGTAGCCTCGGCGATACCTTTCATTCCACGTAAAACTAATAGGAATTTGCTTTCTGATGCTGCGCGTTCCGGGAGAATTGTTTTTGCGCCGGGTTCATTTGCAGCGACTTTGCGCCTGAGCGTTTTGAGCGTCAACAGCAGATGTCCACGACTGTAGCGCAGGGCAAAGCCGGACGACTTACTCAAAAAACTTTTGCTCGAACCCCACAACCCAGTTACAATCCTCATAGGGTGATGAAAGTAAGTGCAATTCTTGAGGGCGCTAATGTTTGCCTTTGCGCCACTGGTTTTCTTGCGTGTATGCCCCAACATCCGTGATTCCAAGTTCAGCATCTTTCCAAAATAGTTGATACACGCGGCCGGCTTTGACATCGCCTTCAAGTTTCCGCATGGCATAGTGGTCCAATGTTTTGGACCACCACGAATTTCCAGTAGTCCTCTCCACCATCTTGACGCGCTTCCAAATTACGACGCTGACGATAAGTTGATGATGTCCTGGGAGAAGTTCGATTTGCGGGGCCCCCCATTTCTTGCCATCGACACGCTCTATAGCAATTTCCAATAGGTTGTCTGAAGTGATAAACGCGACCTGCTCGGGTGGCAGTCTTTTTCCAGAGTGGAGATGCGTAGTGACGCACGAAGCACCGAGCACCAGGAGCAGCCCAAGGGCGAGAACCAACCGGAGTAGGGCGACGCCTCTTTTCAGATTCTGTTTCTGATGAACATCTCGGAAAAGTACTTTTCGTAGTTGGGTTGATGGTGGCAGTTTGATTTTCGGTATGGATGGATTCATGGCAACTCCTTCCGTTTGTATTTTCATGACGTTTGATCCTTCGTGGTTGCTTGGTTGTCGGGCGTTTCTGGTCTTGATCTTCGCTTTTCAGGCGGCGATCCATGGCAGTCCCTATTCGTAGCGGTCGTATGTCCCATGTGCTTTCTTGAGTGCGTGGGTCGGTGCATACTTATCTTATTCTCTCAACAAGTCCGACAAATCACTCCTCCCGACGGCGACGGCCAATTCTCTAGCGGACAGAGTTCTTCCCGAACGTTCAATCGTGGCCGACCTGTTTCCTCCATTTTTCAGTAAGAATTCAACTGCTTCCTTTGTACCGGTTAGGATTGCGGAGTGAAGCGGGGTACC
This sequence comes from Verrucomicrobiota bacterium, assembly GCA_013140495.1. GTDB lineage: Bacteria > Verrucomicrobiota > Verrucomicrobiia > Limisphaerales > JADLHS01 > JADLHS01. Next base: position 19,570 of record JABFSR010000064.1, read on the forward strand.
TTTGCCCTCAGCGTGAGCATTGACGTCGGCACCCCGATCGACAAGCATCACCATTATGCTCAACTGGCTCTTGACCGGAGACTCCGGGATTCTAAAGCGGGCTGTAGTATGCATATCGCCCTTATCGGTGGTAATTGCAACCTCGACTCCACCGGATCCCAGTTCACTGATGCTCGCTCCTTCAGGAAGATGCCATTGAGATGCCATATGAAGAGGCGTAATGCCATTAGTAGCCTTGGCGTTCACATCCGCACCGCTCTTTATGAGATAGGCTACGATAGGAACATAGTCGACAAGCGGTCGCCAGTAACCCTCTGACCCCGGACAAGCAGCCCGATGCAGAGGAGTAAAACCCGAGTGCTTTTCTTGGGCATTAACAAGAGCAGCATTTGTGGTGAGCCAGTATCGAATTGCATTTAAGTTCCCCATTGCTGCGGATGCGTGGATGTCTTGCGCAGGTGATTTCGTGCCCACGGGCTTGGAGGAACTTGCACAGCCGATCGTGAATGTGGTGCAAGCGGCCAAGACAACGATAAGGGAACCTCCGAAGACTACTTTTTGGAGTTGTGTTGATGGCTTCAGTTCGGTTTTCGGTGTGGATGGTTTCATGGCAATTCCTCTCGTTTGTATTCTTCTGACGTTTATTTCTTTGTCGTTGGTTCGTTTTCGGTCGTTTCTGATTTTGGCTTCGTTTTTCAGGCACCCGGCAACTGCGCATCCGATGTCGGGCAAAATTTGTTTGTATCGGGCCAGGTTGGTGGATCAAGTTGATCAAACCAATTGCCCCCGCGTTGCGCCGTCTGCCCTTCCGCGCCGCTTCATGTGTGAATATCAAGAACCGACCCAAAACCGACCACGTTACTTGCTTAGAGCATTGATTCCTTTGTACGCGGTGTAGCCACCGACGACCAAGGCCCCGAACAAAATGACCTTTGGCCAGTCGGTATCGGTTCTCCATCCTGTTCCGATTGCGATGCCGAGTATGACGGTAATCACCCCAGTAATGATGTCGCGAACCGCATCAGACCGTTTGTTCTGTTGTGCCATATGTGGTGTTCCTTTTATTTCAACGCCAGTGGTGAGTAACCGACGACGAGAGGAGAGGTGAAGCGCACGAGGCGCTCACGATCTTCCAGCCGGTTTTGAGCGGAGAAGCGGGGCACCGGTTACGCACTCGACCAATTTTGTTAGGCCGGATCTCGTTCATGCTGGTCCTTCTCACTGCCAATGGATTCTATCAGCGTTTTGACACCAATCTTTGCCGAATTTCTTTCAACCCAGCGTCGTTCGGATCGATCGAAAGACCTTCGTCCGCCAATTGCAACGCATCTGCGAGCTGTCCCATTTGCTCCCGAAGGCTTGCCAGTCGCTTTAATCTCGCAACTTGCGCCGCCCGCCGATCGGAATCGGATAGTGATTTGCCGCCTTCTAGCATTGTGAATGAGCTTAGAAATCGTCTAAAGGTCGGCTCTGCCGTCTGGAAGTCGCGCTTTGAAGTGGCGTTCAAGGCGATGGAGTAATTAAGACCGTTGTTGACGTACTGGACAATCTCCTGCTCCAATCCTGAGCCAGACCCGCTCAAAACCGCCGCCTGTATCTCCGCGACCTTCTCCTTTCGGGCAGACCACCTGATATTTGGGAACCTAGGCTGAAGTGCAGTCGTGATCTTGCCCTGCACCTCTGCAAATAGATCATCCAGCGGAGACAGACGGGGTCGTGGTTGGTCCGACAATGACGCGGATGTTGACGTCCGCTCGTTTTGGTTCGATGAACTCCACTTTTGACCGGATTGTCTCACTTGGAAAGTCCTTTTGTATCCACCCGCTTGGAGGAAATGCTGCGAAATAGCCGTTCTTGTCACTGTAAGTCCGGGGAGCTTGAGGGATCTCGGCGGCAGGTGGCGTGGATGACGAGGCCGGTTTGTTTGTAATGCTCTGGTCGCCGCACGACACAAAGAGGGAGACTGCGAACAACAGAATGCACTGGTGGGGTTGCAGTTTGGTTCTCGGTGTTGATGGTTTCATTGCGGCTTCTTCGGTTGGTGTTATTGTGACTATCTTCCTGCGCGCTTGACCGAGTCAATAAGAATAACAAGCTTTTTCCCCACCGGTTATTTTTGGTTGAACTTGGTGGCGAAGCGGAACATCTCGACGTAGTGGCCGTCATTCTTCTCCTGGTCCTGGTGATAAGGCTCATTGAGATTCTTCAGCGTCTCCGAAATCCCGGTGTCCCCGCCACTCAATCCTCCATGTACCAGAAAGTGTGGACCATCTTGCTGCTGCGCATCTCCCACAGCTTCTTGAAAGGCACGCGTTCAGCATGTCCATCCAGCAGCGCGACGTTTGCGCCGTTGTTGTGTACGGTGGGCCGGCCGTTGTTGAACGGAAATTCGGTGGTAAATACTGCATCCATGCTATCCATCAATCCGTCGCGATTGACGTCCCTGTCAAAGGTCCAAACGAGTGGGGAGTAAAGTAGTGCGTTACGGTATCCATGTACATCATGGCATCAACGGGCTTTTTGATGCGCGACGCTTTCAGAGGCTTGACCTCTCCGCCGTAGTAAAACGGCCCGGTGAGCGGGTTGCCAAAGGCACCGTAATAGACCCCGACCCAGCAATTCCAAGTATTCTTGTCAAACGTTGTGGTGATCGTGAATGGAGGCGGCCCAAAGCTGCCGCCCGGACATTTGCGGGCATCCGTGCCATAGACCAAACTGCCGGGATTTGCGTCGGACTGCTTCGTGATGTAGGGCGCGAGTTTTTGAAACCAGTACGTCATGGTCGGGGTTGGTGGGAACACATCGCCGAACAGAGGAAGTTTGTTATCGTTGTCGTTCATGTACATCACCGTGGCGAGACCCCACTGTTTCATGTTGGAAAGGCAGTTGATCGCCTGGGCCTTGGCTTTCGCTTTGCCAAGGGCGGGCAAGAGCATCGCCGCAAGAATTGCGATGATCGCAATGACCACCAGAAGCTCGATCAGCGTAAATCCGTTGCCAGCTTTTGCCGACGCGCGCCCGTGCCCAAGGCCACGCAAATTCGTCGATGCTCCAAAAACGGCTTTTTGAAGCTGGGTTGATGGTGGCAGTTTGCCTTTCGGTGCGGCTCGATTCATGGCGGCTTGTTCGCTTAAGGATTCATCAAGTTGGTCAAGCAAATCGTCCCGCGTTGCACCCGGCTTCCACATTGGAGAAATCCAGCAGATGCCGGTTGGCAAGGGTTCATGGTTCGCATCGTAAACTTCATCCTCTACCTCGTCCATTGCTTTATGCTTCCTGCCCTGACCCGGGAGGAAACGTTGTGTGTTGTTCCCATTCCTTATTTTTGGTTGAACTCGGTGGCGAAGCGGAACATCTCGACGTAGTGGCCGTCTTTCTTCTCCTGGTCCTGATGATAAAACTCCTTCAACTTCTTCAGAGTGTCCGCATCCCAGTCAGGACGGTATTTGGTGACGGCGGGCTCAAATTGACTGACCTGTTTGCTGACGGCCTCCACCTTCAGTTCGATTGTGGAATCAATGTTGACGAAGTAATTGGCGTCGTTGGTGGTCGTGTAGAAGAAGTAAAGGTTCGGCACCACATACGGCTGCAATTTGTCCACGAGCAGGTGCTCGGGATAATAGAGATGAAATTCCGCCGCGCGCACGGCGTCAATGGTGTTGAATGCCGCCATGCGATGATCTGTCTTGTGCCAGCGTTCGTAGTACTCGCCGGGGTCCACGGAAAGGATTGCATCGGGCCGATGTTGACGGATGATCTTTGTGACCTGCCCGCACAACATTTTCGGCGGCACGTACTCCAGCTCACCGTCATCATGGCCGAGCCAGATGATGTTCTCCTTGGGAATGCCGAGCACGGCGCAGGAGGCTTCCTCCTCGGCTTTGCGGATGCGCGCCAGCCGTTCGGAGGTCATGTCCTGATCGTAACTTCCCTTGTTGTCGTTTGTGTAGATCACAACGAAGACGCGATTCCTGTTCTTTGCCAGCAAGGCCATTGTGCCGCCGACGGCGAAGGTGTCATCGTCGGGATGCGGGGTAAAGATCAGCACGGTTTTGTTCGTGTAGTTTTCGAGTCGCTCGGCAGGTCCGGCGTTCGCGACTGAAACGATCAGAAATGTTGCGAGGAGCAGAAGTGTGGTTTTCATTTTGTTTCCTTCGGGATTGGGTTTGAACGTGTCTATTTGCCAACGGCTATGTGCCGGTTTCAAAAGTCATTTTGAATTCTCCTTTGCCGGGTCGCCGCCGAATTGTTGCGCGTAGAGCACCTTGAAAGGATTCTCCTTCGGGCCGACGACGTTTTCGTTTTCCAAACACGGCAAAACTTCCTCCCACCATTTGTCGTAGGCTGTTTTCAATTCTTTCACCACCTCTGGATGGGTGGTAGCGACATCGTTCTTCTCGCCCGGGTCGGCTTTGAGATCAAACAGTTCCCAGCGCTTGCTTCCGTCCTTCGTGTCGCAGACAAGCTGCCAGCGCGTGTTGCGGATGCTGCAATGGAGATATTTTGATTCCGCAGCCTTGCCTCGCTCCCAGCGCCCCTGATGCGCGACCAATGTGCGATCGGCCCATGTCGAAGCTGGATACTTGAGCAGCGGCACGAGACTGCGACCTTCGACTTGTTTTGCAGTATCGTCACTCAGTTTCGCGCCGACAATTTCAGCCAGTGTGGGAAACACATCAATGTGCGCAGCCAGCGACGGAATATCCCCGGCTTGCAGCATCCCGGGCCAGCGCCAGAAAGAAGCCGCGCGCGTCCCACCGATCCAAGGTGTGACCTTTGCGCCGCGCATTCCGGCATTGAATACGTTGATGCCTGCCGTGCCGCCGTTGTCATTCATGAAGATGACAAGAGTGTCGCGCTCGATTCCCAAGTCCTTCAACTTCGTCAGCAGTCTGCCCACGTTGTCGTCAATGTTGGCGATCATGCCGAAGAACTTCGCCGTATTGGTCGGCACCTTGTCGGCGTAAAGCTTTGCGTAGTCGTCCGGGCAATCCAGCGGCGCGTGGGGCGCGTTCGGGGTGATGTAAGCGAAGAATGGTTTCCGGGCGGCGCTTTGGGTTTCAATCCACTTGAGCGCCTGACCGAAGAAAACATCGGTGCAGTAGCCTTTGGTTCGCTCAAACTTTCCGTTGTGCAGGATGGCGGGATCAAAATACTTGTTGCCCGGCGCGTCGCCGCAACTGCCGGCATAGGATTGCCCAATGCCGCCAGCGCCGTGGATGAACATTTCGTCGAAGCCCCGCTTGTCGGGCCAGCGCTCGGGTTCGTCCCCGAGATGCCACTTGCCAAAAATGCCGGTGGAATAACCCGCGGACTTTATGACCTGCGCCAGCGTCGTTGGCTTGAGGCTCATGCGCTCTCGCTCGAATATGGTGTGCGTGACGCCGGACTTGAATTCATGGCGACCGGTCATCAGCGCGCAACGCGTGGGGGCACAAGTCGGGCTTACGTGAAAATCTGTGAAGCGCCGGCCTTCGTTATGCAGCCGGTCGAGGTTCGGTGTTTTGAGGATTGGATTGCCGTGGCAGGAAAAATCGCCGTAGCCCTGGTCGTCGGTGAGGACAATGATGATGTTCGGCTTTGAGCCAAACGCCGGAGCGGCCTCAACGAGCGCTGCCGCAGTTACCAGTAGTAGGACCACCATCAATTTCAACAGAGATTTCATGATTGAATTGGAGGCGAAACCTGCTGGAGCTATTCTCCAGACTCGGTCTTGTTCCTGCCTCCTGCTTTGACTTTCTTCCCGGCATTCTGGCGGTTTGTGGTTGTGTTGAAATCAGGAATCGGTGTCGGCATCGGCGCGTTGATTTCCTTCCGCCAGGCAAGGAGTCTGTCGCGCAACTCTTTTGCTTTGGCAGTTTGCGCAGCAGCGAGGTTTTGTTTTTCGCCAAGGTCGTTGCGCAGGTTGTACAATTCAATCCGATCATCCTCGAAGAACTCGATCAACTTCCAATCACCAAGGCGGATCGCGCCCGCCGGAGTCGTGCGCCATGTGTTTCCGCCGGCCCCGAGATAGCCAGGAAAATGCCAGAAGAGTGGCCCGCGAGTTTGCGTTGATTTACCTGCTTCGAGAAGGAGGCTCGCGTAGCTCGTTCCGTCGAGTGGATAATGGGGCGGTTGTTTCGTTTTGGCGAGTTCGAGGAAGGTGGGATAGAGGTCCACGCTGTTGATGGGCTGATCACACGTGCTTGCGGCAGCAATCCGGCCGGGCCATCGAAAAATGTACGGCACGCGGATGCCGCCTTCAGAGAGCATGCCCTTGCCGCCTTTGAGTGGCGTGTTGTCGGTGATGCTGCCACCTTGAATCCCCTCCCGCTCGTAACCGCCCACGCCGCCGTTGTCGCTCGTGAAGATTACGATCGTATTCGTCGCGAGCCTCAGTTCATCCAACAACGCCATGATGCGTCCGACGCTTTCATCCACACTCGCGATCATTGCGGCATAGACAGGACTGTGGTGACCACCCGCTGGCGATTTGGTTTTGAACTTCTCGATAAGGTTCGTCTTGGCCTGATGAGGCGAGTGCACCCCAAAGTGATGGAGGCAAAGAAAGAACGGCTTGGCCTTTTGCCGTCGAATAAAATCACCCGCCTTGCCGGTTAGAAAATCCGCCAGGTATGTCGCGGGTGGATATTCCATTGCTGGATTCGTGTCGAAATTGAAATGCTGGCCTGCTGACACGATGGCTTCATCGAAGCCTTGCGCCTTGGGATGATGTTGCGGGTCATCTCCCAAATGCCATTTGCCGAAGAGCGCAGTCGAGTAGCCAGCGGCTTTGAGTGCTTCGGCAATGGTGATTTTCTCCGGAGCAAGTTTTTCGACGTTGTCCACGGGACGCAACCGCCGGCTCTGCCAGTTGAAACGGTCAATGCTGCCGACCGTGTAAACGCCGGTTCGCGGCATGTACTGTCCGCTTATCAACGCGGCGCGGGTGGGCTGGCAGTTTGGGCCGCAGGTGTATCCGCTCGTGAAGCGCATCCCTTGCGCGGCCAGCCGGTCAATGTTCGGTGTCTCGTAAAAGCGGCTGCCATAGCAGGCGACATCTGTGTAACCGAGGTCGTCGGCCAGAATGAAAACAATGTTCGGACGAAGCGATTCTGTTTCGGCGACCGCGCCGAGGATCACCGGGCAGGTGAGCAGCAGCGAAACCCAAAACGTAGTGCGTTTGTGAATCATCTATTGGTGAAAGCAGCGTAACAACCTGATCAATCGTTGCAATCACAGAGCGCGGGTGAAAAGAGTGGGAATCACGATTGCGCCAGCCACTTCATCTCTGTCCGATCAGGGTGGCATTCCTTTCCTCGGACAGCGGGTTCGTCTTTACTCAGTGCGAGGCTGCCGACAGATTATCCGCGACGGAAACCATCACATTCACATGAGAAATCTTTTCTTCGCGACAACCGCAGGTTTGCTGCTGCTTGCAGTTTCAACGACGTCACTTCGAGCCCATGTTGGCCCGCATCCCTCGGTCCACGATACTGTGGCCGGTGTGGCTGAACGTATGAAGCGTGACCTGAGCACCAACGAACTCAGCACTCTCACGCCGAAAAAGGTGGAGCAATTTCTTACTGCCAGAGAACGCGAAATCCTGGGGACGGAACATATTTCGTTTCGTGTGAATGTTCCGGTGCGTGTTTCGGTAATGCGGGACGTGAAACTGGGCGACGAACCTTTCTGGCTCAAGCAGCGCGGTTTCACCCAGACCAGCATCATAGTCAAGGAAGGCAGGAATTCCTTCGACGTGTGGCAAAAGGATTTTGCGGCGGGTGTTGTTGGCCTGGGCATCCACGCGTTTACCGGGGTGGACAATCATTACCTTGTTTCGCTCGCACCTCAAAAGCTTGGAGACAAGGTCGAGGTCACCGATCTCTATCCGGGGCAATTGCGTTTGGCGGAATTCAAAAACGGAGTCGAGCCTTACGTGGATCAATCTGCAACGTTGCAGTCTGTCCCGCCGGAACTGGAGGGGCAGACGCTGATCCGCACCGATTCCGAACGCGAAGAAGATGCGCGCCTCATCAACCTGTTCCGCTGGACTCAATATGTCGCTTCCGAAAAGCCTGACCAGGTGGTGTTGACCTGGAGCGATGAACCGCGCACATCCCAAACAATACAATGGCGAACCAGTACCAAGGTCAAACGTGGCTACGTCCGTTATCAAAAAAAATCCGAGTACAACCGTTTCAATCCACGCAAGCCGCAGGTTTCCAATGCGAGCACCAAACGGCTTGAAACACCCACGCTCGTCAACGATCCCGTGGTGCATCGCCACACCGCTGTGTTGCGTGGATTGCAGGCGGGCACAACATACGTTTACTCCGTCGGCGATGGCAGTGCCGAGGGTTGGACTGAACTCTCCGAGTTCACTACTGCGCCGGCGGGCGTCCAGCCCTTTTCATTTGTTTACATGGGCGACGCACAGAATGGCCTTGACCGTTGGGGTTCGCTTGTTCACCACGCCTTTCGCTCCCGGCCTGACGCTGCCTTCTATGTCATGGCGGGAGACCTTGTGAATCGCGGGGCTGAACGCAATGATTGGGACAGCTTCTTCCACAACGCCGAAGGCATCTATGATCGTCGGACGCTGGTGCCCGTGCTCGGCAATCATGAATACCAGGGTGGCACTCCCCGGCTTTACGTGGAGCAATTCACGCTGTTGACGAATGGTCCGAGTTGCGTTCCGCCGGAGCACGCCTACTCATTTCAATATGCCAACGCACTGTTTGTGATTCTGGACTCCAATCTCGACCCTGCGCCCCAGTCTGCGTGGCTTGAGCAACAACTCTCTCAGACCAAGGCGACGTGGAAGTTTGTCGTGTATCACCATCCCGCGTATTCCTCCGGCGGCAATCGTGACAATTTGGAAGTGCGTTCTGCATGGACGCCGCTGTTTGACAAGTATCACGTGGACATGGTGCTTCAAGGTCATGATCACGCCTACCTGCGCACTTATCCCCTAAAAGGTAGTCAACGCGTGGCTGGCCCGAAAGACGGCACGGTTTACATCATCTCCGTTTCCGGCACGAAAATGTACAAGCAGGAGAAGCACGATTACACGGAGTTCGGCATGACCAACGTCGCCACTTACCAGGTTCTCGGCATTCAGATCAGCGGCAATCGCCTCGTGTATCGCGCCTACGACGTTGATGGAAAACTACGCGACGAACTGGTGATCGAGAAGTAAGCGCTGTTGAGAAGTTGTTCCTCGTACGGTCAACGTCATTCCCCAGGATAACCTGCCACCGCTGGCATGGTTCCCGGCTCGCGGAAGTTGGCTACCCGCAGGTCCGTGGGTTTCATCAGTACCACATGCCCGTCGTAGAACATGGCGTTCATACGATTGGCGTGCCGGGTTGGATAATGACTTGTGTTGTCGAACGGTAGCCAAGGCGGTCGTGGCGTGGAGGCGATCCGCGAATCGGAACATCCCGGGCTGCGCCGGTGATCCCACGCTACGAGGCGATCTGCCGGTTGCGTGACGTGAGAATCACGTTGCGCCATCGGACTTCCCGTACTGTAATTCATCGCAAAACTGCACTGCCACTGCGGCTCGACCGCGCATTTGAAAATGTTCGTGGTGCCGAAATAGCCGTACATGAGACCGAACTTGAAACCCGCGCCGGGCGGTCCATCCGGAACCTGGGTCGGATCATAAGGAGACCACCAGATTTCGTTGGGTCCGGACGGAGGTGGATTGTTTGGACCGTTTCCGGAGGGGACGCCTGCGCTCAGGCCGTACGGATCGTTCGGAGTATCGGGGCAGTAACGGTATGGCACGTTCACGTCATGGTTGTCACCGCGATACATCGTGTAGGCCAGCGAGACCTGCCTGAGATTATTCAAACACGAAATCTGACGCGCCCGCTCCTTGGCTCGCGCCAGCGCCGGCAATAAAAGCGCTGCGAGAATTGCGATGATGCTGATGACCACGAGCAACTCAATCAGGGTAAATCCGTGCCGCGCTTTCGTTTTCTTCATGCAATAAAGTTTGCGTTTCATACACTCTTTACGCGAACCAGCTTCATCAGCATCGGAGATTATTCGGCTGGATACAACACTGCCATTTCTTCGTGCGATACGGTCGGCTTTCTTCTTTGCCGACAAGATAATGATGCGCGGCGTCGACGTAGGCCTGTTCGGGAGTCAAACTCGGATGCGTAGGTGCGACTGGCGGTGAGGACGGCGGTGTCGAGCGCGGCATGGGCGTCCTTCAACGGATTCGCGCCGGGCACTTGAGCCCGTTTGGGAAATGGCGAAAGGAGTATGGCACAGCCGAAAGTCCGCGAGGACCGAACGTCCGGGCGCACGTCAGTCAGCGTGGCCCCAAAGCCGGTGAGGGCTGCATTTCAACACAAACGATAAATACATATTGACAAACGATAATTATTTAGTGCAATATGGAAAACGTAAAAACTAAGAACCAAAGATGAAAAGAAGTTCAACCATATTTCTTCAGGTAGTCATTGTGCTCATTGGCATCGGCGCTCTTGCTTTCGTGCTTTGGGCACCTCACAAGAACGCGCAGGCCACGCTCTTTGAGAAGTATTTCAATCTCTTTGTGGCGTATGCGTATATGGCCTCCGTTCCGTTTTTCGTGGGGCTCTACCAAGCGTTCAAGTTGTTGGGATATATAGGACGCAATGAAATATTCTCGCAACGTTCCGTGCGAGCTTTGCGGACTATAAAATATTGTGCACTAGCCTTTATCGGTTTTGTTGCGGTAAGCGTAATTTTTATGATAGGTGGCGACAGAGATGACCGGCCGGGGGGGACTTTCATGAGGATCCTCGTTACTTTCCCTTCGATCGTCATCGCTGCCGCAGCCGTGATGTTTGAACGGATTTTGCAAAATGCCGTGGACATAAAATCCGAGAACGACCTGACCGTATAACGAGACCAGCATGGCAATCATCATTAACATCGACGTCATGTTGGCGAAACGGAAAATGAGCGTCACTGAGCTTGCCGGGAAAGTCGGCATCACGATGGCCAACATTTCCGTGTTGAAAAACGACAAGGCCAAAGCCATCCGGTTCTCAACCTTGGAGGCGATTTGCAAAGCGTTGGAATGCCAGCCTGGAGATATTTTGGAATACAAGCAATAAGCAGGGAAAAATCACGACAGCAACCATAGACGCCGAAATAGAAAACTTCGCTGCGCATGGCAATTGGATCCGGACTAACCCGCCGGGTTGATACAAGCCTCCTTCACGAGTTTCTTCGCATCGGGATAATAGGGGGGGAGCGCGCCGGGGGGCAACGACCGTCTCGCCCTTTTCGTCGCCTGTGATGTTCTTGTCACACTACGCGACGAATCCAGAAAGTTTTTCCCGGCTCGGCATGGCGGGGTTTTGCGCGAAGGAGCGCGTGCCAGCAATCTTAAGTTCATGAGCGGTGGCTTGAAGGAATTGTCAATGCCCTGCAAGCCCCCAGCCGGAGTCGCCGACGGAGTTAATTTGAGGATTGCCGAGGAAACCTTTCTGGTGCTAATGGAAGGTATGAAGAAAATGATTTTGATCGTGGCTGGACTGGTGGGGTTCGGAACCTCGGAAGCCAGAACGGAAGACAAGGTTGATTTTGCCCGGGACATTCAACCCATCCTCCAAAAGTCCTGTGTCGAATGTCACGGGCCGGAGAAACCCAAGGGCAAGCTCCGCCTCGATTCCAAGGAAGCCACGCTCAAGGGGGGCAAGGATGGCGTGGTCCTTGTGTCGGGCAAGGCGGACCAGAGCGAGGTGTATCGGCGCATCACCTTGCCCGCAGACCACGACGACGTAATGCCGAACAAGGGTGACCGGCTGACCAAAGCGCAAACCGATTTGATTCGCGATTGGATCAACCAGGGTGCGGAATGGCCGGCAGGAATTGTGATCGTGAGCGGCGATAAGAAAACCGATGCGCCGGTCGAGGCGGCGACCACGACCCCCACGCTTCCTGACTACAAACCCACCGCTGCCGAGCTCAAAGCCATCAAGGAATTGGAGGCGCTCGGAGTGGAAGTCAGGCCCATCGCTGCGAAGGTGGATTGGCGGGAAGTTAATTTTCGCAGCCAAAGCATTGAGACGATTGAGAAATCGCTTGGAGCATTGAAGAACGTACTCTGTCTGGTGGATATCAATCTGGGCGGCGCGAAAATCAAGGACGCCGATTTGGCGAACATCAAGGGCTTGATCAACCTCAATCGGTTGCATCTGGAGAACACACCGGTTACCGACGCCGGTCTGGTGCATCTCAAAGGCCTGGTCAACTTGGACTACCTCAATCTCTACGGCACTGCGGTCACCGATGCGGGCTTGGAACACCTCAAAGAGTTGACCCAACTCAAACATCTTTACCTGTGGCAAACCAAAACCACCACAGCCGGAGTGGCGAACCTTAAAAAAGCGTTGCCGAATGTGGATATTTCCACGGGCGCGGAACTCAAAGAGATCGCGAAGCCCGAGGAAAAGAAGGACGAGAAGAAGGAGGAAAAAAAGTAAGTTGGACGGTCGGTTGAACTGTGAATTGCCAATCGGCTTGTAATCCGGATTGCCGAAATGGGTTCCGGCAAATAGTCTCACGCAATGCTGTTCAAACAATCATCCGCTTGCGGAATCCTTCTGACCACCATGATGCTGCTATTTTCCGGTGCCGATTCGCACGCTGCCGACACACGTACGCTGGCCGAGCGACTGGGCTACAAAGCCACCGACAAAATCCTCATCGTCAATGGCGATGACGTTGGCATGTGTCACTCCGCCAACATGGCGACCATCGAATCTCTCGAAAAAGGTGCCATGCGCACCGCCACGATCATGGTGCCGTGTCCGTGGTTTCTGGAGATTGCGGATTATGCGAAGGCTCATCCGGAAAAAGATTTTGGCATTCACCTTACCCACACTTCGGAATGGAAACATTACCGTTGGGGGCCGGTGGCTCCGCGCGATCAAGTGCCGGGCCTGGTGGATACACGCGGCTTTTTGTGGCCGGAGATTCCAGATGTATATGCCCACGCCACGGCGGAGCAGGCTTTGATGGAAGGCCGTGCGCAGATCAAACGTGCGCTGGCCGCAGGCGTGGATGTGACCCATCTGGATTCGCACATGGGCACGTTGCAATACAATCCCGAGTACATGAAATCTTACCTGCAACTGGCGGTGGAGTTTGATCTGCCGGTGCGCATGGCTTCGCAGGAAACCTTGACCCGGATGGGCCATCCGGAAATCCGCCAGCAGTTCGCTACAAAGGGAATCGTCTCGCCGGATTATTTCGTCTTCGATGAATTGAAGAACCAAAAGGATGGCGTAAAAAAATTCTGGCTGGACGTGGTGAAAAATGTGAAGGCGGGTGTGACCGAGCTTTACATCCATGCCGGCCTTCCGAACGAGGAGTTAAAGGCTATCACCGGCTCGTGGTCCACACGGGCGCAGGAATACGAGGTTTTCACGCACAGTGATGAAATGAAGCAGATCATCGCCGACCAGAAGATAATTCTCATCGGATACCGGCCCTTGCGTGAACTCCAGCACAAAGAACGGGAGCAAGCTAAAGCCGGACGTTGAAGTTGACCCATGAGGGTGGATGCCGCTGAAAATTGAAAGAAACCTGAATCCGGGCAGCATCCTTGGATCACAGATAGCCGATTTGCTCTTTCAAGATTTTGATGGCATCAGCCGGTGGTGTCGTTATAATTGGCACTGAAGCCGTACATAACCAAAATATAAAACTATGAAAAAAACCTCAATCATCATGGCCGGCGTGGTCGGCCTGTTCATGCTCGCCTTGACCATTCCAGCCGTTGCCGAAGAAAAAGGCAAGGAAATCACCATCACCGGTGAAGGCAAGTGCGGCAAATGCGCACTAAAAGAAACCGACAAATGCCAGAACGTGATCCAGGTCGAAAAGGACGGCAAGAAGACCTCGTATTACTTTGTTAAAAACGAAGTGAGCGACAAGTTTCACGGGAATATTTGCAAGGAAACCAAGAAGGCCACTGCCACTGGCACGTGCAAAAAGGTGGATGGCAAACTCCAATTCACCGCTGAGAAGATCGAGTTGGTCAAGGATTGAGCTGGCCAGGCAATCTGGCTCACGCCGAATCTCACATCACCCGCTGTTGGACGCGAGTCCGCAGCGGGTTTTTTTTCATGCTGCCGCTCGGGTTTTGGGCGAGAGAGACGGGCAAACCGCCAGGCATTTTAGCAACTGACAATTGCGACTGGTTGCGCTTTGTACAGTTAATGGAAAAGAGAAACGATGCCCGGCAGCTCTTGTCGTACTTGGAACTAGGCAGTGCATCCGGATTGTTGCAGCATCAGATCATGTTCGACCCGATGACTCCGCTCCAAACTCCGCGCGTCAACCGGCGTAATTTTTTGCAAACAGCCGCCGTCGCAGGCCTGAGTTCGATGTTGAGCGGCCAGTTCAAGACGCTCGCAGGCGAGGTGAGTCCGGCAGTTGCAAACGCGACCACCGGCTCAGATGTCGGTTCGCTCTTTCCGTTCATCCAGAGCCAGGCGGTGAAGGGAGAATTCCCGCTCTCGTTTCTCAACACGCGTTTCCGCTCGCTGCGAAGCTGGAGGAAAACCGCGCGCGGCAAGTTGCTCGACTTGCTCCACTACGCACCGCCAGCTTGCGACCCCGCCGCCGAAATCGTAGAGCGCGTGGATTGCGGCGATTATGTTCGGGAAAAAGTCCGGTTCAACACCACGCCCGATGTTCGCGTGCCGGCGTTCGTGCTCGTGCCGAAAAACGCGCTGAAACGCGCGCCCGCCATCGTGGCGCTGCACGATCACGGCGGATTTTATTTGTGGGGCAAGGAAAAGATCGTGGCGCTGCCGGAGGAGAATCCGGCGCTCGCGGATTTCCGAAAGCAGTATTACGGCGGGCGCAGCATCGCGATCGAACTTGTCCGGCAAGGCTACTTGGTCGTCGTCATTGACATGTTTTATTGGGGTGAGCGCCGGATGCTGCTTGATGACGATCCGGCGGACTGGCGCGAGCGACCCGCAAGCCTGACGCGCGAACGCATCCAGGCCTTCAACTCGCGCGCAGGCCAGAACGAGCAGCTCGTCGGTCGAACAATTTACTCAGCCGGCTTCACCTGGCCGGGCGTGATGTTCTGGGACGATGTGCGCACGGTGGATTACCTGCTAACGCGTCCCGACGTGGACCCCCAGCGGATCGGTTGCGTGGGGCTGTCGGTGGGCGGGCTGCGGTCGTGTCATCTGGCGGCTTTGGATGAGCGCATCAAGGCTGCCGTGGTCGTGGGCTGGATGACGTCGTTTCCGGCGCAGCTCAAAAAGCACATTCGCAACACCATCGGCCACACGAAAGTTGTGCCGGGACTTTATCAACATCTCGATTACCCGGACGTCGCGTCGCTCGCCATGCCGACGCCGATGCTCGTCATCAACGGGACGAAGGACGGTCTGTTTGATCTTGATGGCGTGAAGGCGAGCTTCGCCAAGCTAAAAGCCTGCTACGCCAAGGCCGGCATGCACGATCATTGCAGAACTCAGTTCTACGACACGCCCCACGAATTCAACGCCGAGATGCAGGCCGAGGCGTGGGCGTGGCTCAAACGATTTGTCTGATTCAATACCTAACATGAAAACTTCACTCGCTACACTCATCATCAGTTCGTCCATTCTTGCTCGTGCTGCCGACCTTGCGCCCGTCGTCGAGATCGAGGAGGACGTTTACTCCTACACAAACGCCAACAACGGGGCCGGGCCGATGTGGTGTTCGGGCTCCACGTCGCTGGTGCGCTCTGGCGACCATGTGTTTGCCAGCGGGCTTGAAACCGTTTCAGAGGACATGCCGTTGAACAACTGTCGTTGGATGATGTTCCATCGCGATGCCAGGGGCTGGCAGCGTGTGCGTGTGGACGATGGTCGCACGCGCGAACCCTCGCCGCTCGCTGCATTTCACGACGGGCGCATTTTCCTTTCAGCAAACCCCACGCTTGGTTCCGGCCCGCAGCCCAACGGCGGCCCGGCGCGCCCGGAGGTGTTGGAATTCTTGGCGAAGGATCCGGGGGCAACGCCGCTCCCGCTCAATCCTGTCTGGCAGGGAACGCCGCCATTCAGAGAGCATTCGTATCGCAGTTTCGCCGCGGACGGCGGGGCAGGGGAACTTGTGCTTTTTCAGAACATTGACTACACGCACGCTGAGTGGACGTTCCGCGATCGCACCGGCAAGTGGAGTGCGCAGGCCAAACTCAAGTGGCCGTGGGGCGCGGAGTACGACAAACCCGAACCCATCCGCGTTTGTTATCCGAATGTGGCGGTGCGTGACCGTGCGGTTCATTTCGTTGGCGTGAGCGACGTGATCGAGCCGTACAAGGCGTGGCGCGAGTTCAAGCGTGAGTTGACTGGCAAGCAGTGGGACTACGACTTTCGCCGGTTGTTTTATACATGGACGCGTGACATCACCAAGGAACCGTTCGCGGAGTGGATTGAAATCGCAAGCCGCGACAAGACCTGTGGCTGGGTTTCTCCGGGCGACCTCTGGCTTGCGCCGAACGGTGACGTGCATTTGCTCTGGAGCGAGCGGGCGATTGATGAGCGGCTGCGACCTAAGTTTTTTCCCGAGGCAAAACAAAGTCACTCGTTGAACTACGTGATGGTGCGCGAGGGCAAGGTGATTCGCCGCCGCACTCTCATGGAATCAACTGAGGACAAACCGGGCGTCATCGGGTCAGCGGGACGGTTTCATGTCACACCTGACAACAGGTTGTTCGTGGTGTGTTACGCCTCCGGTAGTGAGCCGGGTGGGAAGAGTGTATCGGAGAATCGTGTTCTGGAAATTCTGCCGGACGGTTCGGCTGGTGCTCCGGTGCGACTGCCACTCGCGAAACCATTCACGAGTTACTTTACAGCAACGGTGCGGGGCGGTTCGCCAACATCGCGAACATTGGAAATGCTCGGGACGCGCGCGGGTGCAGGCAACACTATCAGCTACGCGCGCGTGAGGTTGTTTTAGAAGGAGAAAGGTTTAAGTAATCCGAACTGACTCCATTGCGATTTAACTCTTGCGGGATGCCTTGAGAGCCAAACCTCTTCCCATCGTTACTGCAAACAAGCCTAGCGCGAGTATGAGTCCGGATGAAGGCTCGGGCACGATTTCGATGCGGTCAAAGCTTGCCGAACTGAATTCCTGGTCGTCCTGGAATGATGCGAGCGAAAGAACGTAGTCGCCCGGTGATGGTGGTGACCAAACCACTTCTTTCCAACCCGATCCCCATCCTTCCGGAAAACCGCCGAACACGTCCGCTACCCCAAGCTTATAAATGGTGGTGCCATTGATTCTGACCTCCAGATCATCATAATTAAATGGAGGATAATCTGCGGTGTAGAAATTCACCAAGAGGGAAAGCTTCTGTCCTTCAGCTATGGAGAATTCGCGACTCAAGACGACGCCATAATCGCGGTCCAGGAACACATAAGGGTCTCCATTTGGTGCTGTAAACGGGCGTTCCTTGTAATGATTTCCTGTCGTGCCACCACCGGGCGTCAACTGGAGATAGCGACCGCCTTCCGGTGCGCCAACGTCATCAACGAATCCTATATCCTGGCAAATATAGGGATTGCTCAACGGGCCGAAGGGGTAACTGGCAGGAGCATACACTCCTGGCGACGGTTCAACCAAGTATTGATAGGTGCTGGGAGAATACTCTACTGAAAGAGTCCAATCGGAAAATGTGCCCGCTTCGAATCCTTCGCTGAAGGAAGCGCCATCCGACTTGAAATCCAATGTCAGCGCCATCAGGACAACCAGTGCCAAATACTGTCGGTCTCTTTTCATGAATTTCTTCCCTCCCATGTGGCGCACTCGCCAGCGATGGTTCAAAGTTGAGCAAAAGTTGATTGCACCGTTCTTATCTCAAACGGTCAACTCACACATGGGACAACTCCTGTCAACTGGCGGACACGATAACTGGGGAAGGCCCGTCTGTAAACGAATCCGCCTGGAGAAAATATACAGGTTGGTGGAGTAATTGTACGGGCTGGGTTCAGGCTGTTTTTTTTGCGGCGATTCCTGCCATGCTAACGGACGCTTGACCTTGTTCTTTCCACCCGCTTTGCCCGGCGAAATTCTCGACGCACGAGAAATTCCACCAAAGTTCGCGCCTCAATCTCGTGCTGGATTGCGTTCGAGCCGGGATGTACAATTCTCCAATCGCACAGGTAACCGAGCCGGTTTTTCAATCCGTGTTCATTGAGTTGCTGAAGTGCTGTTGACATGATGATCCGCAACAAACTTTGTAAATCCGGGATGCAACCAGCGAGTGGTGGAGTTCACGCATTTGTTGGTTGGACGTTGCGTTGTTGCAGCGTGGCATTGATGCTGATCGTCGCGACTTGTGTTGGCGCTGAATCTCTGTCCCGGGTGTCAGCCAGTTCTGCCAAGATTGATTTTACGCAGGATGTGAGACCGATTCTTGCCGGGCACTGTTTCAAGTGTCATGGCCAGGACGAGGGGGCTCGCAAGTCGAAGTTGCGGTTGGATGTGCGGGATGGTGCCATCAAGCCCGCCAAGTCGGGCGAGGTTCCCATTGTGCCTGGCAAACCGGGCAAGAGCGAGTTGGTGGCACGCATCTGCACGGATGTTGAGGACGACATCATGCCGCCTGCGTCCACAAAGAATCCCCTGACTGCGCAGCAGAAGGAAATTCTCAAGCGTTGGATTGCCGAGGGTGCTGAATACAAGCCGCACTGGGCGTTCATTGCACCGAAGCAATCACCGCTGCCAAAGGTCCGGGCTAAAGACTGGCCGCGCAATGCGATTGATAACTTCGTTCTCGCCCGCCTGGACAAGGAAGGATTGAAGCCATCGCCGCGCGCCGACAAATACACTTTGGTTCGCAGGGTGTATCTTGATTTGATTGGTTTGCCCCCAACGCCCGAACAGGCGGATGAGTTCGTGAATGACTCCTCGCCCGCTGCGTTCGAGAGGATGGTGGACAAACTTCTTGCGTCACCTCATTACGGTGAGCGTTGGGCGCGTCGCTGGCTGGATCTAGCCCGATACGCCGATACCAACGGTTATGAAAAGGATCGTCCGCGCTCCATCTGGGCCTGGCGCGATTGGGTGATCAATGCGCTGAACGCTGACATGCCTTTTGATGAGTTCACGGTTGAGCAGCTCGCTGGTGACCTGTTGCCGAATGCCACGCGCGACCAGCTTATTGCGACGGGTTTCCATCGCAACACGATGATCAACGAGGAAGGCGGCATTGATACTCTTGAGTATCGTTATCTCTCCATGGTGGACCGCGTGCATGTGACCGCGACTTCTTGGCTTGGTCTGACGATGGCCTGTGCGCAGTGCCACACTCACAAGTACGATCCGATACAGCAGACGGAGTATTATCAATTCATGGCGTTCCTGAACAACGCCGCCGAACCAACCGTCCCTGTCGTTGAATCCGTGGTCGCGGCGAAGCGCAAAAAGATTCAGGACCAGATAGACGCATTGGAGGCCACGCTGCCAGACAAGTTCCCGCTGGAAATCAGGGTGGCGTGGCAAACTTCGGGTGCGGCGGAATTCGAATCGCAGAATGGCGCTGAGGCGGAATTCCTTTCCGATGGTTCATTTCGTGTCGGCGGCAAAAATCCTGACAAAGACACCTACACGATCAAGTTCGATGCAGCGACGAAACGGATTACTCATGTGCAAATCGAGGCTATTCCTGACGAGAAAATCACCAAGGGCGGGCCGGGTAACAGCGAGAACGGAAACTTCGTGTTGAGTGAGATCGAGATGGATGTTCGGGAAGGTGGCGATTCCAATCAGGTGCGCAAAATAAAATTCTCGAACTCTGAGGCGGATTATTCGCAGGATGGTTTTCTGGACGTGAGTGCGATTGATGGAAATGCCAGCACAGGCTGGGGGATTGGTGGTCCGAGTGGAGGCCCGAAACATCGGCACGCTATCTTCACGCTCGCTGAACCGCTGGATTTGAAGAACGCCGCGAGCATTACCATCCGGCTCGTTCAGAATTTCGGCAAACAGCATACATTGGGACGATTCCGAGTTAGTGTGGGGCAGGAGTTGCAGGACAAAGTCATCACCCTGGAGCGTCGGCGCGAAGAGCGTGATCAAAAATGCGTGAAGTGGTTGACGGAGCAATTGGCAACCGTTGCCAATTGGCAGGCGGTGCGACCTGTGGCCGCCACCAGCACCACGCCCATGTTGACGATTCAGAGTGACAGTTCGATTTTTGCCAGCGGCGACTTCACCAAGAACGATACGTACACGCTGCGGTTTCGCGACCTGCCTGCTGGTGTGAAGGCGATTCGATTGGAGATGTTGCCGGATGACCGCTTGCCGCAGCGCGGTCCCGGTGCAGTGAGCTATGAGGGGCCGGAGGGAGATTTCTGGCTGTCAACCTTGAAGGCCAGGTCCGACGGCAGGGCAATTACTCTCACGAACGCTTCGGAGAGTTTTGCGAGCGGCGGCAACAACGCTGCCAAGGCGATTGATGACGACCTGCAAAGTGGATGGTCCGTCAACGGAGGGCAGGGGAAAACGCACAACGCCGTGTTTCAATTCGCGGAAAGTGTCACAACCACGAACGAACTTCAGTTGGATTTGACGTGCGAAAAATTCTACGCAGCAGGGCTTGGAAGGTTTCGGGTCTGGGTGACCACGGACGACGATGCCAAGGCTTCCAAACTGGGCAACGAAGCCGTTGCCATTATTGCAAAGAATCATGACCGGGAAAAAATGAAATCACTTTTTCAGTCGGCGAACGCCTCTGCTGATCGCGACGCATTGATCAAGGAGTTCGCGCGCCTTTCCTCTGATTTTGCCAAACCACGCAAGGAGATCGAGAAATTGCAGGCGGAGATGCCCAAGTTTTCCACGACACTCGTGATGCAGGAGCGTCCTGCCGGATATGAACGACCGACGTTCCGGCATCATCGCGGAGAATTCCTTCAGCCGAAGGAGGAAGTGTCGGCGGGCGTTCCGTCGTTCCTTCCAGCCCTGCCGGAGAACTCGCCGAAGAACAGGCTGACGTTTGCAAGGTGGCTCGTATCGGGTGCAAACCCGTTGACGGGTCGTGTGGTGATGAACCGGCAGTGGGAAGCGTTCTTTGGGCGTGGGATTGTGCGCACCATGGAGGACTTTGGGTTTCAGGGCGATTTGCCATCGCACCAGGACCTGCTGGACTGGCTCGCGGTTGAATTTGCTAGGCAAGGCTGGTCGCAGAAGAAAATGCACAAGCTCATCGTGATGAGTGCAACGTATCAACAGTCCAGCACTGTGACACCGGAACTGCGCGAGCGTGATCCTCTGAACGTGTTGTTGACGCGTGGCCCGCGTCTGAGGTTGGAGGCGGAGATGGTTCGAGACTCTGCGCTCGTGGCGAGCGGATTGTTCGCGGACAAGATCGGCGGCCCAAGTGTGTATCCTCCACAACCACCGAAGGTGACATCCGAAGGCGCGTACGGCGCATTGGATTGGAAAACCAGCGAGGGTGCAGATCGGTATCGGCGCGGGCTTTATACGTTTGCAAAGCGAACCACACCTTATGCGATGACTGCTACGTTCGACGGACCGAGCGGCGAAGCCTGTCTCGTTCGTCGGGAGCGCTCCAACACGCCGTTGCAGGCGCTCACGCTGCTGAATGACACCGTGTTCATGGAGGTTGCCCGCGCTCTCGGAAAAATGGCCACCAATGCCGAGGGTGATGAAGCACGCCGCGTCGAGTTGCTCGTTCGTCGTTGCCTGACCCGTCCGCCATCCAACGACGAGCGTGTAAAACTGATCCAGTTTTACAAAGATCAGATGGCCCGGTTTGCCAGCGGTGAGTTAAAAGCGACGGAGATCATGGATGCGAGCGAGGGCGAACGCTTGAATGAACAGGCGGCTTGGACGGCGGTTGCGCGGGTGTTGCTAAATCTGGACGAGAGCATCACGAAGGGATGAAATGATGAAATACCCAAGGACCCAAAGACCCAAAAATTCAAGTGCCTTGCTGAATGGCCAGGCACCAGGCGCACGCAGCGAGGAAGAGTTTTGGGGACTGGAGGCAACAGCGGTCGAATTGCGTGAGGACGTTGGGCAGAGCAAGCCTTACGATCTCGGAGAGCACACGGCGCAATTCGGCGAAGCCGTCATCCGGTTTGCGAAGAAGATTCCTCAGAATCCGGTGAACAACCGGCTCATCAGCCAATTGGTGGGCGCGGGCACAAGCGTCGGGGCAAACTACTGCGAGGCCGACGAGGGCGTTTCGCGCAAAGACTACAAGTACCGGATCGGCACATGCAAAAAGGAGGCGCGGGAAACAAAGTTTTTCCTGCGTATGATTGCGGTCGCGGAGGAATCACTCAAGCCGGAGGCGCGCGTGCTTTGGAGCGAGGCGAATGAGTTGCATTTGATCTTTTGCGCATTG
Organism: Verrucomicrobiota bacterium; assembly: GCA_013140495.1. Lineage (GTDB taxonomy): Bacteria > Verrucomicrobiota > Verrucomicrobiia > Limisphaerales > JADLHS01 > JADLHS01. The sequence goes on from JABFSR010000064.1 coordinate 41,954, forward strand.
TACAGGAAATGAGGAGGCGAGAATGCTAACGAAATCAAATACCCGGGTAACCAAAGAACCAAGGATCCAAATACCCAAGGACCCAAGAATTATCTGCGCTGTGGTTGGGTGTTTGGGTAATTGGGTATTTCCCGCTTTCCCATGAACTGCCACGACCATCTTTACGCTTGCAGTCATCCGCGGGTGAATTCGCGCCGTTGGTTTTTGAAGGAGTGCGGGCTGGGCCTGGGCAAGGTGGCGTTGGCTTCGTTACTTACGGATGCTTTCCTCCCAAAAGCCAACGCGGCAGGCACGGTTGCAGGCAACACACTCAAACCGCACGGACCGCATTTTGCCGGCAAGGCCAAGCACGTCATTCATCTTTTCATGTCTGGTGCGCCAAGTCAGTTGGACCTGTTCGATCACAAACCCGAACTCGCCAAACTTCAGGGCAAGCCATTGCCGCCATCTGTGATTGCCGGTCAGCGGTATGCGTTCATTCGTCCTGACGCTGCGGTGCTTGGCCCACAATTCAAATTTGCCAGGCATGGAAAGTCCGGTGCGGAACTGTCCGAGGCGTTGCCGCATCTGGCCGAAGTGGTGGATGACATCTGCCTGATCAAGTCCATGAAGACTGATCAGTTCAATCACGCGCCGGGACAAATTTTCCTGAACACAGGATTTTCACAGCCAGGTCGGCCCAGCCTTGGGTCGTGGGTGCTTTATGGACTGGGCAGTGAAAGTCAGGACCTGCCTGCGTATGTAGTCATGTCCACCGGAGGCGGAATCAGCGGCGGTTCGGCCAACTGGTCGAGCGGCTTCATGCCCTCGGTTTATGCGGGAGTAAGGTTTCGCAACCAGGGCGATCCGATCCTGAATGTCACCAGCCCGAAAGGTGTTGATCCCAAGCTTCAGCGTGCTTCGCTGGATTTGATTGAGGAATTGAATCACGCGCGCCTTGGAGTGGTGGGAGATCCAGAGATCGAATCACGAATCGCTTCATACGAGCTGGCGTATCGGTTGCAAACCTCGACGCCGGATCTGATGGACTTCAAGAAGGAAAGCAAGGAGACGTTGGAGATGTATGGTTGTGATCCAGAAAAGCCGAGCTTTGCCCGCGCGTGTCTGCTGGCCCGGCGCATGATTGAGCGTGGGGTGCGCTTTGTGAACATCTATCACGAGGGATGGGACGCCCACTCGGACGTGATCGGGAATCTCAAAGGCAATTGCGCAGCCACAGACAAGGCTTCAGCCGCGTTGGTGAAGGATCTTAAACAGCGTGGCCTGCTCGACGAAACGCTTGTGATCTGGGGTGGCGAGTTTGGTCGTACGCCGATGGTGGAAAGCAACGTGGCTTTGGGTCGAAGTCTCGGGCGCGACCATCATCCGCAGGCATTCACTGTTTGGATGGCGGGCGGCGGGATCAAGTCCGGTATTACTCACGGCGCAACCGACGACATGGGATTCCATGTGGTTCAGGACGAGGTCCATATTCACGATCTGCAGGCGACGATTCTTCATTGCCTGGGCTTCGATCACGAGCGGCTTACTTACGCCTACCAAGGCCGGCAATTCCGGCTGACGGATGTGCATGGCCATGTAGTTGAGAAGATACTCGCCTGATTGCTGCGCCTCGGAATTCTGTTTTGGAAATGTTCCATCGCAGAGCGACCTTGCTGGTCAGAAAAGTCAGCGCGCAGCTTTCCAAGTAACATACTCCAGAAACATTCCCAGTGGGCGTGGTGAAAGTGGTGCATTGCCTTTGCGAGCCTGGCTGGAAACCAACTTCGCGAGCGCGTCCAACGCTTCCACCGAAAGTGATTCGCGGAGGAAATCTTTTTCGTCACTGAAGCTGCGGTTTACAAATACAAGCACCTCCATTGCGTGATCTTTGTTCGGTGCGCCCGGGCCGAGAAAATCCTGATTCCGGGCGCGCAGACCCAATTTGAGCGACTGCAATATCTCGGGTCGTGCCGGGTCGTCCTTCGGCATTGCTGCCGCCAGATGCGCCAATGCCCTGAGCATGATGTAGTGATAAGCCGGTCGGGCGTTGTGTGGATCAACCCATCGGCCTGCGTATTGACCATCGGTCAACTGCCCTGGGATGACGCCGAGCCGAGCTTTGGTGGTGGCAGCGGCAAGATACTTTTGGTCGCCTGAGACCTCGAAGGCTTTCGCCAGCAAATAGACGCTGAAACTGTTGTAATTCCAGTTCACGACGAGCGGGCGGGACATTGCCCAGTCTGCCGCCTTGGTTGCTGCGGTTAGATACTTCGGCTCTTTGGTTTCCTGGGAAAGTTCGAAGATCGCTACACCGGCTTCGCCATTATCGAATTGCAACCCGCCGTCGCCAATATCTTCAATCGCCCAACCATTTCGGATGACGCGGTGCAGCCTTCCTTCACTCCCAGCGCGTACGAAGTATCGCTTGGCTGCCACAAATGCCTTGTCCTTTGTCTCACCTCTAAATGCTGGAAAGGGGAACACTCCGGTCTTGGCTTGCTCCTGAGCCCAGACGAGAAAATCTCCTGCATCATTCGCCTGCGCGAGGGTTTTCTGTGTATCTGGCAAGCCTGCGCGAACTACGTGGGCGCAGCCGGACACAACCGACGCGGGTTCTCGCAAAGCATGATCAAGCTTTGTTGGATCAAGGCCGATTTTCCACCAGCGCTTGCGCTCAATCTCGCGTTGAAGGCGACTGAAACATTGTCGTGCTTCATCGGGTGTGAGCCAGTCGGCGTCCTTGGGAATGGAGTCAAACTTGTCAGGAATCTCAGGAACGCCGGCCTTCCCGCCAAGCTTGGCTTTGGCGTCTGCAACACGTAATCGAACCGCAGCAAGCTCATCTGCGAATGATTTCTCTGCGGCCCTCGTATGAATGGTGAAAGCAGTTGTCGCCAGCAAGAGAGCCCAAACTGCCAGGGAGTGTCTTTTCATGTTTGGGCAAGCGATGGATTGCCGCCGCCTTTTCATCGTTCAAATTGCGTGCTCGTAAATACGCTGGAACACCTTGCCGTCAGTGATTCGATAGGGATCAACAATGGTGATGCCGTCATCGCCAAATCGTGCTGTCACTGGCGTGCCTTTGCCTTCGTTCAAGTATTTGAAATTTAGATCGCGCACAATTGTAGCGGCGTGGATGATGAAGGCAAACGCACACTAACGCGAACTTCATCCTTGGGTTTTCGAGCTTTGCGTGGTATCTGTCCCCAACCCGGATCCGCATGAGTGACGTCACACAAATCCTCCAAGCAATCGAACACGGCGATGCCAAGGCCGCCAGCGAATTGTTGCCGCTCGTTTACGACGAGCTCAGAAGGCTGGCGGCGTACCGAATGGCCAATGAACCGCAATCGAATCGCCCGACTCAATGACAACGAAAGTCTGGACAGCACTTTCAATCCGCCCACCGGAGCAAACGACACTCTTCGGTCACTCGCCATGCAGCCCGATGGGAAGGTGCTCATCGCTGGCGACTTCACTATACGGTTACTGGTGTGGTTCGTCCGCGCGTTGCCCGCCTTTACGGCGATTCCGCCGCGCCTTCCCTGAACATCGCGCGTTTCAATTTCGCCTGGCTCAAGGCTGACGGCCCCAGCGACCGCAGTTTCGATCCAGGGACATTCCCGTACGCCTTTTCATCATCGGGAACTGGAAACGGCGTTTCTCCCGGCTTGACAAACACTGTATCTTCTGTTTTCCATTAGACACTTTTCCATGAAAAAAATCTTGCCCTTACTCCTGCTGGCTACGCTGGCCGGGTACGCTCTGCCCGCTTCCGCCCAAGAGGTGCAGTCCGGCACCAACACCATCAGCGGCCTCGTGCGCTTCGTGAACACGGACCTGGACATTCTCGCCCGGCTCGGCCCGCCGGGAAACGAAGGGATGACTTACTTTGCCATTTATGCCTACACCGACCCACCCGACGTGCTCCAGGCCAGCAAGATCGTTTACACCGCCGATCACCTCAGCAGTCCTTACGCATTGACCGTCACCGCCAACAACACGCCCCTCACCTACAATGCCTATGCGTACGTCGTGCTCGATACCAATGAGGAATATTGGACTCCCAGCCAGGTCGCCGCGCCACTGGCCAGCAACTCGCCGCCCGCCACGGTGAATTTCGACGAATGCGTGGCGTTGATCGAGTTGCGCTATGTGGATTCGGTTGGCCAGCCGGTTGCCGCGCTCGGTGGACGGGCCTTCGTCACCGAAACCAACGCGCCCTATGGCCTGCGCGCCCGCTACACCGTCCAGCCGCCGGGCCGCACAAACAATTTCCTGGTCGTGCCGAGCGGCGTGGGACTCGAACTGGTCGTCGAGGTGGACACGGGCACGGACATTTATCTCGACCGCATCACGCACCGAGGGACGCACACCATGCTACTGAACTGCGAAGACCAACCCGTCATCACGGTCACCATTCCAGATGCCGGAGCACTGGGAAAAATCATCGGCAATGCCAACCTCGTGGATGAAATTGAACTGCTGACGGACGGTTATCTTGAACTGCTTGGCCGACCCGTCATCAAGGCCGCCGGGCCGTCCGGCAATCAGCGTTATGACGCGCTGCTCGCCGAGACTCCGGGCGCGGATTTGAGCCGGTCGTTTGAACTGGAAAATCTCGTGCCCTCCAATTCGACCGAGAAATGGCGCGTGCAGGCGGAAATGCAGTTTGGCGACGGCTATCGCTTTGAATACTTCCAGACGCCCGCCCTCGGTCTCGGCACCAACGCGGGCGTTGAAGTCACGGCGGGCGCCACGAACGACCTCGGCGACACGTTCGTGATGCACCCCGCGCGGATTGTGGGCAAGGTCACGCTCACTGGCCCTCCAGAACCCGGCGGCAGCCTCTCGGCGTTGCGCGGTCTCGTGCGGGCGGCGGATTACGATCCGGACACGAACGGCATCCCCGACGGCGTGGGTCCCGGCGGCATTCACGGCAGCTACGTCAATATGGCGGGCGTGGATGAACTCGTGCCAGGATCAACCTTCGCCACGACCGGCGGCAGCGCAGCGGCCTCGTTTGCCGGCGCGTTCAACCCGGCGACGGCGGCGTTTGAAGGTGATTACGAGGTCGTGCTCGGCACGCTCGACGACCAGCCCGGCATCTGGCGGCAAGAAAGCCTCACTTACACGTTTTACCAACTCGACACCAACGGCGCGCCATTTGTCAATCAGGTCGGGAACGTGGCCGAGGATGCGCCGTGGAAGGGCACACTCGCGCCGGGCGAACGCGCGACGAACGATTTGCGCTATGGATTTGCCGAAGTCTGCGTGCGCATCAAATCACCGCTCCCCTCCTATGAGGGTTTATTTGGCAAGAGTTAAGTGAAGGGTTTCATTTTTTTCTTAAAAGCGGTTTTTGTTTTCCGGTTCGCGTCTTCGTCCGCAGTGGCGTTGGAG
>JABFSR010000051.1 GCA_013140495.1 Verrucomicrobiota bacterium
GCGGCAACTGGCCACGATGATTGATGCGGGTCTTGCCATGGTTCAATGCCTTCAGGCGCTGGCAGACCAGACCCAGAACAAGGTGATGCGCGATGTCATCAAGGACGTCTGCACCCGTGTGGAGGGTGGCGACAGTTTTTCCGAAGCGTTGCAAAAACATCCGCAGGCTTTCAACCGTCTCTTCGTCGCGATGGTCGGTGCTGGCGAAAAGGGCGGTTTGCTCGCGGAAATCCTCGCGCGCCTCGCGGTCTATCTTGAAAACACTGCACGACTTCGCAAGAAGGTGAAGTCCGCCATGATGTATCCTACGGTGGTCACTGTGGTGGCGATTACCATCACGGTATTTCTGCTGGTGAAGGTGATTCCCGTTTTTGGTGATATCTATACAGGGTTCGGTGCGAAGCTTCCCGGACCGACACAGTTCCTCATCAACCTGAGTAACTTCATCAAAGGCTACTTCATCCTGCTGCTGCTCGGTGGCGGAGGCACGGTCTATGGCTGGTTTTATTGGATCAAGACCAAAAAAGGGCTGGAGTTCTGGGATTCCAAACGCATCAAACTGCCCATCTTCGGCGTCATCGCCCACAAGATTTGTCTCGCACGCTTTACGCGCACGCTTGCCTCGCTGATCCGCAGCGGCGTGCCCATCCTTGAAGTCCTCAACATCGTCTCCCAGACCGTCGGAAACGTCGTTATGGAAAAGGCCATCAAGGTTGCATCTTCAGACATCGAACGCGGTGAAAGCATCTCTGTCGCCCTCGGAAAGCACCCCGTCTTCCCGAACATGATCATCCGCATGATCACCGCCGGCGAACAGACCGGCAAAATTGACAACATGCTCGAGCGCATCTCCGACTTCCTGGATGAGGAAATCGAAACTGTCCTTGCCGGTCTGACTGCCCTCATCGAACCCATCCTCATCGTCGTTCTCGGCGTCGTCATCGGCGGCATGGTGATTTGTATGTTCCTGCCGATTTTCAAGATGGCGGAAATCGTCAATCCAAAGAGATAAAGATATTGCGCAAACCGCGCCTTCACACAGCCCCGGATGACAATTCGGGGCTGTTTTATTTTCCCGTCAGTGTTTTCGATTGCAGATTCCCGCTTTGCGATCAGCGCAAGGCGTGGTAAAAGAGCTTTGAAATGCAGCCACAGCGGTTAAATCGGCCATCTACTCCGCTTCGTGTCCGTACCGGAAGTGGCAAGATTGGCTTCACACTCATCGAACTCCTTGTGGTGATCGCCGTCATTGCAATTCTGGCGGCGTTGCTCCTGCCTGCATTGTCCACGGCCAAAGAAAAGGCATATCGCGCTCAGAGCATGAGCAACCTCAGGCAGTTGGGTCTGGCCTGGCATCTCTATGCCGACGATCACAATGGTCAATTGGTAGCGAATGGCTACGGTACACCGGCCTCCGTCGGCGATACGCGGCTTTGGGTGCTGGGGGCGACGCACAAATTTATCGCTGGTGAATTCGACAGCTTCACCAACGTCGATTATCTCATCAGTCCAAAATACGCCGCCTTTGCCGACTACATCAAAGCGCCGGGTGTTTACAAATGCCCTGCCGACCGCAGCACCTTTGCAGGTCAACCCAAGGTTCGCACCTACGCCTTAAACAGTTATTTGAATTGGGTTGTGCCGGAAGGAGGTGGAGATTTTTTTCAGAGCACAACGCACGTCAATTTCCGAAAAATATCTGATGTCTCTGCGGCCAGGCCGGCCGATCTGTTGCAGTTTGTGGAAATGGCTCCAAACTGGGTTTGCCACTCTGCATTCGGCATATCCATGTCCACCTTCTATTATCAGTTTCCGGCAATTGACCACGCGAATGGCGGTGTGCTGTCGTTCGCGGACGGACATGTGGAGCACAAGCGGTGGCGCGACGCATATACGCGTGACATGGCCCTTGGTGGCTTCGTTACTCATCTGAACTTTGCTTTTGAACCCTACGCGGACTTGAACTGGCTGCGCGAACACGCCACCGTTAAAAAATGAAACTCCCGGCACGGCGAGCCAGCTTCCCCATCGTCCTGACCATTGCTGGCTCAGACAGCGGTGGCGGCGCGGGCGTTCAGGCTGATCTGAAAACATTCACCGCTCTCGGCTGTCACGGCACGACCGCCATCACCTGCATCACGGCACAAAATCCCAAAGGCGTGTCTGACATCCAACCGGTTCGTGCTGACATGGTGGAAAAACAAATCGAAGCCGTCTTTGCCGAACTCCCGCCACGCGCTGTGAAGACAGGCATGTTGTTTTCAACCGAGATTATCAACGTGGTCGCCGACTTTTTCTCGAGAGAAAAACGTCCCCCGCTCGTCGTTGATCCCGTCATGGTCGCGACGAGCGGTGCAGTGTTGTTGAAGCCCTCTGCGATTCGTGCCTTGAAAGAGCACCTGCTCCCGCTTGCTACTCTGGTTACGCCGAATCTTGATGAAGCGCAACTGCTGGTCGGACGTAAACTCAACTCGCTCGAAGATCTGTTGGATGCGGCTGAAGAACTTCATGCGAAGTTTGGCTGTGCCGCGCTAGTGAAAGGCGGCCATCTGAAACTTGGTGACGATGCCATAGACGTGTTGTTCGACGGGAAAAATTTCAGCGTGCTGAAGGCGCGGCGCGTTCGTGGCATATCCACCCACGGCACCGGTTGCACTTACGCAGCAGCGATTGCTGCACATTTGGCCAAGGGTGAGAAACTCCCACGCGCCGTCGTTCTGGCCAAGGAATTTATCACGCGCGCTATCACCAGGAGTTATTTCGCGGGCAAACATCCATCGCTGAATCAACAAGCGCGCTGAAATCTTTCAGTTCAGCCAGGTTTTCAATCGTTCGCGCAGGATTTGCCGGGCACGATAAAGGCGCGACTCGATGGCCTTGGGCGTGACCTCCAAAATCGTTGCGGCTTCCGCCATGCTGAGTTCTTCCCATTCACAGAGCACGATGGCTTCGCGCATATCCTCGGGCAGATTGTTTACTGCGGTGCGAATTGCGGCGGCGCGTTCGGTGGTCAGAGCGTGTTCCTTTGGTGTCGGTCCGGTGGCGGCCAAGGTGCTGGCGAGCGGTTGGTCGCCCGGATTCGTTTCCGCATCCAGCGAAACATTTGGATGTCGCGTGCGCCAGCGGATTTGATTGCGCGCCAGATTCGCGGCGATGGTGAAAAACCAGGTGGAAAACTTCTTGTTCGGGTCGAACGATGCGCGGGCTTGGAAAACCCGGACGAATGTTTCCTGCGCCATGTCGTTTGCGTCGTCCTCGTTGTTCAGCATGCGGCACAGAAAACGAAACAAAGGCGTTGCGTGTCGCTCCATCAAATCATTGAGTGCTGCGTCGTGACCCGCTGCCAGTCGCGCCATGTCCGCTCGATCCTGAGCATCGGATTCAGTGGTTTCCATGCTGATGGTCCGCTGAGTGCGACATGGATTGTTCGATTTGTTCGTGGAAGCCGAGGGTGAGGCGTTGCATCTCGGTGAGGTAGCGACGGCCTTGTTCAGGCGGCATGGCCTGACTGACCTCGACAAAGTGACGAAGCATCTGCGCCTGACATTGTGCACGCAACATGCCGAGTTCGGTCAACTTTTCCTCGGCAGCAGTGGTGACATTCGTTGTGCCTGCCAGCGTTGATTCCAGTTCCTGTTTCTTGGCCGCGATCTGTTTGCACATCTTGGCGCACTTTGGCATGTAACCCTCGTGCAACTCCCGCACGCGCGTCATATCCGCGTCGCTCAAGCGGAATTCCTGTCGCAACCAGGCGAGATCGTCTGCGGAACTTGTCACGTGTTTGGCGCAAATTCGCTGCGCAATCACGTATGAACCGACGAACAGTGCCGCGCAAGCTGCCAACGCCAAAACCACGGTGATGAGTGATCGTTTGGTCATCTCAATGCAATGCGTTCGGCGCCACAGCCGAGAGATAGCGGGCCTGCGCGTCGTTTCGGGCCAGCCGCTCGCCGCTGTTCCAGCCAAGTCCCATGCCCATCAAGACCAGCACTGCAGCAACCGCGAAGGCGAGTTGCGGGCGCAAAATCCACGTCGCCAGCGCATCAAGCCACCCGGTGCGGGCAGGGGCGGTTTTAGGTTCTTCCGCCCGCTCGATCCGTCGCCAGACATTTTCTTGAAAGCGGGGCGGGAGCGACGAAGCGGGGCGCGCTTGACGCAGCAGCGTGCTCAACGCGGCATCATTTTGATTGAGATCATTTTCTTTCATCGTATTGCGGGCGGCTGACCGCCTTTGTATCGGCCTCATCCAATCAGAGCCGACACCTGGATTACACCGCATCCGCCGAAATCCCGCGAAATCATTTTTCACATTTTTTGCGGGGAAAGATTGCCGCCGGGGTAAGCAGAGTTAGAGGCGGTCATCTCGATCGCCTGAAAAATAAACGAAACAACTAACAAAACGTCGAACATGAAAACCATCAAACAAACCTCCAGAAACCTCTCCTCCTGCTTCGCCGGATTGGCGATCGCCGCATTGATCCTCTTGCCGACGATTGGGTCTGCGGAAGAGAAGGGTGCCACCAAACTGATGAAGCTCAACCCCATCAAAACTGTTGCTGACGCAGAAGCCGTTCAACCGGGCGACACAGTTGTTATGTCCTGCCCGAAGTGCAAGGACAGTTGGGTTACCATCGTAACTCCTGCAACCAAGACCGGGGCCAAGCCGGAAACCAGCACCATCGCGCGCCATGACTGTCCAGGCTGCGAACATAAATACGTCGCCGAAGGTCACGGCAAGGCGAAGACCGACAAACTCGTTCACGTCTGCAAGATGTGCGGTAGTGAAGACGCTTTTTGCTGCGTGATGAAGAAAGGCTCAGGGCCGACTCCGGGGATGGAGAAGAAATAGTCTCATAAACCCAGAGGGAGAATCGCCTGATTCTCCCTCACCTGTCGTTCAGAGGATCGAGCCTAAGTCAAAGAATACTTCGCTTGCAACATCGTCGCAGTCTGGTACAAAAAGGCTCACAAAGATTTCTGCGGGGTTTTGCGAGTTGCGGGGTAAGTCCAGCACGGGGTTCACCGTTAACGCCCTGGGAAACGACAAACATAAAGAGAACAATTGAACATTATGAAAAAATTAAAACATGTAATCGTCGCCGGGGTACTGGCCGGTTTGCTTGCCGCACCTCTTGCCGGTTTTGCCGAAGAGAAGAAAACTGAAAAGGCCAAACCCTATCCACTCACCAAATGCATCGTCTCGGACGAAAAACTCGGCGAGATGGGCAAGCCATTCGTTTTCATCCACGAAGGTCAGGAGATCAAACTGTGCTGCAAATCCTGCCAGAAGGATTTCAAAAAAGACCCAGCCAAGTATCTCAAAAAGCTCGCTGATGCTGGAAAAGCTGGCAACAAATCGGACAAAAAGTGACACGCCAAAGCCAAACGCCGGTTGGCGCTTGGTGGCACGACTTGTGATAGATTAAAACCATGAAACGGGCAGCCGCCATCATTCTGAGCCTGACGCTGATTTGGCTTCAGGTGGTGGCGTCTGCTGAAACGACTTCCGCCCCCACGCCGGTCCCGTGCGGATGTTGCGTGCCCAAAAAAGCCTGCTGTTGTGTGAAGCAATCCGCACCGGATTCAATTCCCCTTCCGGCTGCGTCGGTTTCCATCAGCACGTCCGTTAATTTCACCGCTATAATTCCCAAGCTGGTCGCGTGGACACTTCCTGAGAACGCACCGGCGATTGTTGCTTCCACCGGCAGTTCTTCTTCCTCTTTGGCCGTCCCGTTGTTCCAACGAGATTGCGCCCTGCTGATCTGAGTCTTCCCGTCTGAACGCCCGCAGTGTGTACCGCGCAGGTGCATTGCGTCTCGTCCTTGTCGTTCTGCGCAGGAAGAAATCTTGATCAGCATGAAAACAAAAATACTTTGCAGTCTGCTTTTGCTAGGAACCGTTGGTGGAATCGCGGCCACAAATGATACCGCATCCGCTCCGCCGCTGCGGATCACGCCGGCCTTGGTGAATCAGTTCGCCGAGGAAATGGCGACGAATCACCCGGCGCTCCTCGCCGCCCGCGCCCGCACCAACGCCGCCGCCGCCGGCATCAAGACCGTCCGCACTTGGGAAGACCCCATGGCCCGTGTCGGAGTGATGGCCGCCGAACGCGCCATGCGCGAGGATAACGGCGATGTGTTCTACAGCCTGGAACAAAAACTTCCTCTCTTAGGCAAACCCGGGGCGATGCGAAAGATGGCTGCCGCTGAACTCGCCGTCGAAGTCGCCGCTGAAGATGTGCAATTTCAAACGCTCCGCAGCGATCTCGCCAAAGCCCTGTTTCGCGCCGCGCTTGCTGATGAAGCCCTGAATATAGCGGAGCAAGACCTCGCCTGGCTTGACATCACCACCAAGATTGTCGAAGGAGGTTATCGTTCCGGTTCGGTGCGCCTCATGGACGTGTTGACCCTTCAAAATGAGCAGAGCAAACGCGTCGAGCAACTCAAGACCGACCGCGACAAGCGTGCGCAAGCCATCCTCGCCGTGAATCGGTTTTTGACCCGCGATCTCGCCGCCCCCTGGCCGACGCTGCAATTGCCGCCGGTGGCGGATGCTATTGTTTACAGCGACCGCCTCGCCAGTTTCGCGCTCCGTTACGAACCGCGATTGCGAAAGATGCGCGAAGAAATTCGCGCCACGGAAGACGCCGTGAACGTCGCGCGCAAGGAACGCTGGCCGGACGTCAGCATCGGTTTTGAAAACCGAAATTACTCGCGCAGCGGTGAACTGCGGCAGTCTGAGTTCATGGTCGGCTTCAGCATCCCGCTAGGGAACGCGCCGAAATATCGCGCTGCGGTTCGCCGTGAGGAAGAAAAACGCAAGGCCGCCGAGTTTGATGCGAAGGACTACGAGCAATCCATCCGCGAAGAGGTTCACGGGCTGATCGTAAAAATTTCCGCCATGCGTCGGGAAGCTTTGCTATATCGCGACCAAATCATTCCCCGCAGTGAGCAAGCCCTTGCCAGCGCGCGATCAATGTTTGAGTCCGGCGGCATGTTGCGCGACATGCTGGACACGCGCCGGATGTTGCTCGAAGGAAAATTGATGTATGTCCGCGCCGTCGCCGAGCAATACGAAATGCTTTCCGAACTCGTCCTCTGCTGCGGCCTCGGCGATCTCGAAGCAATCCAAATGCTCAGCGCCGACTCTGATTCCAAAACCGAACCCACGAAACCTTGAACTCTTGAAACCTATGAAATTCATTGCCCGTCATCTCAACCTAATCGGACTGTTACTGCTCGCCTCGTTCGCTAGCGCGGCAGCGGCACTTTATTTCCAAGTGCCGGAACGAATCCAAACCGCCCGCGCCACCACCACCGCGCCCGCCGCAGTTTACGCCTGCCCGATGCATCCGAAAATCACCAGCGCGACGCCGGCGGATTGTTCCGAGTGCGGGATGAAATTGGCCGCGCTCAATGGCGATAAACCGGAAGCGACCACAGCACACAAAGACGGTTGCTGCGCGGAGAAACCCGTTGTCGAGGAAGCTCCCACCGCGATGACCTGTCCGCATCTCGCCGCGCAAGCCGCGCAGGCCGCCCAAGCGACGCACGCCGATTCCTGCTGCCCGAAGCCCGCGAATCCTTGATCCGCCATGAATACAAAAAGCATTTTCCCAACGGTCGCCAAATGGGTCGCATGTGTCCCATTGGTCGTATTGATTTTGCTGGTCGGCTGCGGCAAATCGAAGCCTGCTGACACCAAGTCCGAGCGCAAGGTGCTTTACTACCAGAGCGCCATGCACCCGTGGATCAAGTCCGACAAGCCCGGACGCTGCACCATCTGCGGCATGGAACTCACGCCCGTCTATGAAGGCGAGACCGGCCTCGACGTGGGCGGCGACATGATTTCGCTCTCGGCCTCTTCCATCCGCGTGTTGAACGTGCAAACGATGGAAGTCAAAACGCAGGCGCTCACCAAGACGTTGACGGTGGCGGGGACGATTGATGACGACGACGCAAAGCATCGCGTGTTGTCCGCCTACATCCCGGGCCGCATTGAGAAATTGCACGTCAGCTACGTGGGCGCGGAAGTAAAGGCCGGCGAACCGCTCGCGGAGTTTTACAGCCCGATGTTGCTCCAGACCGAACGTGAGTATCGGGCGATTGCCAGTTCGACGAACTCAGACCTGCGCTCTGCTGTCGCCTCACGCCTGCGGCAAGTGGGTTTGACGCCGGAACAAATCGAAGCGTTGCCAGCCAAACCGGCGGACGCAATCACCTCGCAAATCCTCGCGCCGATCAGCGGCACGGTGGTGGAGAAGAAAATTTACGCCGGGCAATACGTGCAGGAAGGCGAGAAGCTGTTTGAGATCGCGGACTTCGCGACGATGTGGTTTCAGTTCCGCGCCTACGAGCAGGACCTGCCGTGGATTCACGCCGGGCAAAAAGTTGACGTCACCACGCCGTCGCTCCCGGGCAAAGTTGTCGCGGGCGTGATCAAGTTCATTGACCCGAACCTCGACGAAGCCACGCGCTCGACGAAGGTGCGCGTTGAGTTGGAGAACCCGATTGTAGATGGGCGACGTCTCTTCTCGCATCGCCTCTACGCGGATGGCGTCGTGCATCTGGACGCGCCTGAAGCGGTCGTGATTCCGCGCAGTGCGATCATCCAAACGGGACCAGAGGCCATCGCGTTTGTGGATCAGGGCGGTGGCGGTTATGCGCGGCGCGTGTTGCAACTGGGGCGGCGCGGCGATGCGCTGGTGGAAATCATTTCCGGCGTCAGCGCGGGAGAAAAAGTCGTCGTGAATGGCAACCTGCTCATTGATGGCCAGGCGGAAATGAACCGTTCCTATGCCTCGCACCCGATGCACTCCGACGACACGAACGCTGCGCCGACGTTTCCCGCGCTGACCGGCGAACAACGCAAAGCGGTCAAAGATTTTCTCGCCCTCGCGGATGCGCTGGGCACTTCGCTTTCCGTGGACGACGTGAAAGAGTTCAACGCGCAAGCCGGCAAAACGCACGTCGCCACGCCGACGCTGCTGAATGCCTTCGACAGAACCAATGCCTGGCAGGCGTTACTCAAACCGGTCGAGAAGGTCGGCCATCTCAGCGCAGCGGAAAATCTGAAAGCCGCCCGCAAAGCATTTCATCCCTTCAGCGAAGCGACAGTGGCCCTCGCCCAGGCGCTGCGTCGCACGGACAAGGAATTCGCCAGCGTAAAAGTTTTCCGGTGCCCGATGACGAAGGATGCGTTCCCGGGAGCGCCCAACCGCGCGGACTGGATTCAACTCAAACCCGAGGTGCGGAACCCGTGGTTCGGCGCGGAGATGATTGATTGCGGCTCGGAGGTGAAGCCGTGAAGGCAAGAATCTGCTTGGACAACCTTTTGTTGCATATGCAACAAAAGGTTGTCGAGGCAAGCCAATCGCGCCTAGAGGTGTTGTTATGATCACGCGCTTCATTGAATGGAGTCTGAAGAATCGCTTCCTCGTGCTGTGCGGCGCGTTGATGCTCATCGCGCTCGGCGTGCGTGCAGTGTTCAAGACGCCGGTGGACGCGATTCCTGACCTCACGGAAAACCAGGTGCTCGTCTATGCCGATTGGATGGGGCGCAGCCCGCAGGAGGTCGAGGATCAGGTGACGTTCCCGCTCTCGACCGGATTGCAGGGGCTCGCGGGCGTGAAGGACGTGCGCGCGACTTCGATGTTCGGCTTCTCGCTCATCACGATCATTTTTGAGGAGGGTGTGGATACTTACTTCGCGCGGACGCGGGTGCTGGAGCGGCTGAATTATCTTCAAGCCAACATGCCCGAGGGCGTGAAGCCGCAACTCGGCCCGGACGCGAGCGGTCTCGGTTGGGTGTATCAATACTACCTGCACGTTGATCCCGCTAAACCTCCCGGCGGCGGCTACGACCTCGGCAAGTTGCGCGCGACGCAGGATTGGTTTGTGCGCTATCAACTCTCCAGCGTGCAAGGCGTGGCGGAAGTCGCGAGCATCGGCGGCTTTGTGAAGCAATATCAGATCGAACTCTCCTCCACGAAAATGCGCGCGGCGAATGTCTCGCTCGGCGAAGTGATGGGCGCGGTTGCGAATGCGAACCTCAACGTCGGCGGGAAAGTCATCGAAGAGAATGGCGCGGAGTTTGTGCTGCGCGGAATCGGTTTGGTCGCGAACACGGAAGACTTGGAACTCATCGCGGTGAAAGCGGTCGAAGGCACGCCGATTTACCTCAAAGACATCGCGACGGTGCAGATTGGCGGCGATTTCCGGCGCGGCGCACTGGACGTGAACGGCGCGGAAGCCGTCGGCGGCACAGTGGTCATGCGCACCGGTGAGAACGCCAAGGCCGTCATCGAACGCGTGAAGGAGCGCATCGCGGAGATTGGGCCGAGCCTGCCGCCGGGGATTTCCATCAAACCGTTTTACGACCGGAGCACGCTGATTGACCGCACGATTGACACGCTCAAGCACGCGCTGCTTGAGGAAATCATCTTGGTCACGCTCGCGCACATCATTTTCCTCTGGCACTTCCGCAGCATTCTCATCGTCACGCTGCCGCTGCCGATCTCGATTCTCATCTCGTTCCTGCTGATGAAGGAATTCGGCATCACGAGCAACATCATGTCGCTCACGGGCATCGCTATCGCCATTGGCGTATTGGTGGATGCGGCGATTGTGGTGACGGAAAATGTGATTCGACACTGTGAGCGTGCTGAAGAGGAGAAGCGCAGCCGGCTCACGTCCGCTGAAACTTTGAGTGTCACCCTCGCCGCCTGCCAACAGGTCGGCCGCCCAATCTTCTTCGCGATGGCGATCATCATCCTCGCGTTCGTGCCGGTGTTCGCGCTGTCGGGGCAGGAGGGCAAGTTGTTCCATCCGCTCGCGTGGACGAAGACGTTCGCAATGGTGGGTTCAACGCTGCTCGCAGTGACACTTGTGCCCGTGCTCTGCAGCCTGCTCGTGCGTGGACCATTCCACAGTGAGGACCGCAACATCATCATGCGGCTGCTGCTGAAGATTTATGATCCCGTGCTGAACTGGGCGCTGAACCATCGCAAGACCGTCATCAGCGCGGCGGCGATGTTGCTGGCGACGGCGTTGCTCATGGCGTTTGGCCTGCCGCGAGCGTGGGTGGCGAAGATCCGGGACGCGGGCTGGATGCACACGGCGAGCTTGGTGCAAGGCTTCGGTAAGGAGTTTATGCCGCCGTTGAACGAAGGGAGCTTGCTCTATATGCCGGTGTTGCTGCCGAAGACGAGCCTCTCGGAAATCCAGCGCGTGATGGCATGGCAGGATCAGGTGATGATCGGCGTGCCGGAGATCGAAACGGTCGCGGGCAAGTCGGGTCGCTTCGAGACGCCGACCGATCCCGCGCCGACGGAGATGTTGGAGACGACTATTACGCTCAAACCGGAATGGATCTCTACGAACCGCACCGTGCTTGGCTTCATCAAGCTGCCGCGCGTGATGCGCAATCCCGCGTGGCGTGACGGCATGACGGTCGAGAAACTCAAGGCGGAGTTGACCGAGAAGATGAAGGTCGTGCCCGGCTACGTGCCGGCGTTCTTGCAGCCGATTGAGAATCGCATCCTCATGCTCTACACCGGCATTCGCGCGCAGGTCGGCGTGAAAATTTATGGCGACAATCTCGACGCACTGCAACAGAAGGCTTACGAGGTGGAGGCGGTGGTGAAACAACTCCCCGGCGCGGCGGGCGTATCGCCGTCGCGCGTGCAGGGCA
>JABFSR010000071.1 GCA_013140495.1 Verrucomicrobiota bacterium
GACTGTGATTCCCTTTGTCACTGTCCACACCAACCCAAGACTCCACGCCTCAAAGCCGCTCGTCTATTCAAGCCTGACTTCCACAGTCCTGCGATCAATGATGAACTTCTGTCCCGCTGGTGCGATAGGTATTGCTTCCAAGTACTTTTGCGTTACCAAATCGAGCAAGTCCCTTGGCACCTGCTGTTTTTCAACTGAGTAACGCCGCACCAACCGGGTCAAATAGTCTAAATCTGCACACCCAACACCCTTTGATCGGGTGAAAAGTTTTGAAATCACCTTCCGCATAATGAGCACCTATTAGCCAATTCTAAATTCAAAATCGTGTAATCCGTTCACGTTTTGGGAAAATTGCGTACTAATTGTAGTTAATAATCTACATCGCATGTACCCATAATGGTCACACGAACATGCAGCGTCAAGTTCAAATCTTTACAAGCTCGCTAATCCAGGTAAAACAAAATTGGAAAACTTCCAACAGACTGGCTGATCCGCGACTCCGAAGTCACCATCCCACGCCATAAGAAACCTCAAATCCGAGGTGTTGGGTTGTTGTTTCCCTGTTCCCGTACCCAATGAATTGCATTAAGCAATAGTTCGGTGGAGTTTTTTAGGTGCAGCTTCTCTTTGATTCGAGCGCGGAAAGAATTGATGGTTGCGATGGTAAGATTCAATTCTTCGGCGATCTGCCTCGTGCCCTTCCCCTGACCAAACAACCGGAAAACCTCCAATTCTCGGTCACTTAAACGGTTCATAGGTGTCTCCTCCGGCTCATCGCCACCACGCATGAGTTTGGCAACTAGTGACGATCCCATTTTTTCACTGAGATACATTTCTCCGCCCAGCACGCGATGGATGGCGGTCTTAAAGGTTTTTGGAGGTTCATGTTTCATCACATAACCCATTGCTCCCGCCCGAATCGCACGCTCGGTGTAAAGTGACTCATCGTGCATGGACACCACCAACATGGGCAATTCCACGTTGCTCGCGTTAAGGTTTTTGATCAGGTCAATCCCATTTGACCCACCTAGCGAGATATCAATGATAACCATGTCCGGGTTCGTTTCCCCCACCAGGCGTACCGCCTCCTCGGCGTCTGCCGCCTCCCCGCAAACGCGCCAACCCGGCTCCCGGTCGATCAATTCTCGCAATCCCTGTCGAAACAGAGGGTGATCATCCACGAGGAGGATTTGGGCTTTCGATCCAGGCAGGTCGGTCTTGCTCATGTCATCAAATTAATCGAAACCATCCGGACAGACAAGAATAGACGCAGATCATGCGGTAATGGCTTTTGCCTAAGCATTGATGCCGCCATTCTGAGACGCCTCATCCTCCAGTTTTGGCTCACAGACGAATCGGCAGAAGACTTCGGCCCCGGATTCGGGCAAAGATCGTATCTGCACCGTTGCCCCGATCATTCTGGCGCGATAATTCATTATGCGAATTCCCATGCCTCGACTCGGTTCTGACGGGGAGACAAACGCTGCTCCGTCGTTCCGAATTACCAAGAAATATCGGCCTCCACCGGAATCACCCAAATGGACGTCAACACACCGGGCTTTCCCGTGTTTGACGGCATTTACAATCGCCTCTTGAGCGATGAAATAAAGGTGCTGGGCAACCGAGTGATCGCGAATCACAACAGGCAGGTCGCAATGAAATTTGCACCGGGTGTTAAAAAAAGTCCCTGCATTTTCTGCCAATTCCTCCAATGCAGATACCAATCCGTTTTCCTCGAGCTGAACCGGGAATAATCCGCGCGCCACCCCTCGCGTCTGTTTGTTGGCCTTGTTGACCAGTTCGGCAATGTTGTGCGCTTCGATCGCTTCGGGGCGGTTCTGTTCCTCCAACTTGTCCGCAAGAATATCAGTAAGCAACCCAATCCCCGCGAGCTGCTGGCACACTCCATCATGTAAATCATGGCCGATCCGGCGCTGTTCCCGCGTGCTGATCTGCAATATCTCTTTCTCAAGCCTCCGACGCTCCGTAACGTCACGCGCGATGCCTTCGACCTCGACGTGTTTACCTTCGCGCTCGATCAATCGCGTGCTGATTTCCAGCCGGACTCGTCCGTCCAAGGCTTTGATAAAGTCCCATTCCACGGTCGGCGGGGACGTGCCATCCAGAATATTTTCAAGCCATTGCACCACTGGGAGGCGTTGCTCTTCCACCGCAAAATCGAACAACATTTTCCCGATGATGGCCTCTCGCTTGCGCCCCAGCACCTGTTCGCCAGCCAGATTGATGGAAGTAACCCGCCCGGTCAGATCATGCGTGTAAACCATGTCGTTCGCGTTCTCAAACAGATCCTGATAGCGGTCCTTGAGTGTTTCTTCGATTTCGAGCTGCCGGCGAATGATGGTGGTCTGCTTGCTTACTTTTCTCCGGAGCTGCGTACCCCAGATCAACGCTGCCAGCACCGCTGCGACAAGTATTCCCACGGCCCAAAGCAGCCGCGTCAGCGTCCACCACGGCGGCAGCTTGATCACCGCCACGTCATCTGCGCTGCGCAGCAAAATCCGAAATGACTTTGCACGCCAAGTAGGCCCTGCCTGCCACTGATCACCAACCTCGATGCGGCAGACACCAGTCAATCGCAGCCGGCTGCCAGTTTGCAGCTTCATCAGTGCAGGCCGTGATTCCGAAGACTCGAGATGAGCGGAAAAAATGCGATCCGCGTCCTCCAGCAGGAGCACCGACTCATTGTTGTTGTGCGCATGATCGAGCAGCCGGCCTTCAATCGCCACCAGTCGGCTGTCCTGCAAACCACCCAAAGCTTCATCCGGTTGGATAAACACCGGAACCAAGCTTGGTCCTGAACCGACTTTATGCCACACGGCATCCTGCAGAATCGGCGTGTATTCCCCCTTGATGGGAAACCCAAGCAATTCAACATGGTCGCCCGGCTGCAGTTGACCCGACTGACGAGTCTGCACGTACAGACCCCGCTGGTCATCTTGCACGAAGAGCGCGCGACCCGGTTGATGCAAAATGACCGACCCCGCCACCTTGACCCGGCGGCCGTATGCGGAGGCATTGGGCGTAAACCTCATCAGGTTGCCAATGGGTTGGGCCGGTTGTGTGAGCGCATTGGTCGGAGCAGGATTCTCGACAACAATGTCCTCCGTGCTCGTCACCATCAGCCGGATGCCGAAGAGCTGACGTTGCTTGTTGAACCATGTTCCACACACACCCTTGATGCTGACCTCGCTGCCCACAAGATTCACGGAGGTCGATTCGGCTGAACTCGGGATATACGCCGTGAGC
>JABFSR010000060.1 GCA_013140495.1 Verrucomicrobiota bacterium
AGACCTGCGACTTCGCGTCTGGACGCAACCACGCCGCGCCGCCCGCTTTGCGGATGCGCGTGAGTTCACGACCAAGGCGATGCGCGAACATGATCGGCGCAGGCATGAGTTCGCTGGTTTCGTTGCAGGCGTAGCCGAACATGAGTCCCTGGTCGCCAGCGCCCTGTTTGGCAGTCTTCTTGCCCTTGGCCTTGCGGGCGTCCACACCTTGCGCGATGTCGGGCGATTGCTGCGTCACGATGACATTGACGAACACTTTGTCGGCATGAAACACATCGTCGTCGTTGACGTAGCCAATTTCGCGGATGGCATCGCGCGCAATCTTCACGAAGTCGAGCTTGGCCTTGGTGGTGATCTCACCGCCGATGATGGCGATGTTCGACTTCACATAGGTTTCGCAGGCGACGCGGCTGAACTTGTCCTGCGTTAGACAGGCGTCCAGCACGGCATCGGAAATGGTATCTGCGACTTTGTCCGGGTGGCCCTCGCCAACGGACTCGGATGAAAAGATGTAACGGTTGCTCATGTTTGTTTTAGGCAATGTTTTCAATGGTCGCCAATGACATATTGACGTATCAGGATGTGATGATACGTGAGATATGATGGCCGTCAAACGGATTTTTCAGAAAACTTCACCCAATATGGACCACGCCCGGGAACGGAACGCATAGTTCCAGTTGAAGGATATCATTGGGTTGCGACAAGGGTGCCGCGCGCGGAAATTTTAGGATACGCCCCTGAATTATCCGTCATCCCAGCCGCCGCTGAAATTCTGCGCAGGCTTTGGCAATGTCCGGGGCTTTCAAGATTGCTGAGACCACGCAAATCCGTTTCGCGCCCGCAGCGAGCACGGAGTCAATTGTGGCCAGGTTGATGCCGCCGATGGCGAACCACGGGAGCTTCACGTTTGCGGCAGCCCAACGCACGTATTCGAGCGTCGCTGGTGTTGCCGTTGGTTTGGTGTCCGTGGCGAAAACGGGCCCTATGGCGATGTAATCCGCGCTGGCCACCACGGCACGCTCTGCCTGTGCGGGGGCATGGGTGCTCAGACCAATTTTGACTTGTGACTTCCGGCCTCTGACCTCCGAGACATTCCTGTAGCCGGCGTCAAAGAAATCCTCCTGCCCCAGATGACAAATCTCCGCGCCAACTTCGAGAGCGATGTCGAAATGGTCGTTGATGACAAGATTGACCTTGGCGCGACGTGTCACGGCGAGAACAGACGCGGCCATGCGGTGGATTTCGTCCCGGGAAGAAGTCTTGGCGCGCAATTGAATCAGGTCCGTGCCGCCATCACATAGTTGTTGCGCCACGAACTCCGGCGTGTGTCCGCGCAGATAGGCGGTGTCAACGAACGTGTAAAGTTTGCAGTCAGCAAGCGGTTTCACCGTTCGAGTCTAATCGGTGCGCACATCGCAAATCAACTGGTGAACCAAAGGCGCATGAGATTGACATTGTCGGGCAACTTTCGTCCTCGTCCTTAAAAAGACGGATCATCGAGGACTTTTTGACCGGCGATCTTGACATAAGCGACCAGCAGGAACAGTGTCAGTTCGGAATGTCAAAGGCTATGGACCAAGCCCCAATGACCTCGCAAGGCCTGTCTCGGCGGTGGATTCAATTCCTGTTGTTGACACTCGCCCTGAATTCTTCAGCCCAGCCCTTTTCCGCCTCGGAAGTTTACACCCTGAGATGCAAAGCGAACAACCTCTGTGTGAGCGTCGAAGCTGCGAGCGGATTCAATCTGGCGGCCAATCGAACCAACGCGGGAGCGCTCCAACTGTTTTCGATTCTGAACGGCGGCAGCGGCAGTTATGCGCTTCAGGCCAGGGTCAACGGTCGTTATGTCTGTGCTGAAAGTGCCGGGGCGGCTGCACTCGTGGCGAACCGCAGCGCCATCGGTCCTTGGGAGCAGTTCGATTTGATAGCCCAAGGTGGAGGCGTGTATGCGCTGAAGGCCCGGGTCAACAACATGTTTGTGACGGCGGTGCAGGGCGAACTCATCGCGAATCAAAGCTTGGCTGCGACCGATTGGGAAAAATTCATCATCCAGACCAATGCACCGGTGGACCCGATTCATTGGCGCGTTATCCGGCCGCAGCTAAACCCGGGCGAGATCATTGTGGCCGCATGCACGCCGCAGGATTTCGGCGCCGCAGGCGACGGCATCACAGATGACACCGATGCGTTTCAAGACGCCATGAGCACCGTTGCCGCACTGGGCGGGGGAGTGATCTTTGTGCCGGCGGGAGCGTACGCCTTCCAAGGCACTCTTGAAGTTCCCGACGGAGTCACATTGCACGGTGACTGGCAGGACTGGACCACCAACTCGACTGGTGCCGTGGGTACTATCTTCAAGGTGTATGCAGGACGCGGTCAGGCAAACGGAACACCTTTCATTTTCTTGAATGGCTCGACCGCGCTCAAAGGCGTGACCATCTGGTATCCCGACCAAAGTCCCACCAACATTGTGGCATATCCTTATTGCATTGGTGACCACGGTGACAACGTTGTACAAAACGTAATCCTCGTGAATCCCTACCAAGGGATCCAGGTGGCTCCGCCCAGATCCGGCGCGAAACATATTTTTTCCACACTCATCGGAACGCCTCTGCGCAAGGGTATTGACCTTGATATGATTGCCGACATCAGTCATCTTGAGGACGTTCGCTTTAATCCCGACGTGTGGCCGGCGTCCAAACTTCCAGGCGCGCCCGTCGCCGGAGGACCGCACGCCGCGTGGATGCGCGCCAATGGCACCGCCATTCGTCTGTTGCGGATTGATGGCGAGACATGCATTGATCTTTTCATCAACGGGTACAAAGTCGGGATTGAGGCCAACCGCAGCACCAACGGCCCCTGTGGAGCGACATTTTATTCCGGCTCCATCAGCAACTGCGGCACGGCACTGCTGGCGACGGCGATGGCGGGTCAATCCGGGCTGATGTTTACGAAATTCGATTTCGATGGGGACATCGGCGTGAACTCCCAGCCGGTGAACGATTCAAGTTTTATTCAGTTTCACTCCTGTCAAATTACCGGGCGAAACGGATTTGCGGTGATCATGGGCGGTGACTGGCCTTCACGCATGCAATTTCAAAATTGCACCATCAACGGCACGTTGCGTCAGCTCGCGGGGACTTTGTGTTTCGTCAATTCCACGCTGAACCGTGGAGCCGCGACCTACCACGCCACGGTGTTTCCTGACGCCAAACGCGCTGCGTTTATCGGCTGCAACTTCACGCCAGCCCGCGCAATCCAAAACGCAGGCGGTGCCAGCCGCGTGATCATTGACGGACGCAGGGCCATGCCGAGCGCAATGCCTGACGTGAGCTGGCAAAAAGTGAAACAGGATTATCAGTCACGCCAACCGGCCAGAACGAATTTGTACGTCGTCACTGATCCGCCGTGGAATGCGAAGGGAGACGGCACGACGGATGACATCGCTTCGATCCAAAGTGCGCTGAACGCAGCGGGCGTGGCGGGCGGAGGCATCGTGTTTCTCCCCGGCGGCAAATACAAACTGCTCAATTCTCTCGTGGTTCCAGGTGGCGTGGAATTGCGTGGCACCTACGAGATGCGTCATCGCACGTGGCCCGGCGGAGACGGTGAAGCCAAGGGCGCCATTCTGCAACCCTACGGAAACCAGTTGGAGACTGATGGGCCTCCCGCTGTTGCACTCGAAGCGAACAGCGGATTGATTGGTGTCACCTTTAGTTATGAGGAGCAGGACCCCGCCAACCTGACACCCTATCCGCCGACCATCCAGGGACGTGGCGACAATGTTTATGTGATTGGCGTCGTTTCGCCGAACTCCTGGTACTACGTGGATCTCGACACATACAAATGCACAAACCATTTCATCTACATGGCAGATGGGTTCGGGTTGCGGAAGGGTTTCGTTGTCGGGAACGGTTCGTCCGGTTCAATTGTCAATTGCCACGCCAACTGGACCTACTGGATTGACAATTACGACTCGCAAAGCCGCCTCAGCCAGGCGGACGAATACTCCGTGAAGGATTTCATCGAGCACAACAACGAAGCCTACATCCTGGGCGATTGTTCGGAACTGCTCGTCAAAGATTTCTGGATATTCACCCGCTACTTTACGCGTTTCATCTCGCAGAACGGACGTGGGCCGTCCGCCACTTGTTTCGCGCACATGGGCGATATCACCGTCGAGGGCTTCCGCTTCGAAGCCGCTGCGCCGTGCGATGTGAATGTGATCAACTCAACCCTGGCAATTCTGGCTGACTACAATGACCTGACCAACACCACCGTCGGCATCAGCAGCACGAGTGATTTCCAGGGCAGGGCGCGCTTCTTCAACACGGCCTTGTTCGCCCGGCCCGACTGGGATTTCATCATCGGCGGCGGCGACATCGGGTTTGATCTCATCCACATGTTCGATCACAGCATCAACGGTGGATGGGTGAGCGGGGGCACACTGCACCTCGTCAACAAGAGTTCCTGGCTTGCCTATGACCAGAGCTTTCCTGTTTATCAGATTTATTTCACAGCGGGGGCGGGCACACCTGGCAAGATTTCCGAGGTCATCGGATGCTCGGCGGGGAACGGCGTGCAGGTCAACAATTCCAACCCGGCAAATGTGGTAAAGGCATGGGTAAATTTTCCTTTGCTCACAGCTCCGTTGATACCGACCTATGAGCTTTCTCAGCCACAACTGCTGTCCAGTTGGGATGCCGCAGGAAGAAACCTCACCTTTTCCTGGCCGGGAGACATTGGTTACTTCGGACTCTACGAGACGACGAACGTGACACCGCCAGCTACATGGACAGCGACAGTCAAGACACCTGACTATCTGAATGGTCAATGGAAGGTGACGCTTCCTGCTGCCAACAGTCGCGGGTTCTACCGGTTGAAAGCGCCGTGACGGTCGTACGTTATGCTGGATTGATATTTTCCAAGAAACTAAATAAAACCACTTGCAAGCCAAGCCAAAACCTCAAGAATGCCCTTACAACCTATGAACCTGATTAACGACAATTCCGTCGCTCAATCATACTGTTAGCCGCAGACCACGACAGCCTCGTATGCCTTCCAAAAAGAAAGAACGGGAACTGGAGTTGGCGCTACACCGCGCAATTGGTCATTGCGACATTGCAGAAGTGAGTGCGCTGCTTAAGCAGAACGTTGACCCGAATTGTCTTGGGCAGCGCGACCCGAAGTTCCGATACGCCTTCACAGCGCTTTGTGCAGCCATTCGGGTAGCGGCTTATGCTATTTCGCCGACTCAAGCCGCGATGGACGCTGCCTTGGATGAGGCTGGCAAAGAGCTTGGACTTTCGCGTGTCCCTGAGCTGTTGGACAAGCCCACGCAGCGGGCACGCAGCCTTCAAATCATTCAGTTGTTGCTTTCGGCAGGGGCAGACCCAAACAGGCGTGGAGCTTCCCGCACACCGCTGAGTATGGCTGCTGGACATTGCGGCGACATTGAGCTTACTCGATTGCTACTCGATGCTGGCGCACATCCCAACAGTGCCGGTTATTCGCTTGATGGCCGTACGGTTTACTGCACAGCTTTACACGAAGCCGCCGGCAAAGGCTTTACGGATGTTGTGGCATTGCTTCGCGAAAAGGGAGCAGACACCACAGTTCGTGACTGGCTTGACCACGAGACTCCGTTGCAGGTCGCACGGAGGCGAGGCCATCCAGAGACGGTTCGTTTTCTTGAGAAATGTGAAGCACGATAATCCAGCGGCTAACAAGGGCGCTGCAGCGCCGCCCCGCCGGGCAGTCGGACGGTTCGGGTAATTTGTTCGCGACTGTTGCAGCCGACCGGGCGTTTCCGGCGGCGGTCGCTGAGCTTGGTCGTTGACCACTTCGCAAGCGCCATGAAAAAGTTCTTCATTCTAGGTGAGCAAATTAAGCAGCTAGTGCCATCTGACTTGGGCGGTTGCTTCATCACCGACCGCGTCGCAGTTGATGGCCAGAAGATTGGCTACATGTATCGCGAGGAGGCAGACCGTCCAGAGGACAGTGGGTGGCGGTTTTTCTCAGGCGACGAGTCGCAGGATTACATAGACGACCTGTCGCACACTGGCGTTTACGCCGTGAACACCGCAGCCAACTACGACCCTGACATCATTCCTTACTTGGATACGCCAGCACCTTGCATGTTCGAGAAGGTTGACGGGAGTCACAGCTACCAGAAAGTTGAGAGTTGGTCATGACGTAGTCTCGTGAGAAACAAGAGCAAGAGCGCAGCCTTGTTTTATTTAGGAATTTGAAGGGTGAGTTTGTTGGGTGTGGTGATTGAGGCAATAAAAAAAGGCCGTACATGAGTAGCTTGAAAAAATCCCATGCGGCCTGAGCAGGCAATCGAGTTGTGGAACCGGAGGCGGGGTGACAGAGGATTCGCGCCAGCTTGTGCGCCATGGAGGTGATGGCTTTTGGGGCTGCCGAATCAGCAAATGGCTGACGTGTGGAGAGGGACTGTTCTCAGGCCGCTACACGTTTTTCATCACTCCTGCCGCTATGTTCACAGTCTTCTCGATATCCGACTCGCTATGCGCGGTGGAAATGAATCCTGCCTCGAACTGTGACGGGGCGAAATAGACACCAGAGTCCAGCATGCCGTGGAAGAACTTCTTGAAACGTTCGCGGTCGGATTTCATCGCGTCAGCGAGATTCCAGACGGGTTCGCTCGTAAAGTAACCACAGAACATCGAGCCGCAGCGGTTGAACGTTACGGGAATACCAGCGGATTTTGCAGCGTCGCGCATCCCGGCTTCAAACATCGCACCGAGTTGTTCGAGAAGTTTGTATTTTGAACCGCCCTCACCCTGATCCCCTCCCCCAGGAGAGGGAACAGCATTCGCACCCGTGCCGGGCATCGTGCGCGTGTGAGCATGTTCTCCGGCTGACGGCGATTCTCCCTCTCCCTTTCGGAAAGGGAGAGGGCCGGGGTGAGGGTTCTGGCTGCCGGCATCCCAACCACACAAGATTTCCAGGTTCGCAATTCCCGCCGCCATCGCCAGCGGATTGCCGCTCAAAGTACCGGCCTGATAGACGGGGCCGAGCGGCGCCAGATAGTCCATGATGTCCGCCCGTCCGCCGAACGCGCCCACCGGCAAACCGCCGCCGATGATTTTGCCAAGGCAGGTCAAATCGGGCTTGATGCCGAATCGTTCCTGCGCGCCACCGGGCGCGAGACGGAAGCCGGTCATGACTTCGTCGAAGATGAGCAACGCGCCGTTCTCGGCTGTGATCGTGCGGAGAAATTCCAGCCAGCCCGGTTTTGGAATGAACAAGCCCGCGTTGCCCGCCACCGGCTCGACGATGATGCACGCGATTTCATTTTTGTTTGCGGCGAACGCGGCCTTAAGCGGCTCGGTTTCATTGTAGGGTAGCACGAGAGTGTGCTTGGCAAAATCCGCCGGCACTCCGGCGCTGTCCGGATGACCAAACGTCAGCGCGCCCGAGCCTGCCTTTACCAACAGCGAGTCGCCGTGTCCGTGGTAGCAGCCGTCGAACTTGATGATCTTGTCGCGTTTTGTGAAGCCACGTGTGAGGCGGATCGCGCTCATGCAAGCTTCCGTGCCGGAATTTGTCATGCGAACCTTCTGCACGCTCGGCACAAGTGAACAGATCAGCTTCGCCATTGTGACTTCGCTTGGGTTCGGGATGCCAAAGCTCGTGCCGTGGTCGGCAGCGGCCTTGATGGCGGAAATAACTTTGGGGTGCGCGTGACCGAGAATGGCCGGTCCCCAGGTGCCGACGTAGTCAATGTATTCGTTCCCATCCACGTCCCAAACACGGCAGCCGCTTGCGCGATTGACGAAGAACGGTTTGCCTCCCACGGCGCGAAACGCGCGCACGGGAGAATTGACGCCGCCGGGAATGTAGTTCAGCGCCTCGGCAAACAGCGCTTCGGATTTGACCCTCGAAATCATGTCGCGAGCATAACAATGCTCCGAGAAGGGTTACAACGCAGAAGGCTTGAGTTATTTGCCGGCGGTCTTTGCGGCGTTCTTTTCAAAGAGAGACAGAAGTTTTTCCAAATCTGATCTGTCACCCGAATCCTTGCAGACCAGCAGGGCATCCTTCAGGGTCTGGATTGCTTCCGGTTTGCTTCCGTTGGCGAATTGCGCGCGTGCGTGCATCTCCAGGGCATCGGAGCTGCGCCTCCTGGTCATTTCTGTTGCCTTGGTCGTGGCGCGCAACGCCAGTGGAAAGTCGCGTGATTTCGTGGCTGGCTCGGTGATGATGGCTTTGGCGAGATGATTGGGGATGCGCCAGTCCTGTGAGTAGTCGGCAAGAATTCTTTCGCCAAGAGGCGCGGCCTGCGCGGCACCATTGGGTTTTGAGACCTGCGCGGTGTATTGCACCACCAGCCGGTCGCCGGCCTCCCTGTTCTTCGCGCGCTCAAGATCGAATGTACCCGCGAGAAGTTTTTCCAGAGTTCGATCCAGTTCTTCATTCGGAAAACCGTGCCACATTATCATGCCGTTGGTATTCACGACGAAGGCATGGGGAATCCCTGAACCGCCAAAGGCCGTGTGCCAGTTTTGAAACGATCTCTTTGAGGAATCCACCGCCACGCGATACGCCATGCTTTCACCTTGAGCGGCTACAAACGGCTGAACCGTCGCCAACTTTTCGTCGCTTACCCCGATGACCACGACGCCCCGGTTCGCAAACCGCTTCTGAACTTCGGTCAAGTGCGGGATGGTGCGTTTGCACGGGCCGCACCACGTCGCCCAAAACTCCACGACGAAAATATTCCCGCCCGGTCCAACTTTTACAGGCGGGCCTTTGATCCAATGTTCAACAGTCAGCGCAGGTGCAGCATCGCCGATGCTTCCCGCCCCGGAGGTCGCCTCGGCCAGTGCAAGAGCCAGGGCGATATGGAAAATCAATTTTGCTTTCATGTGCGTTGTCTGGGTTGTGTTCGACCTGTGTTACCTCTGAGTCTGTGTCTTTGTCAAATCATCGTGGAGCGACCTCTGCGCTTTGACCTTGCCCGGAAGCAATGTGACTGTTAGCAGAGTCCCGCCGCGTTCATGTTCAAAGCCGAAACAATTCAGATCAATCCCGAGTGGCAGCCTTTGCTGAAGGCGCACAAGCTTGAAACCGTCGCGGCTGTTTATGATCGCAAGGACGGTGAGACGGTGACGCGCAGCGGCAGCACCGAGGTGCGCCGGATTCAGCTCGGTGATGGGTCGGAAACGCGCACCTTGTTCATCAAGAAGTATTGGATCAGCCGCAACGCGCAGCTTTGGAGCGGACTATTTCGCGGCGTATTGTTCGGACAATCAAAAGCGCGACGTGAGTTCATGAATCTTGGGAGACTTCGTAAATGGGGATTGGACGCGCCTGCCCCCGTGGCGTTTGGTGAGGAGCGGCGTGCCGGATGTGTGGTGCGCTCTTTCCTCATCAGCGAAGGCGTGCGCGATTCCATGCCGCTGGATCGGTTCATCCGCGATTGGTTGCCCGCGCAATCTTTAGGGCAACAGCGCGCCTTGCGCAGAGAGCTGATTAACAAACTCGCCGCCTACACGCGACGGATGCACGAGCATCACTTCGTTCATCATGATTATTTCTGGCGCAACATCATCCTTTCCGGCCCGACCCTGAAACAGTTCAACCTGATTGACGCACACAAAGGACGTGTGTGGCCGGCCTGGTCTGAACAACACAGTCGCGCCAAGGACCTCGCGGCGCTGGATTCGGCGGCGCCGCACTTTTTCCGGCGCACGGAGCGGCTTGGATTCCTGCATGCCTGCCTTGGGCGCAAGAAACTCACGCCTCAGGACAAGGACTTTGTCCGGCTGGTTCTCAAAATCACCACGCCGATGCGTGAACGCCAGTTGCGTCGTGTGCTGGAATCGCGCGCAGTCGCGTGAGCGGACGCGCCCAGGCAATTGCTGCTCCTCGCGAACACTTTGATTTACGCGCGCACCGCAGTTCGTTAATCATTTGGCCGATGCTCGAAATTGCCAGCGCCCAACAAAGTCCGTTCAAGCGGCTGGGCTTGGATTCGTTTTCCTCCATTTCGAAGTTTTTCCTGCGTGAATCACTGCCGCAAAAAACCGCCGCCATTGTCCGGCGCGGTGAGATTCCGCTGGCCGATGGATCGAGTCACGAGGTTTTCTACAAACAATACGAATTCGCATCTCCGGCGTGGAAGTTCCTTTGCCGTCCTTCCAAGGCATTGTGCGAGTGGCGGAACTACGGTGTGTTCGTGCGGCTGGGCATCCCGTGTCCCGAACCGATTGCGTGCGGTGAGGAACGAGACCCGTTGGGCCGGCTGCGCCGCGCATTCATCATCACCCGCGCCATTCCCGAATCCGAAACGCTCATTCAGTTCTGGCAAAAACCGTCGCCGCAAGCCGCGCGCAAAAAGCTGCTCCTCCAACTTGCCGACCTTGCGCGTTGCATCCACGAGGCCGGCTTTTTCCATCACGACTTGGTTTGGCGAAACATTCTGGTTTCTGCTCAAACCCCCGGCGAGCCGCAGCTCTGGTGGATTGATTGCCCGCGCGGCAGTTTTGATTCCTGGTCGCCATTGCGGCAGCGCAAGAAGCTCAAAGACCTGGCCTCGCTCGACAAGTCCGCCGTGAAGTTCTGCACGAGACGTGAGCGACTTGCTTTCCTGAAGGCATATCTCGGCAGGAAACGGTTGGATGCGGAAGTGAAGTCCCTTGCACGCGCCGTCGTGGACTACCGCCACACGCGCTGGCCGGAGGATTGGGAGGGCGTGTGACGCAGCCATGAACTTTCTCGATACGAAATTTCTCTTCGCGTCGCTTGTCTGGGGCGCGATTGGGTCCGGCTACATTGTCTATGGGAGGCGCAACGAGGAACATACGTGCTTTCTTGGCGGACTGGCGATGGTGGCGGTGTCATTCTTCATAGGTTCATGGTTCTGGATGTCATTGATCTGCATTGCGCTCATCTACGGAATTCATTGGATGATGAAACGCGGTTGAACCACAGATGGTGCATCGCACCGAAACACAAAGACACGAAGGGATATGATTTTACGCTCGCCCTCATCCCGGCCTTCTTCCCCTTGTCGCGCCGTAGTTTGCGAAGGCGGACGAGGAGAAGGAGAATCGTCCGCCGGTTTCTTTGAAGGTCGTGCGGCGGGATTGGCCGGAAGCGCGTCGAGCAATCAGAAGATGGACAAAGGTTGTGCCCTCTCCTTGGGGGGCCGGGGTGGGAGGTCGTGAACACAAATCAATCGGGACGGAGCGCGACTGTGTCTGCAAGACCAGTCGCGGCGCGGGGGTGCGAATGACGGGTGGAAGAATCCTGCGGCTCAGGTTGGCGGAGGTGCTGCGGCTGGTCTGCGACACAGCCGCGCTCCGCTGTAGCGTCGGGCATCCTGCCTGACGTAGAGCCGGGCTTCCCAGCCCGGCGGAGAAAACTCACGCACAACGAAGCGCGTTGGAAAGTTCGTGAGCCGTGAAAATTCCGGGCGCTCTTTCCGGGCGGCAAGGATGCCCGCCCTCTACGGCAACCACGGATGGTTGCCGCTACCGCCGCGCCGAAATGGACTGAAGGCGGGACGGGGCTTGGGGATTTGTTGCGGGTGATGGTTCCGGTGCAGAGGAGCCGATTGAAACCATGCCAGCGCGTCCTCCCTCAATTACGCC
>JABFSR010000255.1 GCA_013140495.1 Verrucomicrobiota bacterium
GTCAATCAGGCGGTCGAAAACATTTTTCGCATCTGGCAGGAGTCGAAACCGGAGCGTTCCGCGCAGCTTGTCTTTTGCGACCTCTCAACACCGAAAGACAAACGGTTCTCCGTATATCGCGACGCGGCGGACAAACTGGAGCGGCTTGGCGTTCCGAGCGGAGACATCGCTTTCATCCAGGACTACGATTCAGACGCTGCCAAACTTTCATTGTTCCGGGACGTGCGGTCGGGAAAGGTCCGCGTCCTTTTTGGCAGCACACAGAAAATGGGTTCGGGCACGAATGTTCAGGAACGTCTCATTGCTTTGCACCATTTCGACGCGCCGTGGCGTCCCGCCGACGTGGAGCAGCGCGAGGGGCGGATTCTGCGCCAGGGAAACAAAAACGAAGTCATCTCGATTTACCGCTACGTTACCGAAGGTTCGTTCGACGCCTATATGTGGCAGACCTTGGAAACGAAAGCGAAGTTCATCGCGCAAGTGATGAGCGGCGACATGACCATCCGCCGCCTCGAAGACCTCGACTCGGCTGCGTTGACCTACGCCGAAGTCAAAGCCATCGCATCCGGTAATCCGCTCGTGATTGAGAAAGCCCAGGTGGACGCGGAGTTGATCCGGCTCACCCGACTCCGTTCCGCGCACGCCGAGGAGCAATACCGCATCCGCACTAATCTCCGGCGCTCGCACGAGGATGCCGAGGCGTTCACTGGACGCCTCACAAACTTGCGGCAAGACATCGCCGTGCGACAGGACACCTCGGGTGACAAGTTCAGCATCGAACTCGACGGGCAGACGCTCGATAACCGGGGTATTGCCGGAGAATTGATTGTTCGCCGCGCCGAGAAGATCAAAAACCGTTTCGGTGACGACGTGCGGGTTGGCCGCTTTGCTGGTTTCGATTTATTCCTGCGTCCCAGCTTCAACAACACCGTGGAAATGATTGTGCGCGGGAAGAACAGTTACGCCGCGCGCGTGACGGACACCGCGCAGGGCACGATTCGTTCACTCGAAGCTAACGTCCAAGGTTTTGAGGAACGCGCGTCCAAACTTGAATACGACATCACCGACGCCACCAAGCGGGCGAAAGAATTGGAAACCAAGGTCGGAGCGCACTTCGAGCGCGAGGAGCGTTACCAGGAATTGACCCGCCGTCAGAGCGAGATCGAAGAAAAACTCGACCTGACCAAGAACCAAGCGCCGAGCCTGGTTGAGGCCAGTGATGCGCCTGATGAAACCGCACAGAAGAATTCCGAGAAACATACCAAAACCCGTTCGCACCGGCACGTGCGCCGGACAGCCATCCACGTATGAACTCGACCATCTACTCTCAAATCGGATTGCGCGTGCGCCAGCTTCGCCGCCAGCAGCACCATTCCCAGGACGAACTTTCCGTCTGGCTTCGCGCATTTCACGCCCCGATCACACGTGACATGATTGCCAATTGGGAAACTGGCCGGGCAGTACTGCCGGCGGTTTATATTCCAGTTCTGGCTTACGCGCTCCAGGTCGAGGTGGCGGATATTCTGCCGCGCCTGACGTTAAGGGATTTGAAAGCAGGCCAGATCATGCCCGCGTTCCGCCGCCCGCGAGGGCGGTCACCAACCCGTCTATCAGCCATCACCTCCGTATGAATGCGACCGCACAACAAACAGAATTTCTCAGTTGGAAGGTTGTTCCCGCACGGCTGGACGCAACCCAGGCGGCGTGGTTTCTTGGTTTTGAACCGCACGAGATTCCAATGCTGATTGCGACCGGCTTGTTAAAACCGCTGGGGCATCCCGCCCGCAACAGCACGAAATTCTTTGCCACTCAAACACTGGAACAATTTCGCCGTGACGAGAAATGGCTGGCCCGCGCCAGCGACGCAATCGCCAGCTATTGGCGGGAGCGCAATGCTCGCAGGCAAAAGGCCGGTGGGCGCGCGTGAGACGAACGATTCAACGTGTCGGATGAACGAATCATGATAGTGTCTTGGCCTTGCTGGGATGAATCCTGACTTCTTCCCGGATGGCAAGGCGGATTTTCGCCTTGCTGCGTTCAACCAAGCTCATGCCAACCCGGCTGAATTTATTGGCGGGCCGGATCGCGGAGGCAATTTCCAGCGCCGTTTGCTTTACCTTGCTCCGGCAAAGGTGCGGAGTCGTATTGAGGCGTTTGAGCGCGTCCGTCATTTCAGTTGTTTCCATCATTTGCATTCGTGGTTGCGTCGCTGATTCATCCAACGACGCCACCATTTTATCAGGCCCACTTTTGTTGAACTGCGAGTTTGGCAGCCCAAGCCCTGCAAACATTGAAGAAAACCGCTGTTACCGCCGGCACGTGACACAAAAGCACGCTGATGTCAGGCGGGGTGACGTGGTGGATTTTCAGTTTTGATACCGTTTTCATTCAATGTTTTCAGGGCGGGAAATGGTTTAATGTTTCTTCAGACGTGCATCCTGGTCGCCGGTGCCGATGGCACAAGGCGCGACGTTCAACCAGCCGCTGAAATCGAGGGGCCCTTTCTTTCCGGCTTGGGCAAGGGCGGGCGCAATGGGAC
Organism: Verrucomicrobiota bacterium; assembly: GCA_013140495.1. GTDB lineage: Bacteria > Verrucomicrobiota > Verrucomicrobiia > Limisphaerales > JADLHS01 > JADLHS01. The sequence continues at coordinate 2,540 of JABFSR010000255.1, forward strand.
AATGCGGCCTTCGGCGTTTTGCTGTTCGTAGCTTTCCAACGAAGGCAATCTGACTTGCGCTTTGCGGGCGTAGGCCCGGTGGACGGCCTTGCTGTTGTGACCGAGCGCCTCCTGCGCGAATCGCTCCGGGTAGCCGCATTGCTTGGCACGCTCCGCCCAGGCATAGCGGTAAGAGTGAAGCGAGACGCCCTTGATGCCCAAGCCAACACAGCGGCGTTTGAATAATTTTGCCCGGTGCTTTTCCTTGATCAATGCAATTTTCGGGAACAAAAATCCCGTGGCCGGACGGGAACCGAGGATGGCCTCAATCGCCGGGCCGAAATGAACAAACGCCAGACTCCCGGTTTTTCTGCGGGCATAAGCAATAACGCGGTCGTTCCAGTCGATGTTTTCAGCCGCCAGACTGGCAACGTCGGTTTGGGAACCGCCCAGATGCCAGCAGAGTTGGTAAAAATCCCGGAGCTCGGCGTTTCTTTCCCGTCCGATGATTTGGCGGTGCTCGTCGGCCGTGATCGCCCGCTTGGGCTGATATTGGATTTTCGGCCAAAGCCGTTTCGGGATGATCGGCCACGCCAGCCAGTTCATGGAAATACAAAAGTTGTGCAGTTCACGCAGCAGCACATTCGTGCTGACCGTGCCCGCCTTGAGACAGGTCAAAAGGTGTTCGGCCTGGGTTTCGACGATTATCAGGGGATGAATCAGATCAAACGCTTTCTGTCGGCTCCCCCGCTGCCAGCGATCCCTGGTGGTCCCGGTTTTGTTTTCGATGATGGCGTTGAAGGCGTCCTGCCAGGTCCGGGTCGCGACACCCGAATCGGTTCCCGCCAGATAGGCCTTGGCGATTTGGAGGTTCAATTGCGGTTGCCGGACGGATTCATTGCGGGCGTTGAGCAGCACCGTGGCCTCGGCGCGAATCTTCGTGCCCAGGCTTTCCTGCTTTCGGGTTTCGGTGTCTTGGAGGTAGAACATACCGCCGGCCTTGCGGCGGTAGAGGATGAAGCGATGTTTCATAATCTCGGATTTTTTGTCCGAAAGTTATGAAGCCGTGCGTGGCTTTGGGTGTAAGGGCTACACCAAACGGGCAGCGAATCCCGTCATCGCGAGTGGTTGCCGAGTACTACCGGAGTATTGGCTTGGTTTTGTCCGGGTATTGAATTCACTGGCACTTTCACTGGCACTGCCGCCCTCGTATCGCACCATCTTGTCTACAAACAACAATCTACAATTGGTGCCGGTGGTGGGACTCGAACCCACACGACTTTTTACGGTCCCAGGATTTTAAGTCCTGTGCGTCTGCCATTTCGCCACACCGGCTGAAACTTCGGCATGGACGCTAACAGATTTTGCCAGTCGTGCAAGAAGTCGCTCTGTAATCCCTCGCTGACGAATCGTTGCTTGGCTGCTTGTTTTGGATTTGAACTCCCCTTCGTTCACGGGCAACTTGCGACGAGATGAGATTTGTTTTGACCGTTCTGTTGCTCGTGCTGGGAGGGTTGTTTGCTCCGGCAGAAACGGTCGGTCGTGTTCCTGAACGCACGACATTTAACGGAAAGGAATACGTTCGTCTCGCAGATTGGGCGCGGTCGCGTGGATTCGAGGTGCGCTGGCTCAAGACGGATGAGTTGCTCCAAATTTCCAACGGCGCAAACAAATTCGTCTTTGTCACCAATTCACGCGAGGCCAGGTTCAACAACATCCAGGTCTGGCTGCTTTTGCCTCTGGAGTCGCGGGATGAACGCGTATTCGTCTCACAACTTGATTTGAAGATGACGCTCGAACCGCTCCTCCTGCCCACCCGACCAGGCGCGAAGATCAAGACCATCTGCCTTGATGCCGGTCACGGCGGCAGTGACCCGGGCAACCGCAATGGACGACAAAATGAAAAGCAGTACACGCTTGCGCTGGCAAAGGAACTGGCTGTGCAATTGAAGAAGGCCGGATTCAAGGTATTGCTTACGCGCAACTGGGATTCGTCGGTTAAACTTCCCGAGCGTTCCTCGATCGCCAAACGCCAGAAGGCGGATTTGTTCGTGAGCCTGCATTTCAATGGAACGGCATCCGGGCAGAATGAAGCCCGTGGTGCAGAAACCTACGCGATGACTCCGGCTGGCGGCAGTTCCACGGCCGGTAATGGCAGCATCCGCGGGAATTCCTATTCCGGGAATCGTTTCAACGATTCAAACCTGTTGCTCGCGTATCAAATCCAGAAATCGCTTGTTGCGAAACTCGGCGTGGAGGATCGCGGAGTTCGGCGCGCGCGGTTCGAGGTGTTGCGCGATGCCGCGATGCCCGCTGTGTTGGTGGAAGGTGGATTTCTGTCGCACCCGGCGGAAAGCAAAAAGATTTTTGACGCGGCCTATCGCCGCGAGATGGCGAAGGCGATTGTGGAGGGAATTCAGACCTACAAGCGTGCGATGGAGTGACAAAGTTTTCCCAAGCTCAATCTTGGGATGAAGAGTTTAAGAGCAAGGTCACGATTAAGAAGAACAGAGAAGAATGAGCATCGCTACCAAAACCGGAGACAAAGGCACGACGGCCTTGATGTATGGCCGACGTGTGAGCAAATGTCATCCTCGCGTGGAGGCCTACGGCAATGTGGACGAACTCAATGCCGCACTCGGGCTCGCTCGCGCCTCCGCGCAACACGAATTCCTCCGTGAAAACCTGCTCGTCATCCAGCGCGATTTGGTGACCGTGATGGGTGAACTCGCCACGGCGATTGAGGACCTGCAGCGCTACGTGAAGGATGGATACCATCTCGTCACGCCGCAACTCACCCACAAACTTGACGCGCTGGTGAAAGAGATAGAGGCCCAGAAAGTTTCCTTCAAAGACTGGGCCACGCCGGGCGCGTGCCCGAGTTCCGCCGCACTCGATGTGGCGCGAACGGTTTGCCGCCGTGCCGAGCGGCGCGTTTGCGCGTTGCAGGAGGCCGGACAATTGGAGAACTCGGAGATCATCATCTACCTGAATCGTCTTGCCGATTTGCTGTGGCTGATGGCGCGATGGGTGGAGACGAAGGATTGAGTCTGGATCCGCAAAAAGCGAACAGCCGGCAGAGACCGTTGCGCTATTTATCAACCGGTGTTTCGGCAACATGCTTTGTTGCATGATGCGAGATGTTTCCCGGCAATCTGAGGTAATCCCAGCCGTGGCTTGGATGCTGCTTGGATTTTGTCGGTGTTTCACGTTCTTCAACAGTTTGCCTATTTTGGGGACACGACGTGCCGCGTTCACGTGCGTTCTGGCGCAGCACGGAAGGTTTGTGCCCGGTTTTGCCTCCCGGGGCTGCTGCATTTTGTGAATTTGATTGGTGGAGGCAAACGTTGAAATGAAAAGTCTCTCGTCAATCTCGCTTCGTGCAAAAATCACGTTCATCGTGATGGCGACGACGTGTGTCGCACTTGCGGCGGTGCTGCTGGCACTATGCGTGTTCGATCAGATTGACACACGGGCACGATTGAGGCGTGACGGCCTCACGCGCGCATTGATAGTGGCGGACAACTGTACGGGACCATTGCGCGTTGGAGATCCCCATCCCGCGCAAGATGCTTTGATGGCATTGAGCGAGGATCCGCATCTGGCTGCCGGCGCGGTTTATGATTTTCGCGGAGAAATCGTGGCGCGTTACGTCCGACGTGGCTGGGAAATTCCGCTACCGAAGACCCCGGCTGGAAGTTCGGTGTCCTTTCTCAGCCGCCATCTTGAAGTGATGCAGCCAGTGATGTTGCACGGGCGTTCCATTGGAATGGTGGTGTTACAAATGGATCTCGCCGAACTTGACGAACGATTGTTGCGCGGAGGGGCCACCAGCGCGCTTGTGTCCTTGGTCGCCTTGGGAATTGGCTACCTGCTTGCTACGCGCCTGCAACGGTTCATTTCCCGTCCGATACTTCAACTTGCTGAGACATCGCGGGCCATTGCCGCTGAAAAAAATTATTCCATTCGCGTGCCGCGAGAATCCAGTGACGAACTCGGGCAGCTTGTGGATGGCTACAACGAAATGCTTTCCCAAATAGAATTGCGCGACACCGCGTTGCAGCAGGCGCAGGCCCAGCTCGAAAAGCGCGTTGGCGAACGTACGCGCGATCTGTTCGAGTCCAACGCCCGCCTGCACGAACAGGTCAAGGCGGCGCAACGGGCACGCGAGGAATCCGCCGGGCTTGCCGGACAGTTGCAGGTCGCCTTTGACAAACTTCAATCCGAGAGCGCCGAGCGAGCCGAGGCCCGGCGCGCGTTGCAGCGTTCCGAGGAAAGATTTGCCACGGCCTTCCGTGCCTGCCCGGTACCCATGGCGATTCTTAAGTGCAGTTCGCGCACCTTTGTGGATGTGAATGACCGTTTCCTCAGGCTTGTTCTTCGCAAGCGGGATGAAGTTATTGGCGCAAAGATGTTCAGCCTGCCACTCTGGTCCGCTCAGGAAACGCGCGGGCGCATCGAACAACTGTTGGCGGACGGCGAGCCGCTTCAAAGTTGGGAATGTCGCATATTGGGCAGCAACTCCGAGACGCGTCCGGCTGTGCTTTCTGGAGTGTCGTTCATGCTTGGCGACGAATCATGCGTGCTGCTGATCACCGAGGATATTTCAGAGCGGGCCAGTCTTGAAGGTCAGTTGAGGCAGGCGCAGAAGATGGATGCCATCGGTCAACTGGCTGCCGGTGTGGCGCACGACTTCAACAACCTGCTCACGGTTATTCAAGGCCACGCACAAATCGTCATGGCGATGCAAACCGAGGAAGGCATGGCGAAGGAGGCGATGAGCCGTGTGGTCGGCGCCACTCAACGCGCCGCCCAGCTCACCGGCCAGTTGCTGACGTTCAGTCGCAAACAGGTGGCGATACCGAGACAGATCGTTCTCAACAGCGTTGTCGGCAGTTGTGCCTCCATGCTCAAACCGCTGCTTGGCGAGAACGTCAACCTGCATTTGCATTTGGCGACCGGTCTGCCCTCCATTGAAGGCGACGCCGGGATGTTGGAACAGGTGATCGTGAACCTCGCCGTCAACGCCCGCGACGCGATGCGGCGCGGGGGCGATCTCATCCTCAGCACGTTTACCACGGAGATTGATTCCAGTTATCTCCTATGCCGCCCGCAGGCGCGGCCTGGCACGTTTGTTTGCCTGCAGGTGAGCGATTCCGGCTGCGGCATGGATGCGGCAACATTGGAAAGAATTTTCGAACCGTTCTTCACCACCAAGGAAGTCGGCAAAGGAACGGGCCTTGGCCTCGCCACGGCGTACGGCATTGTAAAGCAGCACCGTGGCTGGATCGAAGTCGTCAGTCAGGCCGGCGTCGGGACGACCTTCAAGATATTCCTGCCCGTATTGTCGGTTGCAGACCGTGGCGTGGAGACGACCCCAACCTCGGACAGTATCCGCGGTGGCAGCGAAACGATCCTGGTCGTGGAAGACGAACCAGCTTTGCGCGACCTCGTCTCGGCCATACTCCGCCGACATGGCTACAAGGTCATCGAGGCCGGTCACGGCAAGGAGGCGGTCAGTGTGTGGCAGGGTTGCGACCGCAAGCCTGACTTGTTGCTGACGGACATGATGATGCCGGAGGGCATGACCGGATGGGAACTTGCCCAAAAGCTCCGACAGGACACAACTGATTTGAAGGTGGTTTATACGAGTGGTTACAGCCCGGAACTATTCAATGGTCAGGTGCAGTTGCACGGCAGCGCAAATTTTCTACCGAAACCATTCCATCCCTCCGTCCTGGCCAAGGCCGTGCGGCAGTGCCTGGATAATTAAGGTTTCCGGTTCGTGGTGTCAGGGCTGACGTGAATAGACGAGAAACATTTCATCACCGACGCGGCGTGTGGATTTCAATTTCAGATTCGCGGCGAGTGAAAGTTTTCCGAAACCGGAGCCTTCCGAAATCGTCGGCGCATTTCGTCCGCCAAATATCTTCGGACAGATTGTGAGATGTAGTTCATCCACCAGGGCGGCGCGGAACATCGCATCGTTCAATTCACCACCGCCCTCGCAGAGCAATCGTTTCACTCCCCATTTAGTTTTCAGCCAGCGGAGAGCAGCGGGGAAATTGATTTCGTTTGCACCGCAGATTTTCACGTCATCGGCAAGAGTTCGAAGTGTGGCGAGTTGCTTTGCAGAGGCTCTGCGCGTTGTAAGAATGATGATGGGTGAGAAGCGGTGTTTGAAAATTTCGGCGGATGGGTTGATCGAGCCGCTGCCGCTGACGATGACGCGGAGATTGAATTCAACCAGACCGCGCCTCATGCGCGCGCGCCGGAACTTTGCCGCGCCCGGTCCGAGGTTGATGTCGTTCAAGTCCGCAGTACGCGCACCGCACATGACAGCATCAGCAGTGGCGCGGAGTTCGAGCAGGTGTTCGTGGTCACGGGCACTTCCGAAAGAAGATGCGGCGCGGTTCGCTGTCGCAATTTTTCCATCGGCAGTCATGGCCATGTTCACTAAAACGAAAGGCAAGTCCAGGAAGGAGTCCGGAGTCGTTTGCATTCGGGCGTTCGAGTGACGGGACTCTGGACTTTGGACTTTGGACTTTGGACTCATAAAATTAGCATTGCATCGCCATAGCTGAAGAATCGGTAGCGCTCGCGGATGGCTTCTGCGTAGGAGGAAAGAATCATCTCGCGTCCGCTCAACCTGCCGGGTGCGGCGAAGGCGCTTGCCAACATAAGGAGAGTGGAGCAGGGGAGGTGAAAGTTGGTGAGCAGCGCGTCCACGATTTTGAAAGTGTGCGGTGGGTGAATGAAAATGCGCGTGCGTCCTGGCCCACTACCAACGCGTCCGGTGTTTTGAGAAGTCGCGCTTTCAAGCACGCGAACGCTTGTGGTGCCGACGGCAAAGACGCGGCGGTTTTCCATCCTGGCTTTGTTGACGACGTTTGCAGTTGCCTCGCTTACTTCAAAACGTTCCTCGTGCATGACATGGCGGTCGAGTGTTTCCGCCTTTACAGGCGCGAAGGTGCCGAGGCCGACGTGCAACGTCACGAAACAAATCTCCACACCGCATGCACGTAGTTCATCGAGCAATTCCGGCGTGAAATGCAATCCTGCTGTGGGTGCAGCAACGGACCCCGGCGGTTGCGCGAAGACAGTCTGATAACGATTCCGGTCGCTGACGGGCAGATTGTTTTTGTCGCGTTGGATATAGGGTGGTAGCGGAAGTTCTCCAAGCGAATCAAGATCGTCCAAAATGTTTTGAGTGCCCGAGAATTGCAGGCGACGGTGGCCTTCAGGATTTGTGTCAACGACGGTCGCCAGGATTTCCTGGTGCGTGATGCGTGGTGCGTGGTGCGTGACCTTTATTTCAGTGCCCACTTTCGCGCGCTTGCCGGGCTTCATCATGGCCCACCAATCGTTCGTTCCATTTTCTTCAAGCAGCAACAATTCAAATGCGCCGCCGGTTTTCAAATTCGTTCCGCGAAGTCGTGCCGGGATGACGCGCGAATTGTTCAGAACGAGAACGTCACCCGCGCGAACAAAATCCAGAAGGTTGCGGAATGTTTTGTGTTCGAGTTGTCCGGTGTTGCGATGCAGGACGAGCAAACGCGATTGATCGCGACTCGTTGCTGGATGTTGAGCAATCAACTCAGGCGGCAATTCAAAACTAAAATCTGCGGTGCGCATCGCGCGCGAACGTTAGCAAGTGGACGCAGTCGCTACAATGCTGTCCCGGTCGAACGTGGTGATTCGTGAATGCGATTCTGAGTTGTAGTTGGCGCGACGAGTTGTTGGGCATTGGTGGAGGGATGTGAAGGTTGCGGCTTTTCATGGGGCTTGATTGGAGGTTGGAAGGTGTGAAGTGGTTGAAAATGGAAGAGAAGTGGAGGCGATCTCCACGTGACCAATCTCCAGCGCCTCGAAGTGATTTGGGGCAGAATGGGAATTACAGGTTTCAAATCGAGGATCGAGTTTCCATTTCTGCCTGATTTTACCCCAATTCACCGAGACTTTGGTGGGTTGTGAATAACTGGCGGAAAAGTATTTTGGAAAGGTATTGACGGGAAGTGGGGGAAGGTGTTTAACAATGGGGCGTCGTGAGGGAAAATGGGCCGTGCGATTTCCCCTGTGAACAAATGTCGAATACCGCAACAACCACGCAAGTTTACAACTCAACCTATCGGTTGCGTTTGGACGACAAGCGCAGAGTGCAGGTGCCAGCAATGTGGCGACCGGCGGATGAAGGCTTTCAGTTCACCTTGATCGTCTGGCCCGGTCACCAGGAAGGCGCGTGCTTGAGAGTGTTGCCGCCAAAAGAAATGGCGGAGTTGATGACGCAGCTTGATGCGATGCCGAATGAGAACCGGAACAAGACGGTACTCAAACGCATCATCGGTTCGGCTTCGTGTCAGGTGCAGCCGGACAAGGCTGGAAGAATTTGTATTCCGGACGAGATGGCGCGCGCGGCGGGAGTGAAGGGTGACGTCGTGCTTGTAGGAATGCTCGACCGTTTCGAGATATGGGATGCGGCACGGTACGAGAAGGTGAAGGTCGCGGACGACGTGATGTCGCCGGATGCCTTCAAACTCATGGAATAAAGAATGAGCTTTGGAAGATTACTTGCAGCAGGGCGGAGCATGATGGGCGGCGGCCAATGGGGTGGTCGTTACCAGATGCGCAAAGGCACGAACCTGCCAAAATTTATTTCGCCCCGCAATCCGTTCGCACGCGAGGGTGCGTCTGTAGATTCGTGCTCCCAGCCTCAAACGGAAGCGGACGAGGAATTGTGCAGGGGCACAAGTTTCAAGGCGACGCCCGAGCGAAAGGTCGAACCAGGGCAACCGAACCTGGCCTTGTTGATCGCTGGTCGCGTGGCCCGCGGTCTTTGGTCGGCTTGCAAGAAATTGAAAGGTACGAAGCGACCAGCAATTCCAGTTTTCGGAAAAGCGACGATACAACCCGAGCTGTCGCTGGAGACAGTGAAGGTGATGAGAAACGATTTGGCCGAGGCGGACCTTGAAGTGGTTGCGCGCGGCAGCGGACCCGGCCCGTTGCCGGGCCCGCAAACGGTTCTTCTGGCC
>JABFSR010000089.1 GCA_013140495.1 Verrucomicrobiota bacterium
ATGTCGAAGCGTCGTTTGAGTTCGTGCGTAAACTCAAGTTCACCGGGCGCGCTGCCGAGATCGCCCGCGACATCATCCCGGAAATCCGCGAGCGCTTGAAATTCCTCAACGAAGTCGGCCTCGGCTACATGCAACTGGGTCGCGCCGTGCCGACACTTTCGGGTGGTGAATCCCAGCGCATTCGTCTCGCAGCGCAGCTTGGCTCGAATCTCAGTGGCGTGCTTTACGTTTTGGACGAGCCGACAATCGGTTTGCACGCGCGGGACAATGAGCAACTGCTCGATGTGCTCCAGAAACTTCGCGGGCGTGGGAATTCTGTCGTCGTCGTCGAGCATGACGAAGACACGATGCGTCGCGCCGATCACATCATTGATCTCGGGCCGGGCGCGGGAGTTCACGGCGGCCAAGTTGTGGCGAGCGGAACATTGGCCGAGTTGATGAAGCATCCCGAATCCGTCACGGGCCAAAGCTTGCGGGCGGAGAAGAAGTTTCCGGCGCGCGGGGAGCGACGCATGGTTTCCGTGGCAGCCGACGTAAGGAGGCTCAAATCCAAAACCGAAAAGAGTCAGAGCCTCCTCACGTCGGCTGCTACAACTGGTTGGCTCACGCTGCGCAATGCTGCGGTAAACAATCTCCAGAAGGTCACGGTGAACTTCCCACTCGGACGTTTGGTCGTGGTGACTGGCGTGAGCGGTTCGGGCAAGAGCACACTGATTCGCGAGTGTTTATTGCCAGAACTGCAAGCGGTGTTGGCGGTGGGGCGAGCGTCCTCGCGAGCCGCCTCCCCGAAATCACGCGACGGCTCGCGAGGACGCTCGCCCCACCTGAGCGGGTTCGAGCCGTTGAAAGCCGTCTATGAAGTGGATCAAGCGCCCATCGGTCGCACGCCGCGCTCGATCCCGGCAACCTACGTGGGTTTCTTCGATGACATCCGGCATTTGTTCGCCCAAGTGCCCGAGGCGCGGATGCGCGGCTACTCGGCGAGCCGGTTTTCTTTCAACAGCGCGCAGGGGCGTTGTCCGCAGTGCGAAGGCGCGGGGCAGATCAAACTGGAGATGAACTTTCTGCCGCCGGCGTTCGTGCGGTGCGAGACGTGCGACGGGTCTCGGTTCAATCGCGAGACGCTCGACATCGAATACGGTGGCAAGAACATTGCGCAGGTGCTGGATTTGTCGGTGGAGGAGGCGATGGCGTTTTTCTCCAGCGTGCAAAAAATCAAACGCGCGCTCGAAGCGTTGCACGACACCGGACTGGATTATCTCAAGCTTGGCCAGCAAAGTCCGACGCTCAGTGGCGGCGAGGCACAACGCGTGAAGCTGGTGACGCATCTGCTCACCGGTTTGAAACCCGGACTCGATTTACCCCAGATGGCCAACCGCCTCGCCAACATCTCCAAGAAGAATCTTTTCATCCTCGAAGAACCGACCATTGGCCTGCACAGCTCGGATGTGCGGCGGTTGGTAGAAGTTTTGCAACGACTCGTGGACGCCGGACACTCGGTCATCGTCATTGAGCACAATCTGGATTTGATCGCGGAAGCGGATTGGGTAATTGATCTCGGCCCGGAAGGCGGCGCGGGCGGCGGAGAGATCGTTGCTGAGGGAACACCTGAAGAAATTGCGCGTATCAAACACTCGCATACAGGAAGGTTTTTATGGAGACTGCTGGCAACCCGATGAGCGAGCCTTACGAAGAAACGATTCAAGGTGAGAAGTCGTTGCGGCTTCCGCCCGGTCCGCGTCACGAACTTGTATGCGCCCGGCTTCACTCGACGTTAAAGGCGAGCGTGGCGGATTTTACCAGCACCAGACTGCTGGATGTTCGCGCCTCGGTAAAACTTGGCGGAAACACGGTGCTTCGTCCGGACATTGCGCTTGTCGTTACGGTCACTGGCAAACTCTGGCTTGCCGCTGAAGTCGTCAGTTCGGAAGATCACAAGATGGACACGGTGTTCAAAAAGGAGGTTTACGAGACGATGAAGCTGCCCCGTCTCTGGATGATTGATCCGCGCTATGACAACGTGGAGGTTTATCACGCAAGTGAATACGGCATGAAGCTGGTCGGGATACTTGCGGGACGGGATGTCCTGATGGAAAAATTGTTGCCGGAATTCGAGATCAGTGTTGCAGAACTTTTTGCGACTGCTGAACCAGAGTGATCATGAAGAGGGGCGTGATGCACGGATTGCCAGCCAGGCCCAGCCAACCAGGAAACTTACGCCACCGATCGGCGTGACTGCCCCGAGCCACCGTGCATTCGTCACCGCCAGCAGATACAACGAACCTGAGAAAATCATGATGCCTGCGAGAAAGCTCAACCATGGCCCGATGAAGACCGGCTTGCGGTGCGCGAGGACGAACAATATCACCACGTGGATGAAATGGTAGAGAACAGCCTTTTCCCAGATGGCTGTCGTACCGTTTTGCGTCAGCAGTTCTTTCAAACCGTGCGCACCAAACGCCCCGAGTGCCACAGCCATGAATCCAAGGATGGCGGCGATGCGGGTGGCAAGCGTGTTTGTCATTGGCGGGCGGAGTTATTTGTTGCCGCTCGATGCTGATCGTTGCTTGAGCTGGCGGATAAGATAAGCATCTTCGGTGGCTTGCTGCCATGACGAGAACCACAGGTCGCCAAGCATCTGACCGCCTTTCACGATTTGGTCGTCGAGAAACTCGCGGCCTTCCTTTGACTTGGGATTCTCTGGTGTCAGCTTGCCGTCCTTGTTCATCTGATACAATGGCTCCACCAGCGCATGCGTCTGCTGCAAATACGCCATCATCTGTCGGAACAAGTCCTCAGGTTTGAGCGGATCACCGACGATTCTGGCCGGGCGAATTTTCCCGGCCAGTGATTCGGGGTTGATGCCGCCGGTTTTCTTGAAGAAACCGCCATCAATCCACGAGTGAATGGTTTTGTTGGTGGTGTAACCTTTGGGATTGTCACCAACCCAACCGTTGTGATGTTTGGTGACGTGTAATGGTTGTGAGCAATCGCCGACGAAGTGCCCCATCACACCCATGATGTAGATGACGTTCGCCTGCGCGTTGGCAATCTCCTCCGGAGTGCCGCCGTAATCTTGAAACGCCTTGAGGTAGGAAAAACCTGAGCGCAGTTTTCCGCAATGTTCAGTTATGGCCCACGGAGCAAAGCCGACGAGTTCGCGTGTGTGGTCTTTGTTCTTCCCCGGATCAATCGGCTCGAATCGCCCGGGGTGGAATGTCC
>JABFSR010000269.1 GCA_013140495.1 Verrucomicrobiota bacterium
GATTAAACGGTCGCGACGTATAACGATACGCAGCGAGAATTGGCGCGTCGAAGAACAGACGATAATCCACCGGCACCTCCCCGGTTTCCAACGCCAGCAGCCCCGGCGATATTTCCTCGGGCTTCACCTGGAACTGATAGGCGCTGATGACAAGCGTGTGCCCGGCTTCAGTCTGCGCGTCGGCAGGTCGTGCTCCGGTAAACGCGAGCGTTTCGCCCTGCGGTTTGAAAGGACGTTCATACGTGGCAAGCAAGGTGTATGAACCGGCCACCGGCGAATGCAATTGCACGACGTAGCCGTTGGTGGTCTTCTGCCAGTTGCGCACGTCCTTGCCAGTGAACTCGACGTTGAAGTATTCGTCCGACAACTCCACGCGCAACGCCGACACTGGCGCACCCGAAATCACGTAGTTCATCACACTGCTGCCGTACGCAACACCTTCGCCGATGGAAAACAGGTGGAAGACGTCCGCCTGCACAGTTTGTGGCAGACGCTCGACACGCATCGTCGCTTCCCAACCCGGTTCGCTGAGACGGAAGGCAGACTGAAGATTCGCCACCTTGCGCGGGAAAAACGCCGTGGTGATCTCCGTCAATCCCTGCGTACGCCCGATCGTCAGCCGGAATCCTGCATCTGCTGAAATGCCCACGTTTCCGCGAACAGATTTCGCCCGGACGACTTCCACGCGTGGCAATATCCAATCCGCCCCGGCGAGCGGCTTGTTGCGCTCAAACCTGAGCTGAATCACCTGCCGACCTGACACAGGTTGGCCGTAAACGATGCGCAGTTCCGAGTCCGATTCCTCAGCGGGATCGCGCAGGAAATAATCGTTCATGCCGGACGCGGTGATGCGGGCCAGCGCATAGCCTTTCGGCACGCGAAGCAACAGCTCGCGCAACGGAGCTTCGCGCACGTCGAGTTCGAGTTCGGCCTCGATGGAAAGTTCGTTCTGGCCGTGGTGATACGCCAGCACTTCGGACACGGCCAGCTCCGGTTGAATCTGATCAGCCTGTGCGCGCAACGAGTATTCAGCACTGGAGAAACGGTAAGCGAACCGCTGACTGCCCAAGGATCGCAACACAGCCTTGGTCGCATCGCTCTCGGGAAATTGCTCGGGAGAAATCTGAGAGAGACCGGACGATTGCGTGACCTCTATCCTCACCGCGCCTTCGTTCACGACGCGAAGATAACCGGCGAATCGCGTCGCGCCTTCGGGCTGAATCTTGACGATGTCCGACGTTTGCGGAAACGCACCCAGCGGAGTCTGAAGCTGGACCTGGATCGCAAATGAATCCTTCTGCGGCTGGTTCAGTTGAACAACAAGGCGGCGATCGGTGGAGTTCGCCACGGGTTCAAGATTCCAGGAAAGCACCTGATCGCCCTGCACGCGTGTCACCTCGCCAGCACCGCGCAATATCAGCGCCACCCGGCTAAGTTCGCCCTGCATGACTTTGAAATCCAGCAACGCCACCTGCCGCATCAGTCCAGGGCTGATGCTGATCTGCGACAACATCTCCGATGCGTAGAAAAGCTTTCCCTCCTCGGCCTTGCGCGCTTCCTTCCACGAAAGCTTCACCGTGCCGTCGGATGGCAGAAAGCTGACGAACTCGCTCCCCTTGCGCTCCGGTCTCGCCGCTCCAACAAATTCAAACTGCGTGTCCGCAGCGAGCCCTTGCAGCGTGACGGACTGCACGGCACTTTGAGCGACGCGAAAATCCACCATGCTCCATCCTCCGCTCTGTTTCACCGCCGCATTGAACTTGAGCGTGATGGGAAACTTCCCGCTGCGATCAAACACCGCCACGTAGCGCCCCTGCTCCGCCCGCAGTTCCCATTTGGGATGAGCCCCCACTTCCGTCAAGGCCAGCGTGCCAGAGAGCAATTCCAGCGAACCGCCCTTGGAGTTTTCCACGTTGGCGGTTGCGGTCAGAGTGAATGCCGCGCGGTCGCCGCTGAGTTGCGCGGTGAGCTTGAAGTCTTGCAGCGTAACATTCGGCGACGGATTCGTTGGCGATGGAAGTTCCTTCGCCGCGAGCGAACTGATCATTAACAAAGCGATCAGACTGCAAAGCACAGTTGTTCCCGCACGTCGTCTGCCGGATAAATAGAGTGAACGCCCGCCCTCCCCATGAACCCTGGGAGCGCCGGCGTCTCGCCGGCTGCTCGCCCGACAGCAACTCGCCGGCGGGACGCCAGCGCTCCCAGGCATCACGCCCCAGTTCAGGGGTTCAATGCGCGAACTTTGTTTCGGGAAATTCTCACCCCGGCCCTCTCCCCGGGGGAGAGGGCCGGGGTGAGGGCGAGCGTCTGCACCAACTTCTTTCATGCTCTTGCTCTCAACCTGCCGATGCGAACTCATTTTCATCTTCATAATTCTGCCCTCAATTGTTCTGCTATTCTTCCTCACCCGTTTTTCCGCGTGTCATGTGGATGTAAAAAGTTTGTTCGTTGTTTGTCTGGCGCGATGCCGGCGACTATTGTCCAGCCACGCTCTTCGCCTGGCGGATCATCCACTCCAGCTTCTTCGGGCGGGCGTCTGCGCCGTAAATTTCCGGCACGCCGCGCAAGAAACCGAGCAACGCGTCAGGCTTGACCTCGCCCGCGAACGGACTCGCCACCAGCCATTCGGAAAATGCACTGGCACTGGCAGCCAGGCGCATTGCCGGACTCGATTGCTCCATTGAGACGGCATTGCCCGTAAACGGCACGTCCCATGACTGCTCGCGATAATCTATTGTGCCGGGAACCTTGTAGCGCACGCGAACGGTTGCGAGCGGACCTTCACCGGCGGGATTTGACTCAACAGTATAGAGCGCGTTGCCAGCTTCTTGGGCGGCGATCTCTGCAGCGTCCACGGTGTTGTCACGAAATTGTTCCTTGGTGAGCTGATGTTTTGCGTAACCGATCTGGCGATAGGACGTGACGCGCTTTGGATTGAACTCCACCTGCACCTTCACATCCGACGCGGCCACCTTGAGCGCACCGGCAAGCTGACCTGCGAAATCCGTTGCAGCTTCCTCGGGCGAATTAAGAAAGCCATAGCGGCCATCGCCATTGCGCGAGAGGACTTCGAGCAGGTCGTCGTTAAAACCTTCCCAACCGATGCCGAAACAATCCAGCGCGATTCCCTGCTTGCGTTGCGCCTCGACCTTCTGCTTGAGCGACGCGGGTTCGACATCGCCAAGATTTGCCGCACCGTCGGTGAGCAACACCACGCGATTGATGCCGCTGGCGAGGTAGTGCTTTGCAGCAATCTGATATGCAAGATTCATCGCTTCTTCGAGGTTCGTGCCACCCTCGGGCGTGAGGCTGCTCACTTGATCGAGGACTTCACCCGCCTTGTCGCCAGCTACGCCACCCACCACCAACCGCGCCGTACGCGCGAACGTGATGACACTGAGTTTGTCCTGGGGCTGCAACTGCGACGCCAGCACGCGCAACGCTTCACGGCGGATCAACACGCGATCCGCTCGCTCCATCGAACCGGAGTTGTCGAGCAAGAGCACGATGTTCAGCGGGCGACCCGCCTGCCGTCCCGCCGCCGCCGTCTTGAGTGAGAAGCGCAGCAGGTCGCGATTGTGCGCGAACGGATACCGCGCCCGTTCCCACGCGAAAGCGATTGGCGCTCCGCCTTTCGCCTCGGCATCGCGATAATCGAAAGCGTTGATGAACTCCTCGCTGCGAACGGAGGCCGCGTCCGGCATCTGGCCTTTCTCCAGACTCGCCGCCGCCAGTTTGAACGACACATCGCTGACATTGAGCGAGAACGTGGAGAAATTATTTTCGCTGGTCTGAATTTCGGGTTGAGGGATGGGTGCGTTGGTGGAGGGTTTGCGAACTGGGGCTACGTCTTGCTCAACAGCCGTTGTCGGACCAAATACCTGAGTGGCAGATTCGACCACTTCCAGTTCGTCTGGAGTTGCTCGCACCAACAATGTGCCCGTGTGATCATTCCAATGAACCGCTTTCCCTTTTGCCGGATCCAGATCAACTCCGAGTGTGCTAAAAAAAACGCGCACTGCGGTCTGACGTTCTTCCACGGAGTTGGTCTTAGTGACAAAGAGCGGAAAGACGCTTTCCAATCCCTGATTCAATTTGTTGGGATCAATCTTGTAAGTGCGCGTAAGCAACTGTTCGACCTCACTTGGCGGATCCGCTCGCGAAAACACGACGGCGTAATCCTCGATGGAATACTTCAGCGGCTGGTCCGCCCCTTTGACAATGGCATCTAACAAATCTGCCAAACGAATATTGCCACCTTTGAGGTTCAGGTTGACGGCAACGGTGCTGATGTCAACGGGCGCAGGCACGGCAGCCAGGGGCGCGCCAGTTGTCGGATCAACAGTCATTGGCACGGAGGGACTAACGAGGAGATTGATTCCCTTCTTTTCGGAATCGTGTTTTTTTGCCTCATCGCTCAATTGACGCAACACCTCTCCCAACCCCAGTCGCTCAAACGCCACCTGATCAAATCGGATGCGGTCGAGCTTCTTGACGATCACGTCACGCCTTCCGCCTGTGTGAATAAGATAAGGCCGCGTCCCCTGACTTCTGAGGTTGTCTGCGCTCTTGGCGTCAGTCGGAGCATTCTGCTCGGCGGGAAGCACGTCCAAGGCATCAACTGCCACTGATTGTCGAACGGCTTCACCCAAATTTTTTGGGCCGTCAGCGATGGCAAGTGTTGCGTCACCTTTCCGTGCCAATTGTTCACGCTCCGTACCCGTGTAGTATCGAGCTACCGCAGCACCGCTGCTGTTGGTCGCAATAGACCAGTTCTTACTCGTTGCACGGTTGGATTTGTCAGGCGCTTTCTGCCGCGCTTCACTGCTGGCAGCGATGCGGTAAGAATCGCTTGCCTTGCCTTCCTTGTCCTTGGTCGCATCGGTAATTCCATAGGCGAGCACTTGGGCTGAATCCTGATGAGCAGGAATTCCCAGAACACTGACTGGCTCGAGACCTGGTGTGGTGGGAATGGACTCATCCAGCGCGACTGCACCAGGAGACTCCACGGAAAGAGCAACCGCTCCCTTCGATTGAGATTTAGCAATACCATTGATACCACCTTGCAACCCAATGTCTCCTCGCCCTGCACGTTCAAACTGCTTGCCAACAATCGGCAGGTCACCGAGGACGGGAACACGTTCAACCATCGAGTCTCGTCCAACTCCACCACCACTTGCGCCACCACCTGCCGATAGCGAGTTCACAATGATCTGACGACTCTCTGGCGCCAGCGGAGGTTGGAGGGCAAAACTGTTGGCTGCATCGAACTCAGCGGTGGCAAGAGCCGGCAATTCTATTTTGGTGGACGATTGAACGGCAGGCGCAAGACTGCCAGGAATTGGTGGAGAGACAGGTAGAACTGGAGGTGGAACAGCCTTCACTCCGGCATAAAATCCGTTTTCCACGTCAATTGGAACGGACGCGGTGATCGTTTGGTTCTCTCTTGATTTTCTGGAACTCGCGTAGGTGCGCCCACGAGTATCTGAGTCGGCATCCTGCGGCAGAGTGACCCGGGCGGTGGATTTGCTTTCTGGTCTGAGAGCCCCGAACCAACTTCTTGACCGATCACCCTCCATCACAGCAGAAGGAGGTTCGCCGACCTTGCCCAAAACATATTTTTCTCCAGCAACTGCGGAAGGAAGATCACCAGAGCTTCGCCCCATGTAAGGTTGGATGTCCGCAAACGTCGGTTGAGCATCGGCGGGTTTGTTGTTTTCAAGCGCCCATTGCTGCTTCGCTCCGTCGAGCTGACGGAGGTTATTTACTACGCTGTTACGCTGTGAGGTTGTTCGGGCCTTAATGAAATCGGGCAATAACACAGCTGCTAAGAGTCCAAGAACAGCAATAACAGCCATCGCTTCGAGAAGAGTGAACTGAAACAATCGCCTCGGCTTTCGATGTTCCTCCTTCAACGGTGGAATCTTGAAAGCGGTGAGCAGTTTCTGGCGGCGTTCCTCGGAGAGCTTCAACGTCTCGGCCTGCGGCGAGGCGGCTTCCTTCATCGAGGAAGCTTCTCGCACGAGAACGATTGTTTGTTTGAGGTCGTCGTGGAGCCTGGTCAGTTCTACATCCTTCGCGATGGCTTCGCGCACAGCGGTTGCTTCGTCGGTCGACAATTCGCCGAGCAGCAGCGCGGTGATGCGCAGTTCCAGTTCTTCGCGGGGATTGTTTGGAAGCTCGGGGTTCATGGCTTTGTCATCCCTGTTTTGGCCAGCTCGACGGCGATGGTTTTCAGCGCGTGATGCAGCAGGTAGCCCACATGACCGGTCTTGAGGCCGGTGCGTTTGCTGATTTCCGCGTAGGACAAATCCTCGTTGAACTTGAGGTGAACAATTTCGCGGCTGCGCTTGTCGAGCGTCTTGAGACTCAGGCGGACAAGGCCGATGCCTTCAGCGCGGGCAATTTGTTCGTCGGGAAGCGGGGATTCATCAGTCGCGTTAGACTCACAGGACTCACGGGACGAGTCAGCGGGCAACGGAGTCAGTTGGGACATTCTTGCATTATCGCGCCGATGATTGAGGGCCAGGTTGTGCACGGTGCGGTAGAGCCATCTTTCCGGCTCCCGAACATCCTCGAACTGTGCGTGAAGTTTCATGAACGCTTCCTGGACCAGGTCCTCGGCTGTACTGCGGTCGCCAACGATGCGAAGCGCGTAACCCAAAAGGGGCGACTCCAGAGCCGCGAACAGCTCTTCCATCGTTCCCCACCCGGGCGCCTGTGCGGCGTCGTCTGATCTGGCAGCAGCCATTTTGCTGATAACGTCCTGCGTCATCCGCCTGGCATTGCCCCGCCAACCGGCAGCGGCAACGCTGGTCTCACAGGTTAAGACACGCGAGTCATTGTTTTCTTAGAAGAATATTTGCGACCTCTGCTCAAACCCCGTTTTACCGAGGGAAAACAACCCCGGGATTGGCACAAACACGAAAAGCTTGGACGCGAATTGCGCTGATTATCGCGAATTGAAACAGTCCGACCTAAACCGAATCCATGCAGTCAGATTAACCACGAAACACACCAAACACACGAAAATGGGGGCGAAACAATTGCCAGGTTCTGGCGATTTCCGTTCACCGAACGATGGGCAGCAATTCCACAACGCCCAACCACATTTTTGCCGAAGAACGTAATAAGTGTCCCTCTCCCCCCTTCCGTCTTTCCCCCCTCACCCGCAAACTGGGTGAGGGGGGTGAAGGGGGGAGAGGGAGACAAGAATTGTGTTTCTTTCGTGTGGTTCGTGTATTTCGTGGTTCAAAGGAATTGTTCCGGCTAAAATCGCATCAATTTGCGGGATCGCGTCACAAGCCCGGGTTGTCCGCTCAATCCGCAAGCCATCGGCGCGCGATCAATTCGCCCAGGTCCGCGAAGAACGGGTCGGCAACGGTCGCATAATCGTATTTGTCGTCGTTCAACACGCCGTCGGCATTGGTGTAGAGCACCGCCGTCACAAACACGGCGTGACCGTTCGCAGGATTGCGGACGTAGGAGTTTTCAGTGGAGAAGCCGTAAGCGCGACCGGGCTTGCCCTTACTCTCGATGCGCACGCCGGGGTTCGTTGATGGAAACACCCGGCGGATTCCAGGCAGCAGGAACTTTGAGGACTCGTCGGGATAATCCTTGGCCGAATAGATCGGATTGGCGGACTCGCGCGGATACTCCGTCATGGCCTGCAACAAACGGGAGCGATGCGATCCACTCAGTTGCAGCGAAGGTGTGCCGAGGTCAATGTCCGGTCGCGCAACCTTCACGAGCAAGTCCTGCAAGTCCACGAGGGAAATCCCGTTGCGGCCAGTGAAGTCCATTGGCGTGTTCACAAGTTGGTCGTCCCTCATGTAGCCGCTGCCAACCAGCAGTCCTGTGGAGTTATTGGTCAACACCAGCCTACTGCTGCGCGCCGGAACCACAATCGGCCCGGCATTCGGCACGCGAAACGTAACAGCCGCCGACGCGTGCATGTCTGCGATCTTGCGCGGTTCTGAGAGTCGATGGTTGATGACCACCGAGCGCAATCCGAGTGCGTGCATGCTGCGATTCAAATCCTCGGGACCAACAAGATCGTAGAAGCGATTGAACGCCCGATTATCTGAAACGAGCGCGAGCTTGCGCAGTTCGTGCCCGACAGTGATGTCACCACCCTTCAGATTGCTCGCATCACCGGCTTGCGCCACGTCTCCGGAAAACAACGGTGCGATTTCCATCGGCGCATCTGCCAGATCAGTTGACAGTGACGACGGCTGAAGTCTTTCCACCGCCTGCAACGCAGCAACAGCGGCGCAGAGTTTGATCGCACTGGCCGGATAAAAGTATTCCGCATCCACACGATAGCCATGACGGGTGAGTTCACCGCGTCCGTGGCGGTTGGTGACGACTTCGGAAACCAACACCTGCAATCGGAATGATTCGGGTGACGCAAGCAAGCGCTCGAACTTGTTCGAGCTGCCGGGCAAAATAGGAGACAGATCGGTCATTTGTTCCGTGCGAACCGCAGCGCAACCGCACAAAAAGCCAGCCACACTAATGGCGGCGATGAACAGGCGGCTCATGCGCGAAGCATGGCGAGGGTGGAAAGCGTTTGCAAGAATGAGCACCCGGGTTTCCGGCGTTGAACCGACCATGCGGCAACAACCCCACCGGTCACTGACCTGCCAGCAACGATCCGAGGCAGGCTCACGGTCCTTCCTTGATGCTGCTGAACCGGGCGCTGAACGCATTGGTATTGCTGGTGCGTGCCACTACGTGCCAAATGTCATGCTCCTGCAATTCGGTGGTGAAGCCATCCACAGTGCCGACTTTCGTTCCTTGCGCATCAAGAAGTTCCAGGGTCACCGTGATGTCTCGATGAAGGTTTTCAGAAACATTCTCAATGTCTCCGCTGACAACCGCCACGCCGCTGTCACGTTGCCAATTCACGGAGAAAACACCAACCTTGAAATCGCGAAGGGATTTGGGAGCCTTGACCACAGGCTGCGGCAGCCACGTGCCGTCCGGCGGAATTGTTGATTTCCGCGATCTCAATTTGAACGTCAATAGAACTGCAGCTACGACCATCAAACCGATCACGCCACCAACCATCCGGAAGATCACAACTCGTTTATGTCGGCGGCGGGCTTCATCGGCTGCATCCGATACGTCTTTGCGATCAGGCCGATCTTCGTACGTGGCGCGCATTCTGAGCGGGCTGCCGCCAAACCCGGTGGAAGAATCGGAATTCGCGCCCTCAGGGTTTGTGGCTGCCACGAGCACCTGGCTCCTTGCTCCGCATTTCGGGCACTCGGTGAATTGCCCGCTCCTGACCGGTGTATCAATGATGATCTCACCACAACCGGCGCAACGATGTTTGAGCTGTTCCATGAAGAGAAAGCGGGCGAAGTGAAACACAAACCCCGGCCCGCGCGCAAGTTTTCAAGGTGGGCGGTCTTTGGTCGTGTGACCTGATTCCATTCCTTGGGGTGGGGGTTGGAATTATTTTGGTCGGACTTGCCGCGCAGGAGCTTTGCGGAGGCGGATGCCCCAACGGGGCAACTTCAACCAAGGTTGCGGGGTGCGACGTTCAGGTCGCTTCAACCTGCGATGTTGTGAGACGTGGAAAAATGCAGGTCGTGTTGTCATGCGAACGATGAAGCGGTCACGCAGTGCGGGACCGCGCTCCTATCCCAAAGGGATTGCAGCATTCAGCTCAGCGTTGGAGCGACTTGCCGCGTCGTAGCAAAGCGAAGACGGGAGCGACTACGCTGGGTGACAAAAAAAATGGATGAATCCTGAAGAGGTTCAGTCCGTGGGTTGCTGATTTTTTGGCGGGCCGGTCGCGCCGAAGTCAGACGAAGGCGGATCGCCAGTCCGGCTCGGACCAACCTTGGGCTGAGGGATGGAAGTCCGTTAGGATTCAAACCAGTCACAAAATTCTGCCGAACTGCCGGTCTAAGAAGCCAACAAGGGCTGGCGATATTCGATGAGGATAGGCGAGAAAATACATCAGAGCAAATTTAGGATTCTCGCGGAGCACATCAGGCAATTCATTCGCTCGATCCTCCGCTGCTGCGTCGCGAAGCTTCGTCCAGCTTTGCTCTTTTTCAGGTTTTCGGTCTGCTTCGTGTCCTTCCGGGGCGTCCCAGAGCAGACCATCATTTTTTGGAGACGGCTGAAACGATACCATGTCGAGCTTTGATATCGCTCGCCAGTGATTGGATAGAAACGTTCGACTGTTCCTACGTGCAAGAAAGTGGAGAAGTGGTTCAAGTGACCACGGATCAGGGCTACGTCGGTTCTTCTCCTTTGGTTTTTCGGCGGTAATCAATTCCGCGAGGATTTCATCTGCTGAAACTCGTGGCGGCGGAAAAGGGATGTCATCTGAGTCCACATGATTCCTTTCACAGAGCGCCGCAACGACTTCTTCGATAAGTGAAATCGCACTCATCGGTGGTTGTTGATTTTCCCAGAACCACTGAATTGAGAGAATGTGGGGCACGGCGCTTTCACCCCACAGAAAAAGACGGTCTTGTTCGATTAACATTTTCAACCGCGTTTTTCGCTGGTCAGCTTCGTCTGTGGAGTTAATTGCCCCCACCAAACTGGAAGCAGCCAACACAGAGCCAAGGACGAGATTTCTCGCACGGGTGTAATCGTCGAATTCAAACCCCTGTGGCCTAAATCCGTCAGGCTGCAAGCATTCATTCGATAGTGCCTTCAGGCGCTCTTTCGCCGCTTGAATAGATAAGTCGAACCCATCTCGCCAACTTTTTTGGGGAAGTTCCGACCGCGTTGCAAACCAAGCCTGATATGCGGCAATCATTATCCAACCGCGAAAGACGCTCCAATGATCGGTTTCTCGCTCGAATGCGTTCAGCAAATAGTTTCCCAATAACCCGACTGCCGCGAGACGTTGCACTTTGCGTCGTTCTGGCTCGTCTTGGAGAGGGAGCAAGCCGCGTAACAAACCGCCAAACTTTTTTGGATCAAAGTCTCCACGACCTTCGGCGAGGTAAAATGAGAAGAATTCCCGGATGTCTGCCGGTCTCTCGGGCCAGAATTCATCCGACATCGCGAGGAAGCGCGGAATCAAACTGTTTCGATCAATGGGTTCAACCGTGGGAAGCCCTCTTACCAACCATCCTTCGTTCGACGCGCGGATTTGAATTGTTGCCACTTCATTGATCAGACCTGAAGTAACCAAATGGGCAACATGTCGAGAGCCGGGAGGAACGCGGGGATGAACTATCGGGACCTCAACGAGTTCATTGACCTGTGCGCGGATCTTTCTTAGCTCATCGAGATTGATGTCTTCATCCTTTATTTGGTACGCGTGGAACTTTCCCTCTGGATCAACGGAAATGATATCCTTTCCGAATTCCGTGCGGCTGTGTCCGAGCCACAAGACCTCATGGCCTTGCGAAATAAGCCACTGGCCCACCGCGAGGTCTATCCCGCCCCGTTCTCTGGCTTTAGTCAACCA
>JABFSR010000281.1 GCA_013140495.1 Verrucomicrobiota bacterium
AAGCAAGTGATCGCATCTCAAGACAGCGGTTGCAGCGGCTCGGAAGATCGTTGATCGTCTTCAGACTTGGGCGTCCGGCTCGAGTTCAGGGTTTGGGTTTCAAATCCGCAAGAAACTTCCTGTCACTCTCGTCCAGACTTTCGGCGAGTTTGTCCGGTTCAGCCTGACCGCTCCACCAACGGATGATCTCCGGTTTGAACGGCGGTTGACCGCTCTGGTCGTTCCACCATTTGCCCCATACGTTCCAATCCTTGCCAAAATTCTGTCCAGTCAACCGCACGAGGGATATCTGCGCCCACCAATGCGTGTTCTGATTGCCATGATAGACGAGGTGAATCAATTCCGGCACGTCCGCCTTGTCGCCAATCATGCCCAGCGAGCGAATCGCCATCCAGCGGTCGCGATTGTTTTTGTCCGCGCGCTCGTAGGCGATGGCGCGCAACGCGGGCAGCGCCTTGGTGGAACGCATCGCACCAAGCGTGTTGATGGCTTGAAAATAATCGCGCGTCTGTGGCCCTTTGAGCGATTCAATCAAACGCGTCTCCAGATCGCTGCGTTCCTTGTCCGACCAGCCGTCGAAACTGCGCGCATCGAAGAAGCTGCGGAACTGGCGGTCGGTCCACGCGAGGACGGCGCGTTGATTGTCGTTAAGCAACTGGTTCATTTCCGCAGGCGTGCCACCGCTGCCACCACCACCGGACTCCCTCGTTCGGAAAGACAGCAGATAGGGCACGGCGGGTTGGCCGTTGGTGTCTTTGAAATTCTTGAATTTGTCGCTGTTCAACCAGGTCGCGTAAAACTTCCCGGGCTGAAGTTTCACCGTCGCGACGCAAGTTCGCCCATCCGGCAGGTAACGCGGCTTGCCGATCAGTTCGGGAAAGTTCTCCTCGCCCCAGGTGGACCAGGACCAACTACCGTCCCGCATCGCTTTGCTGTAAGTGACCCGGATTTCCGCGAGCGCGGGATCAACATCCATTGCGCCCGCCACCGGCATCGTTCTCACCACGACCGGCGGGGCGGATTCGAGAGAAACTTCGGCGGCGCGGGTAGTCCAGACGCATCCGGCCATTGAAGTCGCCAGTGACAGAATTACAATCGTCTTCATAAGCTTCATCTTTTTTGCAAGTGGGTTACTTGCGGGTTTCAAAGACCAGCAGATAGGGAACAGTCGGATGGCTTTCGGTGTCCCGAAAACTGTTGAACTGCGCCCGGTTGAACCACAGCACGTACGTCTTGCCCGGCTCGAGTTTCACCGGCATGACACAGGTGCGATTGTCCTTGTAATGAATCTGTCCGGCGGTTTCCGGAAATGATTCCTTCGAAATCTGGCAGATGGACCACATGCGATTTGTTTTCATGTCCTTGCTGAACGTGACGCTGATTTCTTTCAGCGCCGGGTCCACCGCCGTGTCGCCCGCTGCCGGCACGGTCTTCACCACCGAGGCGGGCTGGGCCTTCACGGAAATTTCCACGGTCTGCGCCGGGGCACTACTGGTTGTGATCAATAATGCCACCGTTGCAATGGCTGCGATTTGTTTGACTGGCGGTTTCATGTTTTGATTTCTTTCTTTGGTTGCGACGATACGGGTTATTTTCTCGTTTCAAAAATCAGCAGATAGGGCAAAGCGGATTGACCTGCGCGATCTTTGAAATCCTGGTGGTAATCCGAGTTGAGCCAGATGGCGTAGAGTTTGCCGGGCTTGAGCTTCACGGGCAGCACGCAGGTCCGTCCGTCCGCGAGAAATTGCGGTTGCCCGGTCATCTCGGGAAAATTCTCCTCGCCCCAGATTGTCCACGACCAACTGTCATCCTGCATGGGCTTGCTGAACGTGACACGAAGTTCGGTGAGCGATGGGTCAATTTTGTCCGCGCCGGACTCGGGAACTGTTGCGATCACCACAGGCGGTACGGCATGTGGTGGCACGTGCGGCGTGCCCGCTGGCGTCAATTGGAAATCCATTGACGCCACGCGGCCGCGAAGCCGCGATACAACGGTAAGCGTTGCCAGGCTGGTTTCATAGCCGGGCGCGGATGCGGCGATGGTGTGTTCCTCCGGCCAAGTGTGCAGGGTGTAGCGCCCGTTCGCGTCCGTCCACGCCTCTTGACGCGCTTTTCCGTTTCCGGTGACATAACGATTGTCAGAAACGCGCGCACCGACAATCGGTCTGGCTGTTGCCGCGTCGGTCACGATGCCGTTAACCAAAAGCGAGGGCTTTGCGGCGGGCCTCCAAACGGGGAAGCTGACGGCCATGAGCAACATTATCGCCGTGGCAATCAAGGCCACCACCATCCACGCGCCACTGTTGCGGATGGGCATTGGCAAATCGCTTTGCGGCGGCGGGGATCCTGGCCTCTTGTCCAACATGCTTACTACACCGGACAGCAGCCACCTGCCGGACAAGGTCACCACCGTCGCCACTATAAAGACGGCTCCGAGACATGCAGGCAGGGAAAAGGACTTGTCCGAAGCGAACCAGCCCAAGACGACCGTGGCAGTCATCAGACTGAAAAGGATTGACCAAACCCAGGCCGGGCCGCGCCATCCAGTTCGCTCACCAGATGCAGACTCGCCGTGAGCCGGCGCTTTATCCTTGACCGCACCCGACCTGGCCACGAGTATTTTCTCCCCAAGCAAATCCGGCCGACGCGTGTAAATGCGTAGGAGCAGCTCGCGCCCGCGGTACCAGTGGCGTTGCGGCGCTTCGGAGCGGATGTCCAGATAATCGCCCAACAAAAAACTCCTGCCCGTGGAAGTTGTTTGCAGCAACTCGCGTCGGCCTGCCTTCAGGTTCCGGTTGAACCAGATGCTGAACTCCTGACCGAACACGCCCAGCGCGTGCGCAACAAAAAGAATCCGCCGGTCCGTGACGTACAATCCCGCCTCCCAAAGCGGCGGGAGCGAAAAAAACAGCCGACAAGAAGGTGGCGAGTAGGTGAACGCGGCCCACACCCGCCGCTTGAAATGAACGACGCGTTCGCCTGGCAGCAACTCCGGCAACATGCTGGTTCGGAATCGGCCGGCATCCCCGTGGCCCGCGCCCGACGAGTTTGTCGCGCGCTCCGGCGCGGGAGAGGAAGCAATCGTCTCCAAATCCGTCTTCACCTCGCTGGCGTGCTGGTATCGGCGGTCCGGATTCTTTTCCAACGCGTGCAACACCACTTCATCCAGCCGCACGTCCACTTGCACCATCCGCGACGGCGACTGGAATTTTCCCAGCGGCAATTCACCCGTCAGCATTTCGTAGAAGACGACGCCCAAAGAATAAATGTCCGCGCGATGATCCACCGTCGCGGGTTTCTCGACTTGCTCCGGCGCCATGTAATGCGGTGTGCCGAGCCGGTCTTTCGCGCCGGTCAACGCATGGCCCGCCGCCCCGGTGCCGATAATCTTCGCGATGCCGAAGTCGGCAATCTTTACCCGGCCCTGTTTGTCGAGCAGGATGTTCTCGGGCTTGATGTCGCGATGCACGATGCCGCGTTCGTGGGCGAATTGAAGCGCCTCGCAGATTTTCGGCACGATGGCCAGCGCCTCCTCGGGCGACAGTTTGCGCGTCTGCAACAATTGCCGCAGCGTCAGCCCGTCCACGTACTCCATCAGCAGGTAATGGAAGCCGCCTGCTTCGCCGAAATCGTAAACCGCGACGATGTCGGGATGATTCAACCGCGCCAGCGCGCGGGCTTCCTGCTCAAAGCGGGCGGCGAATTCCGAGTCTGTAATTCCACCGTCGCGGTGACGCGTGAGAATCTTCAATGCGACGAACCGGTCGAGTTTCGGCTGGCGGGCTTTATAGACCACCCCCATCCCACCCCGCCCGAGACATTCGATGATTTCGAGTTGCGGAAAGTGCGGCGTGATTTCTTCCACGGGTGGCGCGGACAGCGGCGGTTTGACAATGACAGTGCCGTCCGGACCGACTTCCGCCGTATCAGCAGCGACCCCTGCCTTGAGCATGCATTCCGGGCAAATGCCGCCAAGTGCCGTGGTTGGCACGGGCTTTCCGCAATGCGGGCATTTGTCTTCGGTCGCCATACTTCTTCCCTCACCCTTTACAAAGGAATTCCCGACCCGAGGTTACATCCAATAACGCCGCTACCCCGCGCAATCAACCAATAATCGCACTGCTTATTCCAGCAGCCGCAACGCGTCTGCATTCACCGGCACTTCGTGCGGAAATCCGTGACCCCATTCTCCGGGCGTAACGTCCCGGGCTGCACATGCCAGCGGAGCGCCGAGCCCTGGCTCGGTTAGTTGCGCGTCAATTTGAAACGAGCCGAGCCGGTGCTCGGCGCTCCTTCTGTAACCGAAAGCTTGCCACTTATTGGTCAGTTCCCGTGTTTCAGGAATTCTCATTTTGCCACGGAGCGCGGCTGTGTCGCCTAGACCAGCCGCAGCACTCCCGCGCAAAACGGGGCATTTATTAGTTTCCGCACGCTGCGGCTGGGCTTCGCCACAGCCGCGCTCCGCCATAATGAGAATTGCTGCCCGTGTTTTCTCTCCTCTTACAATTTCCGGGCAGGTTCGGCGTCCTTGGCCGTTGACAATTGAAATCCCGCCGCCTCCTGTGAGTTGCGGACGTAGAGCTTGTCGCCGACAACCACCGGGTGGTTCCAGGTCTTGCCTTCGAGCGCCTTGAACGAATCCACTTCGACGAACGCTTTGGGATCGGCGCGCACCAGATGGACTTTTCCATCCTCGGCGGCAACGAGGAGCAGGCCGGCGTTTTCCAGCAGCAGCATTTGGCCTTTGCCGTAGCGCCCCCCTTTCCACATTCGATCACCGGTCTTGAGATCCAAGCACGTGAGCAAGCCACCGTCGTTGCCATAAATGTATCCTTGGTAGGTCACCAGGTCCGAGAAATCAGGTTTCAGGTTGCGCGAGGTCCAGAGTTCCTTCGCCACGAGTTCGCCGTTGACCTTGGTGATGCGAATCGCTCGCGTCCCGACATTCATCGGCGTGCCGATCAGCACGGTATCATCACCCACGACCCTCGGTTGCAGCGCGCGGTAGCCCGAGAATTTCCATTCGTAATTCAGCCGCACCTTACCCGTCGCCGGCTCCACCAGCACCAGACCGTCATTGGAAAGCATCAGCACCAACTCTTCGCCGGCAATGGTGTTCAATTGCGGCGATGCGTAAGTATGATCGCCCGTCGCCGCCGACCACCGGAGCGCGCCGGTTTCCACGTCGAAGGCCAGCAGACCCTTGCCGTCCTTGCCGCCGGCCCAGACGATCGCATTGGAACCGATCACCAGTGGGGAACCTGCAAAGCCCCACATCGGCGCTATCCGGCTGGCGACCTCCTTCAAATCCTTCTGCCACACCACGTCGCCGGTCGCAGGATTGAGCCGAAGAAACTTTCCCGTAGCTCCGGTGACGAACAATCCACCGTTTGCGAGCGTCGGCGTGGCGCGCGGACCGGGACCGCCCATCGGATCTTCCAGGCGCGCTTCATCCTGGTGGTTCCAGATTTCACGGCCGGTCGCTGCGTCGTAGCAAACGACCGTCTCCATCGGACCGCGTTGTTCCTGGGTGAACAGCAGATTGCCGGCGACGGCGAAGGATGACCAACCGGGACCGACGGGCACTTTCCAAAGTTGCCGGGGTGGCTGCTCGGACCAGTTGGTGGCGATCATCGGACCGTGACCGCTACCCGAACGATCGGCACCGCGAAAGCCGGGCCACTCGGGGTTCGCGAGCGCAAGATTCGTTTCGCTGGAAGGCAGATCTGACTTTGGGGCGGCAGCGCTTGTGGTTCTCGCGGCGAGCACTTGTTCTTCCGCTGTGCGTGACCAGCGCCAGTGCAACGTGAGATGGTATTCGCCATCCATGCCGTCGTTGCGCAGCAGAACGGAGAATCCGAATCCGGCGGCGGCCAGCAGCACCGCCGCGCTGGTTCGCGCGAGCGGACGCAGTTTCTTGAACCAGGCCGCTCCGACCACGAAGGCGGTCATTCCCATCGGGAGCGTGACGTAGATGGTGCCTGGTCCGCGCATCAGCGGTTCCACGAGCACCATGGTTAACGCGAACACTGCGGCGAGTCCCAGAAAACCGAAGACGCGCTCCTTCCAGGTCGCCCGACTGACTGCCAGCCACCAGATCACCAGCAGCAGGCAGCAGAGCATCGGCCCCATCATGGCGAACATCCAATACTTCGCCAAACCACCTTCGAGATAGGCCGGTACAAATCGCGCGACAATCATCAGCACGACCATGAGCACGCCGGGCCAGACGCGCAGGGGGCGCGAGCCCGATGGCTTGACGGGAGAATTGGATTCAGCAGGTGCTGCTTCGGTTTCGTTGCTCATGATTGAAATCCTTCGATAAGGGTTTGATTGATATTATCGGTTGCCAGGCTTGGAGTGAATGAAGTTTTGCGCGTTTATTTCCCGACAGGATCATTGTGAGCCTGCCGGTCCTGAATTGGACGGCGCGTCAGGCGTTGAGCAGTTCCAGCAGCAGCGCTGTTAAGCCCGCCCGCTGCCACAAATGCGGGATAGATGGTCAAACGCCAAAGCAACTGTGGCGTGTGTCAAATTGAACAGGATACGCCTCAATCTCTTTTGAATATCGACGTACTGAGTGTAAAATTCGTCGTTCTTTGCACTTTTCGCGTTTGTAAGATTATTGTTTGCCATGTTGGACGCTAATTAATTTTCCAGACGGTCTGATAGGCGTGCTTTGCCATCGCCTCCGTTCGTTTTTGAATTTGTTCCTTGTTCCAAGCAGATGCTTTATCACCATAAGCGGCAATGAAGTCTTTGACGTAGGAAGCGTTTTCCACGTGCTTGCTCAAATCACCATTCAAGCGCTCGATCTTCTTGGCCGGGCTTATGTTGCCGAGTTTGGAGTTGTCGCGGAAGTAAATGGCAAGCAGGTTGCCGATGGAGTCCACCAATTCCTTGGTTTCAGCAGTGACCTTCAACTCGGCTTCAGGCTTCTGTGGGAGGAAATGCTCGATGGTGTAATTGCGACGCTTGAGTTTGGGATCGGGATTGTAGATGCGCAGACCCTGCTCCGGGTCAAGACCAGCGTTGTTGAGACGGTCGAAGATATAGAAAAGGAGAGAATTTCCCCCGTCCTCATATTTGATTTCTGCGAACTTGGCGACGAACTCCTCAAGCGAAGCGAGCTTGGCCTTAAGCTCGTTGATCAATGCTTGGGTGGTTTTCCGGAAGTCCTTTGACTCCTGAAATTCCTGACAATAATCCGCGTAGAGGCGCTCTACCTCGTTACCCACGCGGTCGCAGACGGCGTTGTTCACAAAGTGATAGCGCTCGAACGCCTCAAAAAGCCTGATGAGGGCCTTGGCATCTGCGCCGCTGTCCTGGCCGTTGTTACATTTCAAGCACCCGATGGCAGCGAACGCGACTGGACAATATTGGATCACACCAAATTCTCTGAGGCCCTGGAGGCAAGTATTGATAATTTGGGGGCGATGTTCGTGCTGGAACAGCTCGGGCAGTCCCGCCTCAGTGAGATAGTCAATTGTCAGCGATTCTTCAGCGCTCTTGGCGGCACGATAGAATTTCGAAAAAACGGCCAGTTCTTTCGTAAAGTCCTCCGCGCCGATCTCGGCGCTATACCCTTTCAATTTCTTATAGAGCTGTGGCTTCAAGACGTATCCGCAATTCGACACATAGAAATACTTTAGCATGCGCAGGATCGTGTTGCTGGAATTGCTGAGAACCTCCTTCCACGAATCCTCGATGCCCTTCACCCGCTTCGAGAACAGGTGGTTCTTCAGCAGGTCGGAGATTTCAAGGTCTAGTCCGCGAGCGTTAGTGCGTTCGAAGAGGGTGAGCGCTTCTTCCTCGTTTTCGATTTCGATGCGGATGACATAGGCGTGGTAGATCGCGCCAAGAAACTTGGTTAGCTCGGGTTGCTTGAACTCGCCTAGCACCTGAAGGAAATAATCATAAATGGGCTTGAGCCGGTTCACCTGCCGTTTCACCTGTTGCTTCTTGCCGTTTTTTTCGATGACGAGCGGGAACTTACCGTCCCAGTTGTCTTTAGAAATGTGATCAAATACTTCCCGGATCGAATCGGAAGCGATGAGCCGGCAACCCAGCGAATCGGCAGTGGTGGAGTCGGTGAAAGTAATCTTGTCCTGGATCTTGGTGGCGAGCGGAATCAGGTCAAGGGCTTTGGCACGCGCGCGACAGGCGACAAGCAGCAGGAGAATGGTGGTGAGGCGTTGCTGGCCGTCAACGATGAGCGTGTTTTGGCCCTTGGTTTTTTCGATGATGATGTTACCGAGGAACAATCCTTCCTTGCTGGAATCGTCGTAATTGCGCAGGTCTTCAATCAACTCGGTGGCTTCTTCCTCGCCCCATTTGTAGTCACGCTGGTAAAGCGGGATGGCGAACTGTGTCGTGGAGTTGAGGATGTCGTGAATGCTCGTGGAAACTGGATTGAACATAATTGTTGTTAGTTGACCGTGTCGATGTTCATTACAAGTTGAGTTGCATCAAGTTCATTGTGCCCTGCTTGGTCACGTGAAGCGGGTCCCAGATCCTGCGTTATCATGGCTCCTCCTTCGTTGAGAATCTTGAGGTATTTGTCATACGCGAAAATCCGACCGTAATTGCGCCCGGTGGTTTCGCGGGCAATGCCGAGTTTGGCCAGGTGTTTGAGGGACGCGGTCACAGTCGAACTTGAGGATGGATACTTATCCTTTGGTTTTGAAGCGCCAAATTAAAGGTTGGTGAAGCTGAATCTGGCCGGGTTACGGATTACCCGCGTGCCACGATTCGCAGCAGGTCGCGCATTTCCTCCTCCACTTCACCTTCGCTTCCGACGGTTGCGGCGATGGTTTCGCGCAACAGCGCCCGGTAACGCTGGCGCAACCGATGCACGGCCACCTTCACCGCGCCTTCGTTCATGCCGAGTTGCAGTGCAAGCTCGGCATACGGAGCGGAATTGCCCGGCCCGGCGAGCGTCGTTCGGAGCGCGTCGAACAACGGGGACTTTCCCTGCCGGCGGTGTTCCTCCTCCAATTGCCGATAAACCTGCTCCAACAGCGTGATGGCCCAGCGCAGTTCAAACGCTTTTTCCGGAGTGAGAGTTTCAGATGGCTGCCAGCTCAACCATGACTCCGAGCTTTGCGTGTCGAGGGAAATCACTTTTCCGCCGCCGCGCTTTTGCGCCCGGGCCTTGTCCCATTCGTCGGACAGGAAATGATTCATGCTCGCGAGCAGGAAGGATCGGAACCGGCCTTTGTCGCGATTGACCGTCGCCACCGCCTTGTGTTCCAGCAGATGGGCGAAAAAACCCTGGGTCAAGTCCTGCGCATCCTCCGGCGAACAACCCCGCCGCCTCACGTAGGCGTACAGTGGAGGCCAGTAAGTCTGGCAGAGTTTCGAGAGAGCGTCCCGAGCGTGGGTGGTGTCACTTCGCGTTGCCGCCAGCACGACGGACCAATGCGTCGTGACGAAAGCGGGCCGGTGTGGCGGCGAAGTCCCAGTCGTCCCCGACGAGTCAGCTTGCGTGGAAGCACTCACCACGGCGAGCCTAGCGCGACGGGACCAAAGGGCAAGTCCGGCGAACGTGGTTCTTGATTATTCATTACAAACGCATTTCTCAGCTTGTCGTCCGTGAATCGAGGTTCAGCGACGGCTTGGGAAACACGTTCGCGGATTATCCTGCCATGATATGCCCGAGGATTTTCTTATGAGCCGCAGTGAAGGCAAGCTCGCGAAGTTGCGCAGCTTCGAGCCAGCTTCCAGAATCTTTGAGCGCCGGTTTGGTCAGTTCTGCACGCCAGGCATCCAGCGTGATCCGGTAGCGGGTGATGGAATGTCTGATGGTGCAGAGCGGTTGGGTTGAGATGGGGTGGAAGTCACAACCCGGGAGCGCTGGCATCTTGCCGGCGTGTTGCTTTGATGATGTCGAAACGGGCCGGCAAGATGCCGGCGCTCCCGGGATTTCCACGTTCGGAAATTCCCAGAGGTGCGCGTTCACCACACCGGCAGGTCGCTGGCGGACGAGAAATCTGCCGCTGCGCTCGACAACGAAGGCGACGAAGCGGCGTGCGGTTGAGGCTTCGCGTTTGCCGAGGTTGGGAAGTGTTTCCTGCAAATTCTTTTTTCGCGCGATGCAAGATTTCGTCAATGGACAGTCACCGCAGAGAGGTGAACGCGGCGTGCAGACGAGCGCGCCGAGTTCCATGAGCGATTGGTTAAGGTGGGAACAGGGAGAAACGTGATGCGTGATGCGTGATGCGTGAAGAACAAGTTCCTCTGCCAGTCGCCACAACTGCGCGTTGGTCTTCCTTTCACGCGGGTCGGTGGTGATGGCGAAGACACGCGTGAGGACGCGGATGACATTGCCGTCGAGAATCGGGCGCGATTGGTTGAATGCAATGCTCGAAATCGCTCCCGCCGTATAACGACCAACGCCAGGCAGCGAAAGAATGTCATCAAAGTTTTTGGGAAACTTTCCGTTGTATTGCGAGATGATCTGCTGCGCCGCCTGTTGCATGTTTCGGACGCGGGTGTAGTAGCCGAGTCCTTCCCACAGTTTGTGAATCTTTTCAGGACGGGCTTTCGCCAAAACCGCAATCGTTGGCATCTTACGCATCCAGCGTTGCCAGTAGGGAATGACGGTCTTCACCTGCGTCTGCTGGAGCATGATCTCGGAAACCCAGATGGCGTAGGGATTGGTCGTGCGTCGCCATGGGAGATCACGGGCATTGGTGGCGAACCAGTCGAGCAACACGTTTACGACGGTCTTGATCTTATGTGTGCTTCGCTCTAATTGTTCCATTGCGCGCTAAACAGGGAATTGCTGATAACATTGCTGCAAATTAAGTGAAAAAGCGACTCGCTTCGATCGTTACGCCTGACTTACCCTTCACTCATGTTCAGCTTTTTCAAAAAGAAAGATGAGCAACCAAAACGATTGGTTTTCAAATCGAATGCTGCGGCGTTCGAGTATGCTTGTCGTTTTCTCGAAACAGATCTCACAACTGGGGCTGCACAAGAAAATGGGGTTACAGCGATAGTTTTGGAGGTGAATGCTCAAAGTTGTGTCGTGAAAATTGCCAACAAGGAAGATTCTTCTATTCCGGTAGAGCCGGTCAAACAACTTATCGAAAACGGCCAGATAAAATTCATCTGCCCCTCGGCCAAACCCACTGATCATGTTCCACCATTGTCGAAAGGCGATCTGGTCATTGTTGTTGATGCGTTGGGCCTGTGTGCTATGGGAAAACCGCTTTTTGCTTCGGTGTTGATAGCTAAACTACAACCAATTTTTGACATGGATGCAGGCGGTTGGGTGACTTGGAGTTGATGGAAGCCAAATCTAGACCACAACTCCCTATTGTGAAGAGGATCGGCAGTGGTGGTTGTTGAAGTCGAAGAATTCTTT
>JABFSR010000131.1 GCA_013140495.1 Verrucomicrobiota bacterium
AGATGGGCCAGGGTGAAACCTTCCATGACGAACACGAGTTGATCAATGAAATGCTCATGAAGGCGGGCAAGGCCAGAGACCTGAAGACGGCAAAGAAATTCCTGATCGTCGCGATCGTCGCATCACGCAAACATTTCGACAAGGAGGAGCGCATCGTCTTTCCAATGGCGGAGCGCGTCCTGAAGGCAAAAACGTTGAGCGAGATTGGCGAGGCTTGGATGAAGCGGCGGGCGACGGCATTGAAATAGGTGCGCCTGCAACTAACGGCAGCGATTGAATCGCTCAGGTATGACTGGAAATGCCGCGCAGCGAGAGTTGCGCTGAGAGTTGGAGTTCAAGCTTCAGCTTGTTCCCATCATCTATGACCCGCCCTGACACGCTAAAGCGTGAACTCCAACAAAAAGGCGCTGGTAGTTCCAATAACAACACATTGAACGCTTCACGTTGTTGACTCGATTCAATCGTATTGCCACCCTGCCATCATGACCTCAATCAAAAGCCGGGTGCGCTCCTTCAGACTTCATTTCGTTTCAGTCGCCCTAGCCATCGGCGTGTCGTCGGCAAAAGCGGATTGGACAGACTTCCGAGGACCACACGGCGATGGCAATGTCTCCGCATCGGGCGACACAAAACTCATCGGCTTTCCGCTGAACTGGAGCGAGACCAACAACATCAAATGGAAGACGGAAATCCCGTTTCGCGGCTGGTCCACGCCAATCGTGCAAGGCGGACAGGTCTGGGTAACGACCGCAACTGAACAGGGCAACGACTACTTTGCCATCTGCCTGGACAAGGAGAACGGCAAAATTCTCTTCAATGAAAAAGTATTTCACACGGACAATCCCGAACCGCTAGGCAACGGCGCTTCGATGAACAGTTACGCCACGCCTTCGGCGGCGATCGAGCCGGGCCGGGTTTACGTTCACTTTGGCAGCGCCGGAACAGCCTGCCTCGACACAAAGACCGCCAAGGTCATCTGGAAACGCACCGACCTGCCCTGCCGCCATTATCGTGGCCCATCTGCTTCACCTGTCCTGTTTGAGAATCTGCTGATTGTCACATTCGACGGTGCTGACCTGCAATACACCGCCGGTCTCGACAAGCAAACCGGCGCGACCATCTGGAAAACAAATCGCTCGGTCGCCTGGAATGACGAGAACGCACCAGATGCCATGACCCGCGAGGGCGATCACCGCAAATCCCACGGCACGCCATTGCTCGCGACTGTCGCAGGCAAACCACAGTTGATCAGCGTCGGCGCCAAGGCGTCGTACGGCTACGACCCGCGCAACGGCCACGAACTCTGGCGGGTGGAATATAACGACTGGTCCAGCGCTCCCCGTCCATTGTTTGAAAAGGACATCGCCTACGTGGTTACCGGCCTCACGAAAAGAGAACTCCTGGCAATAAAGGCCGACGGTCATGGCAACGTCACCGACACGCATGTCGTTTGGAAATTGAGCAACCGGATTGGGAAATACGCGTCTCCCCTGCTTGTGGATGGACTGATCTACACCGCGTCTGATGAGAGTTTTGTCACCTGCATTGACACCGCCACAGGACAGGTTGTCTGGTCGGAGCGCATTGGCGGCAAATACGCAGGTTCACCCATCTACGCCGATGGCCGGTTGTATTTCTTCAGTCAGGACGGCACAACCACGGTGCTCAAGCCCGGGCGCACCTTCCAAGTGTTGACGAGCAACAAACTGGACGCTGGCTTCATGGCTTCACCGGCGGCGGATGGCAAAGCCTTGTTCCTGCGAACCAAGACGCACCTCTACCGGGTTGAAGCGTCAACGGCGGCGACTAGGTAATCTGACGGAGCGCGACTGTGTCCGCAGGACCAGTCGCAGCGCGTGAATGGGCGGAAACGGCTGGAGTATTTCACTGCTCATGTGTGCTGGTGGCCGTGCGCAGCACCTGCGGCTGGTCTTCGACACAGCCGCGCTCCGGGAAAGCGCCGCAGGCGCGGCATAGTTGTAGAACGTCACGCACAAAAGGATGAAGCCCCGTTAGGGGCGGCATATTGGGAAGATGTCGCGCCTACGGCGCTGCGGAATATCCCGAAGGGATTACGTCATTCAGCCCAACCGCAACGCGGTTGCAGCATTCAGCAATGGCGCACAAAATTTATCAACTCTGAAGGAGTTGCAGCAAATTGCGGCGGCGGATGCAACCCCGCTGGGGTTGAAATTTGTTTTGGACGATGACCCAGAATAGTCGCTCCGCGCCAACCTTGGGCTGAATGATTTGAATCCCGTTGGGATTCTAAACGGCGGTCGGTCCACCACGCGCGGATGCCGTCCTCGGTGGTGAGGGCGCGATAAATCGTTTCCGTCGGTGCGGCGATGCCGATGCAGTGGATGAGGTCGGTGGGCATGATTTTTCAACCACAGATTGAACACAGATGAAAAGTGGACATGCCATTCAGTCCGGTGACGAGCTAAACTTTGTTTGTAAGAAATCCCTGCCTGCTGCTTCCTATGTCACAGGAAACGCGTGAACATTGCCGAACAACAACAACGATTTGCCGACTGGATGCGCGAGCATAGCGCAATTGTGCATCATGTCGTCAACGGTTTTGCCTCGGGTGACGACCGCAACGATCTGCTGCAGGAAGTACTGCTGGCGATCTGGAAATCCATACCGGCGTTTCGCGGGCAGGCCAAACCGACCACCTATCTTTATCGCGTCAGTCATAACGCCGCCCTGCTGTGGAATCGCACGGAAAAGAATTACCGGCGACGCGTGGAGCGATTCGGGGCGTCTTCATCCGGGGCATTCGCGGCGGACGCCGATCCGCTGACCGAAGAGCGGCTGGCAAAAATCTACGCCGCCATCCACCAGCTCAAACCCTTGGACCGTTCGCTGATACTCCTGTCACTCGATGGACTGAGCTATCACGAAATGGCGGAAATCCTTGGTCTTTCGGAAAGCAACGTCGGCGTAAAGCTCAACCGTATCAAAACTCAACTCACCCAAACCTTGAAAGGAAACGACCATGAACCTGAATGAAATGGAAAATGCCTGGAACTCACCGCGCAACAATCTGCCCTCCGTAGAGCAACAGCAGTTGGCCCAACAGTTCACCCGCCAGATGATCCGCCGCCGCCGCTTTCAGGCGATCTGGTTGACCAACACGTTTTTCTGGCTGACGCTCATCACGTTGGTCGCGTTCCGGACCATTGCCGCCGGGAAGGTCAATCTCGGGCAAGAATGGGCCTTGTTCCCGCTATTGATCGTGCCGTGGGCCTTTGTCGTACACTTCCTGCGGCGATATCTGAAGCCGGCTGTGCCGGGTTTGAGCGGTGAAGTCTCGGTGGCGGACTCATTCCGGGCCGCGCTCAACTCGAACCGGACCGAGCAATCCCATCTGAAGCGGGTAGGCGTGTTGTTCGCCATCATGATTCCGTTCCTGGCACTGGCCGTGCAACAGCTTCACGCCGCCGGCAAGACGTCGTCGCGAGAGATGACCTGCATGGCGGTCTTCTTCGGCGCGGTTCTTCTGATAAGTGGATCTGGCATTGCGGCGCGATACTTTGGACGCGTGCTGCCGCAACAGCGGAAACTAAGCAAACTGCTGACTGAGATGACCGGCCAGTCGTAGAACTCAATCTTTTTGAGATCCGGAGCGCGGGTCTGTGACCCGCAGCAGGTTCACAAGTCAGAGAGGCTTGGAATTGGCGGCGAGGTTTTGAAATTCCGACGTGCTGCGGCTCACAGAGCCGCGCTCTCAACCCAACGCCGTAGGCGTGGCATCGTTGTAGAACGTCACCCGGAAAAGGATGAAGCCCCGTCAGGGGCGGCATAGGCGGAAGATATCGCTCCTGACGGAGCTTGAAATTCTTGGCGATGGGTTTCTACAAAGATGTCGCGCCTACGGCGTTGGGTTGAGAGCGCGGCATTCACGCCGCTTCAACGCACGACGTTTCAAGCGTGCAGAATTTTTCCAAAGCCTCACAACTACGGACGGTGAAGCGGCCTAAAGGCCACGCTCCGATGAAGACGAACATAGCCTACTCGTCATCAAGGTCGAATTTACGAGTGATGCGTTTCGTGTCGTCTTGCTGTTTCTCGCTCCCGCGAGTGATGCTTACCTTTCCTTCGTGAATAAAGTAAACTGTCTCTCGCAACCGCCGGTAAAATGCCATCAGAATTTTAAGACTCGCAAGTGGATCGCCTGTGAGCTTATTCAGGGCCGCTGGGTTTTCGAGTCCGATGGCTTCTGACAGTTCCTTGCAAGCCTCAACAGTGAATTTCAAATCATCCTCGGATAGTTTTCGCTCGCGATCTCTCAAATTGATTTTTGCAAGGCGTCGCCGCACATAGCGTTTGTGAATCCCGTCGTAGATTCTATCAAGCTTGTCCCAAGTCTTAAATGCTGTGGTCAGGATTTTGTCAATCTGCGTAACGAGCAGTATGACCGCCCCCAATTCGATATAGCCCGGCGAAGCGTATTCTATGCGTTTGATTCGTGGCCGTTCTTGACGAGGAATAGCCCCGTAAAGTTCATCATAGAAATTGACTGCACTGTAACCGCCTTGCCACGGATAGCGTTTGAATGCTTGTGCAAACAAATTTGCTTCCGATTTTTCAGCAGTAGAAAGGGCGTAAAGAAAAGAATAAATTTCTGCGTAACGATGAGGAAACAAGTAAAGGTCGCGGATTTCCCAACGACCTTCGATGTGAATCTTGTGTGATCCAACTGTTTCCATAATTACGCTTTATTTCTTCTTCCCAAGCACCTTCGCTGCGACTTTCAGGCGCAGGCCGTTCAGGCGGATGAAGCCGGTGGCATCGTCCTGGTTGTAAGCCTTGGTCGGGTCGGCTTCCATCGTGGCGATGTGCGGGTTGTAGAGGCTCACCTTGGATTTGCGGCCGGCGACCATGATGTTGCCCTTGTAGAGTTTCACTCGCACCGTGCCGGTGACGTTCTTCTGCGATTCCTCGACGTAGGCCTGCAACGCGTAGCGTTCGGGCGCATACCAGAAGCCGTTATAGACGAGCTCGGCATACTTCGGGATGAGCGCATCGCGCTGGTGCATGACTTCGCGGTCCATCGTGAGCGATTCCATCTGGCGATGCGCGAACTGCAGGATCGCGCCACCGGGCGTCTCATACACGCCGCGCGATTTCATGCCGACGAACCGGTTCTCAACCATGTCCACGCGACCGACGCCGTGTTTGCCGCCGAGTTTGTTCAACGTCTTCATCACGCCGAGCGGGGAAAGTGCCTTTCCGTCCACTGCAACTGCGTTGCCCTTCTTGAAGTCAATTGTCACAAACTCCGGCTTGTTCGGCGCGTCTTCAGGGAACACCGAGAGCGTGGTGAACGAGCCGCGATACTTCGGGGCGCTCGCGTCCATCCACGGGTCTTCAAGAATGCCCGCCTCGTAGGAGATATGCAGGAGGTTGCGGTCGGAGGAGAATGGTTTCTTCGCGCTGGCCTGCACGGGAATCTTGCGCTTCGCGCAGTAGGCGATCATCTCGGCGCGACCGGGAAATTCGCTGCGATAGCGTTCGTCGCGCCACGGGGCGATGACTTG
Organism: Verrucomicrobiota bacterium; assembly: GCA_013140495.1. Lineage (GTDB taxonomy): Bacteria > Verrucomicrobiota > Verrucomicrobiia > Limisphaerales > JADLHS01 > JADLHS01. Next base: position 5,547 of record JABFSR010000131.1, read on the forward strand.
CAAATCGGGCGCGAGTGCAGCGGCGGTCAACTCGAAGCGGACTTGGTCGTTGCCTTTGCCGGTCGCACCGTGCGCGATGGCATCTGCCTTTTCCATTTTGGCGATCTCCACCATGCGCTTGGCGATGAGCGGGCGGGCGATGCTCGTGCCGAGGAAGTATTGGCCCTCGTAAATTGCGTTGGCGCGGATCATCGGATAGATGAAGTCCTTGGCGAATTCTTCCTGGAGGTTATCAATGTAAATCTTGGATGCGCCGGTCTTGATGGCTTTCTTTTCGAGACCGTGAAGTTCCTCTTCCTGCCCGATGTCGGCGCAGAAGGCGATCATTTCGGCGTTGTATTTTTCTTTGATCCACGACATCAGGACGGAAGTGTCGAGGCCACCGGAGTAAGCGAGAACAATTTTCATGTGGCGGGCATTAAACAACCAACGAGGTGTGAGCGCAAAGCGGAAATGAATGGGGCGCGGGGTCTGCGACCCGCAGTCGGTGGGGCGAGCGTCCTCGCGAGCCGGCTCGTCAGTAGCCTCGCCCCACCAGACGTTTTGATTGTTGCGGCTGGACTTCGCCACAGCCGTGCTCCGTCACGGCGGGAAACCGATGGAGGGCCTGACTGCTGATTGCTTCGAGATGAACACTACACCTCGTCTGCTTACGGAACAGTGATCTGATAAACCTTCCCGTCCATCGTCAGCACGTAGAGTTCACCTTCGCGGTCCTCGGCAAAGCTCACGATATTTTTCGGCTGCGAGAGCATCGTACCCTGCTCGGTGACCTTGCCATCGCGATGGCGCAGGCCATAGATTGTGCCCATGGTAAAGTCAGCGTAGAGATAAATCCCACGCAGGGCTGGAAACCGTCCACCGCGATAAACATAGCCGCCAGTCACGCTGACACCTGTGCCGTGTGTCGGGAATCGCGACATGACCAGTTGCTCAGGACGATGCGGATATTCGATGACGGGTTCAATGAACCGTGCGCCTTCCGGGCCGGGCTTGAACGCGTGCTCACCTTCGCGTACGCACCAGCCGTAGTTGCCGCCTTTGACGATGAGGTCAACTTCCTCCCAGTCATCCTGACCCACGTCGCCCGCCCACATTTCGCCGGTCTCACGATCCCAACTGAAGCGCCATACGTTGCGCAAACCCAGAGCCCAGATTTCTTTTCGCACGCCATACTTCTCTGGTTCGCTGACAAACGGGTTGTCCTTTGGAATTCCATACGCCAGTTCCTTACGTTCCGCGCCAGTGCCGGACATCGAGCGCGTGTTGACATCAATGCGCAGAATCTTCGCAAACAGCGACGCGGGATTCTGGCCATTGTTTTGCGGATCGCTACCGGCACTGCCTTCGCCCAGGGCCAGATAAAGAAAACCGTCCGAGCCAAAACTCACCTGCCCTCCGTGGTTGCTCGTCGAGGGGAGCGGCACTTGAAGGAGAATGCGTTCCGAGGTCAGGTCCGCCCGGTTGGAGTCTCCCGCAGCGATCTTGAATTCGCTGATCACACCGCGCCGGGGGTTCTGCTGGTTGTAGTAAACATAAAACAACCCATTCGTCTGGAACTGTGGGTGAAATGCAAGCCCCAGCAAGCCCTCCGCGTTGCTGTCATACGGCTTGCGATCCACGATATTGAAAAACTCCTTCGTGTCCGCGCCATCGCTGCCACGAAGCACGATGAGGATGCGCCCGCGTTCTTCCATGATGAACATCCGGCCCGAACCATCCGGTGATTCGGTCATCCACATCGGGCGATCCACGGTCAACGCCGGGAATACTTCGCGCAATGTCACTTGGGGTAAAGCTGCTCTGACTGTGGGCAGGGTTAGTAACAGAAGTAAAAGGAACATTCCCCGCATGATCCCCCGCGAAAGATTTAACATGCCGCGAGCTTACGATTCAGTACCAGCCAGGGCAAAACGATTCTCAATCAGTGGACTCGTCAGCGCCCCGATTGGAAGACCATTCCTTCCATCACGGCACGGTGATCTGATAAATCTTTCCGTCCATCATCAGCACGTAAAGTTCACCTTCGTGGTCCTCGACAAAGCTCACGATGTTCTTCGGCTGCGAGAGCAAAGTTCCCAGCTCGGTGACTTTGCCATCTTGATGACGCAATCCCCAAATCGTTCCCAAAGCGAAATCGGCGTAAAGATAAACACCGCGCAGCGTTGGGAATTGTCCGCCGCGATAAACATAGCCGCCCGTAACGCTGATGCCGGTGGTATGCGTCGGGAAGCGCGCCTTGGCCATTTGCTCGGGACGATGAGGATACTCGATGACAGGTTCAACGAACTTTGCGCCTTCAGGGCCGGGTTTGAATGCGTGCTCGCCTTCGCGCACGCACCAGCCGTAGTTGCCTCCCTTGACGATCAGGTCAATCTCCTCCCAGTCATCCTGACCCACATCGCCCGCCCACAATTCACCCGTCCCACGATCCCAACTGAACCGCCATACGTTGCGCAGGCCCATCGCCCAGATTTCCTTCCGCACGCCATACTTCTCCGGTTCGCTGACAAACGGGTTATCCTTTGGAATTCCATACGCCAGTTCCTTTCTGTCCGAGCCCGTGCCGGACATTGAGCGCGTGTTGACATCAATGCGCAGAATCTTCGCAAGCAACGACGCAGAATTTTGCCCATTGTTGTGGGGATCGTTGAATGCTCCTCCATCGCCGAGCGAGAGATAAAGAAATCCGTCCGGCCCAAAACTCACCTGCCCTCCGTTGTGATTCCAATACGGCTGGGGAACTTGCAGAAGGATTCGCTCGGAGGCCAGATCAGTGCGATTGGAATCGCCAGTCGCAACCTTGAACTCGCTGATCACGCTGCGCCGGGGATTTTGCTGGTTATAGTAAATGTAGAACAACCCATTGGACTTGAACTGCGGGTGGAACGCCATACCGAGCAAACCTTCCTCGTTTGAATCATACGGTTTGCGGTTCACTATGTTCAGAAACTCTTTCGCGTCCGCGCCATCCCCGCCCTTGCGAACGATGACTATGCGTCCCCGCTGCTCCACGATAAACATCCTGCCAGAACCATCCGGCGCTTCCTCCATCCACATGGGCCTGTCCACGCTCAAAGCGGTGTAGGTCTGACGCAACTCCACTTTGGGCAATGCCGCACCGGCTGTTGGCAATGTCAGAAAGAGGCAGAGCAGCAAAGCTCCGCAGGCCATATCACGCATGAGTTTGAACATACCGCGAGCTTACGGTTTGGAGGCTGACGGCGCAAAACGATTCTGCACAGGAAAACTCCTTCGGCAGGATCATCGAGGAAACCATCACCAGCGTGCGCCTTGTACGGCAAACACGGTTACCACAATTGCCGCCGCGCAACTGAAAGCCACCGCAGTCCAGAGGCCGCCCGTCCAAGCACCGATGCCGAACATCACCACACAACCCAACCACACGCCGAGCGGGAAATAATCCGGCGGCGATTTCGATGGCCGCTGCTTCTTCCCAATGAGAGCGGGTGTCGTGAACGAAAGGATGAGGACGGTCAACCCCAGCCACGCGAACGAATTCACCAAGGGCATTCCATGCCAGGCCCAAGGCAGCTTCGTTGGCTGCCACAACCAGAATTCGCTGACGAGCGTGGCAAATGGCTCCAAGGCGAAATCGAAAATCATCACGAGCACAGCCGTCATCGCAATCAACCACAGCCCATAATTCTTCAACTTCCGCCAAGGGCGAAGAATCAGTCGTGCCACGCCGCGCGAATTCAACACCGCGATGATCCATAGAAACGGCATCGCCCACGAAAAAATATCCAGAACTTTTGGCCCAAATCTTAGCGTGTAGGTCACTGGCCCAAACGGAACCGCCGTCGCCGCGCTCAGTCCATGCACACCCGCACCCGTCACACCGATGAGCACGGCGGCGAGTGCGATGTTCTGAACCGGCAAATGGCGCGAAGCCCCAAGCAACGTCGCAGCGGTGAGAGACAGAAGCGCCAGTGACTCCGGCCAACCGCGCCTGGTGGCCATGCTCTCGGGCGAGACCAACGCCCACAACAACAACAGGCAACTCAATACCGACATGACGGTCACAACGACGAAGCAGACGTTGAGCACTTGCGAATCGAGATTGATTTGATTCGATGGCAGTGCGGTCATCGGCGGGCGTTTCATAGTCGGGCGCTAAACTAGAAGAAAGTCCGGTACTGGAAAGTTGAAAATTGGACACGACTTGGCGAAGTGAGACAAAAAGGCGGCAGGCATTCGTCTGCGCCAACACATTTGGCCCCTCTTCGATTCATTCGATTGCACTTTTCCCAGTGCAACTCAAAACATGAAACAGATCGTCCATGCTTGATCTCGTCGTCACCCGGTTGTGGCATCAAACCTGTTCTATCGTGAACTCCAATCAATGAATCACGATATGAAGCTGGAAGAAACAGTGGGGCTGGTGCGAGATTGCGCAAGCCGGATGAACTCACAGTATGGACGCGTGGTCTTCGACGAGTGGGTCGTCGTCTCGCTCAAGGAACATCAGGCGCGCATCTTCGCCTACCTCGGGCCGCGCAATGACGACTTTCTGAAAAACTTTGCCAATGATCTGGGTGCGCTTCGGACCGCGTTGCTTGATGGAGATTTCGCCGTTGGCGATTTCGAATTTGCGCGTCATGCCGTTGGCACACGTTTCGAGGCGTTCATGGTTCTCGGCCCCGGCCTCTACCTGATCTGCAACAACACGCAATCTTCGATGGACGAGATCACGAAGGACTCGCGGTGGTTGAGCGCTCAAGTGCCCTTCGCGGAACTAAGCGACAAGTTCCGCTCCAGTCCGCTGGCATTCTCGGTGTAGGCCGGGAAACGTCTTCAACCGGAGTGCGCCCGTCCCCGGGCGCAGCGACGTAGGGACTGTTGCTTGTGTGAAATCCGGCTGCGTTATTCGTCATCACCAACTATTCAGAAGCACTTCAAAAACCTTCCACGTTCTCACCCGTACCTGTGTTACTGCGCCCGAGGACGGGCGCACTCCGAACGAGAGCGACGACGAGGACGATTCTTCAGTTGCCGAATCCGCGATACACGAACACTCCATACGCCACCACGAGCAAAATTCCGACAAAGCGCGGAAGTTGCCCGAATACCGCCACAAAGAACATGTGCAGCGCAATTGCTCCGACGAGGATGTACGTTCCGAGTTGAAACATCGCGGGCACAGCAATGGCGTGTTGGACTGCGAAGACTCCGATGCAAAGCGGGACGCAAATGTGACCGTCACCCACCTGCGACGAATAAACCACCTCCGGCTTGCGCCGCCAGCCGTAGTAAACGGCAAGGATTGCGTTTGGCAGCACCATGAGCCAGCCGCTCAACCAGCCCACGTGTTTCGCGCTGACAAATCCCGAATGAATGTTTCCAAGCCAGGCCACCAACCAATCAGTACTCACAAAAGTCGCGTAAGCTCCCATGCCGAGCAGTGCCAGATTCACCGGTAGCATCCAGCCGAGTGATTTGTTCTGGCGGGCGTTGCTTTTCAGCACTTCAAAAACATGAAAACTCTGCCAGAAAAGAAAAATGCCAATCAGCACCCAGCCATCAGTAGCGTTCAGGTTTCCATCGCAACCAAGAAGCCAGACGGCGCCGACGAAGAACAACGCCGCCGTGAGAGTGAGCAGCAAAGAGAATTTGTGAACCCGCTGCTGATCACCCCCACCTGAACGCTTCTTTGGTTTGCCGCTGTCAGAGGGCGCGGCTTTCATCGCCCAGAAGATCGCAGGCAGCCCGATGAGCAATGTGAGATTCGTGACGTTGTTGACGAGGGCGTTCGTGAGCACATCCCCACCC
>JABFSR010000012.1 GCA_013140495.1 Verrucomicrobiota bacterium
ATCGGCGCACGCGGCGTCTTGTTGCGTCGCCTGACGATTCCGCCCGGAGGCAAAAATGAACTCCAACAGATGCTTCGCTTGCAGATCGAGAGTGAATTTCCCCTCCCTCCGGACGAGCTGGCCTGGTGGTATCTCCGACGCGACGAGATCGCACGCAGTGGAACCGACGGACGTCAGGAATTGATCGTGGCCGCAGTTAAAAAAGAAGTGGTGGTGGAATATTCCGAACTTCTGGCCGAGTGCGGCGTCAGTCCGATTTTCACGCTGGCTGCGCTGGCGCGCAGCAGCCTTTGTTCGAGTCCGCCCGACACCTACGCGGTATTGGAGATTGGCCGGGATCACTCCGAGTTGTTGTCCTTCGATAACGGCGCTCCTGTCGCACTTCGCATTCTGCCGTGGGGAGAGGAGAGCCCCACGCCAATGGATTCCCTCACAAAGGCGCTCAAAAGCAACTGGTCCTGGCAAAAGCTATACGTGATCAGCAACAATCCACGGCAAAAGGAAATCGCAGCCAGGCTGGCCGAAGCATTCGCAGATGGCGTGATATGTGAGACGGTGGAGTTCGTGCCAGGTGAAGGACTCTCTGCAGCGATCCTCGGCCTCAAAAGTACCATTGAGAATGAAGCGGGGCGCCGGCTGTTGGTGCTTCAGATCAAGGAAGCGAAGAACGGGATGACCCTCACCGAACCTGTTTTGCGCAGATGGGCGGCGCTGGCGGGATTGCTTTTGATCGGCTGCTTCTTGTTTCCGTACGCAGAGGCTTTGCTGCTGAAATCGCATCTTTCGAAAAAGCTCACCATTGCCAAAGCCTCGCGCGGAACACTGACCACGATTGATCGGGAGTTGAGTTTTCTCCAATACCTCAAGCAGAACCAATCGCCCTACCTCGACGCGATGTATCTCATGGCGAATGTGGCCCCGGGAGGAACGCGCATTGACTCGCTTTCCATGGATCGTCGCGGAGAAATCTCGTTGCGTGGAAACCTCAGAGACCTCCAGCAGGTCGTGCAGTTTCGCTCCAAACTCATCGAGTCGGGGTTTTTTGCCAACGTGACGGTTGAAGAACAAACGCCCACGCCCGACCGGCAGAAAGTGATCGTGCGCATCACCGCCCAATGGAAGCCAGCCAGCGCCCGGGAGTCACTGAAAATTGGCCCCACCCCGGAGGAAATAGAAAAGATCAAAGCTGCTGCGAAGGAAGGTGGGGCTGGTGGATTTCCCATGATGGGCTCACCTTTTCCGATGATGCCGGGAATGCCGGTTCGGATGCCGGGAATGGGAGGTCCACCGCCATCGTCCGCGCCGGTTCGGATGCCGCCTAGAACAATGATTATCCGCACGAACGATGGCGCGATTCCTTCTGGCGTGCCGTTCATCATTCCATCCACTGGAGAGAAGAAGGAATAATTCCATGCGCACATTGACCCATCGTGAAAAACGCATCGTCCGCCTGGGCGCAATCGCTGTCGCGCTGTACGTTGCTTTCTTCTGCGGGAAGTTTTTCGTAACACGGCGCGCTGATTACGTGAAGCTGTTGGTCGAAGGTCAAAAAATCAAACAGGAGATTCGATCCTACGAGGACAGGGTCTTAACGGTGAAGACGTTGATGGAAAAATTCAATCTGGATCCCGCGAAACTCTCCAAAGCCACTGCCGTCGCGGAAACCAGCTCGGCGATCCAGAAGGCTGCGGCCAGCGGGGGAATCCAGTTCGGGCCAATTCGCGAATCTCCGGGCCGGCCCTCCGCGCGGGAATTGGCCTCCGTGAAACTTGAGGGGAGCGGTCCCCTGCCGGCGTTGATCACGTTTCTGCATCGCCTCGACAGCCTGGGTTTTCCCGTGGTTCTGGATTCGGTTCAGATCGGCGCCGACACCGCGAAACCCGGCATGATCAAGTTAAGCCTGACGATCATCATCATGGATTTCGATCAATGGAAAACCGAGGAACCGCCCCATGCGTGAGCGTTCCGAACTGATTTTGAGAATCGCTTGCGGCGTGCTGGCAGGTCTCCTGCTTTTTCAACTCGCGCGCATGGTGATCCACACCAACCCGCTGCGAGGCGTTCACATTCCGGATTTGCCTGCATTGCCCGCAAATCCTGATGCGCAAACTGCGGCGAACGGGACAAATGCCGTCACCGGACAAGGCTCAAGCACGAACAACACAAACTCAATCACGAGTCGGAAGCCTGGGGAGAAGGTTACGAATTCCACGACCGCCCAGGCGTCGGCAAAGGCGGAAACAAATTCTCCCGCGAACCTGGCCGGGCCGTTGGCAACCAATTCAGTGCCAACCCAGGCTTCAACAAATGCGGAGACGAATTCTGTTTCAGGTCAAGCAGCCGACAAGACGCGGACGAACGTCTCGCCCGGGCTGGCATCCGCAAAAAACGGCACCAACACCGCCACTTCACGCACAGGCATGAGTGGGCCGCCGCCGTTCATGTCCCAACCAGGGATGACCAAAATGCCGGAGCTTCCACCCATCATCCAGGCGCGCATTGATAAGATTACGCAAAGCGAAATCCTGGCCCCCTTCATGAGGCCGATGCCAATGGCACTGATGGGCATCGCCGGCAAAGACGCATTCCTGCGGGCGCCCAGCGGACAAACCGGTCTCGTAAAAGAGGGTGATGAACTCGGGGGAATCAAATTGCTCCGCATCGGCATCAACCGCGTGCTCGTCGAACAGGCGGGCGAGAAAAAAGAACTTACCATATTCTCCGGCCTCGGCGGCGAAAGTCTTTTACCACAATCCAAGCCAGCAACCAATGAAACCATCATCAAATCCAAGTAGCAGGTTCGGCTCGACGATCTGCCGGCTGTGTGCCGGCATCCTCGCGGTACAACTTACATGCGTCACGCAATTCTCCGCCCTGGCCCAGACGACGCCGAAGGAACCCGAAAGCAAGGTTGCGGTGGCAGAACCGGGGGCTTCTGCCAAGCCGCCCGGAACTTCCGACGCGAGCCTGGCCGCAGTAGCCGAAGCCACTGGCTCGTCCACGAACAAAGACGCGGCACTCAAGGCCGGTTCGGACGCAGCTTCCTCCACAAATGAAATCCAGGTCAGCTTTCAGGGTGCGAACATTGACATGATCGTTCAGTGGCTGGCGCAAAACACCGGCAAGAGCGTGGTCAAGAGTCCCCAGGCCCAGTGCCAGTTGACGATTGTCAGTTCCAAGAAGGTCACCCCACGGGAAGCGATAGGGCTGATCTATCGCGCGTTATCATTGGAGGGAATTTCCGTGGTCGAGTCGAGCAAGTTCATTTTCATCGTGCCGGAAGGCAAGGAGCCGAAAATGAATCCCGAGTTGATTGATACCACACGAACGAACATTCCCGACGGAAGGCAGAGGCTGATCAAGATATTCCCCCTCAAATATGTCCAGGCAGCGGAGATGAAGGAGAGAGTCAAGGGGTTGCTTTCGGAAAAAGCCACGGTGGAGGTGGACGCCCATGTCAACCAGATCATCGTCACGGATTTCAACGACAACCTGACATTGGTGGGGGACATCATCAGCGCCCTGGACACCGATCAACCCGGCGACGTGGCCATGCGGATGATCCCGTTGAAACACGTCAGCGCTCAGGAATTGGTGAAGGAAATCAGCCCGTTGTATCAGAAGTTGACCAGCAAATCGCAGAAGGAAATGGTCGAGATCGCCGCCAACGACAGATCCAACTCCCTGATCATTCTCTCCGGTGAATCCGATTTCAAGGCTATCTTGAAACTGGTGGCGATGCTGGACACCGAGGAGGCACAGGAAAAAGCCACGGAGACTTTTCAACTCAAAAACGCCGATGCTATGGACGTTGCCAAGCAGTTGAAGGATCTCAATCAGGATCAAGACAGCTCCTCAAGGTATCCTTTTTACATGTTTGGTGGCGGCAGTCCGTCCTCCAAAAGCCAGAAGAAATTCAGCGTTGTGGCAGATCGGCGGCGGAATTCGATCATTGTCCAGGCCACACCTTCGGCGATGGATGGGATCGCCAAGATGGTCGCTGCACTGGATGAGCCGGTGACGGACGAGAGCCTTGCACCCAAACTCTATCAACTCAAGTATGTCAGTGCCGTGGATATGGAAGATGTCCTCAACGAGTTGTTTTTGAAAAAGAAGGACCAGCAGCGGCCCTATTGGTATTACGATGAGTCTCCTCCGGAGACACCCGACCGGGATGTCGGCAGGCTGTATGGCAAGGTTCGTATCACCAGTGAGCCACACGCCAATGTAATCATCCTAACCTCGAACTCGAAGGAAAGCGTGGAAGCAGTGGAAGCCATCCTTAAACAACTGGACGTTCCATCTTCCGGAGGCGAGAGCACTCTGCGCATCGGACTGCAATTCGCCAAAGCATCCGTCGTGGCCAACAACCTCAATATCCTGTTCGCCAAAAACGGTTCGCCTCCATTGCGGGCCGTAAACCAACCCAGCCAGCCCGGCGTTCCCAACCAGCCCCAGCAACAACAGCAAAGCACCTCATCCCGCAGCGGCTTTGACTTGGAACAGGAATCCAAGGAAGACGGCTATTTTCCGTGGTTGGGCGGGCAGCCGGACAACCCGCGCTCGGGTGATGGACGCTCCGCCCGGCCCGTAAGCGATTTGGTCGGGCGGGTCCGCGCGGTGGCCGACCAGCGAGGCAATGCGCTCCTCGTTTCCGCGAACGTTCACTTCTTTCCCCAAGTGTTGAAGTTGATCGAGGAATTGGATGCGCCCAGTGATCAGGTTTTGATCGAAGCCCGGCTGGTGGAAGTCTCGAGCGATTTTCTCGACAAACTCGGCGTTCGTTGGTCCCCCGACGGCAGCAAAGTTTTCACCGCAGATGATTTTGACAACTCCTTACTCGCCCATGCCACGGCCCAATACCAAAAAGGGTTTGGCGGGAACACCACGGTGAACACGCCTTCTTCCAGCTCGGTGGCGCAAGGGCTGGCTTCCCTGCGTTCCGGTGTTCTGAGCAGCTCGTTAAACATGGATTTCCTTGTCCAGTTCCTCCGCAAGACAACCGATGCCACTGTTCTGGCCGAGCCTCAACTCAACATCCGTGACAACGAAACCGGGAAACTTTTCGTGGGCCAACAGGTGCCCGTGCCCGATACCACACAGGTGTCATCAGTCGGCTCGCAGAACACGAGCATCAAATACCGGGATGTTGGCGTCGTCCTTGAGGTCACACCGCACATCAACAGCGCGGGGGACGTGGAGTTGAGAATCCATGCGGAATCTTCCACTGTTGTCCCCGGGCAAACGGTGCTCGGCGGTGCCATTTTCGATACACGTAATTTCCGCACTGATCTGACCGCCAAAAATGGACAGACCCTCATCCTCGGTGGAATTATCCAAAGGCAGATTTCAGACACATTGCGAAAAACGCCAATTCTCGGAAGCATCCCCGTTGTGAAATGGGCTTTCAATAAAAAGGACAAAACGACCCGTCAAGTCGAGTTGATGGTTTTTCTACGCCCGCGAGTTGTTCGCAATCCTGAAGAAGCTCGGGAGTTGATGCAGGACGTGGGCGAAAAGGCTCCCATGGTTCACAAGTGGCAGGACGGAATCCCGCCTGAAACAAAAGGCAAGAAGCGAAAGCAGCTTCCTAAGGATTGAGTCAGCCACGATTTCAAATGATTGGCGCACAAGCTCCAATAATGGAGCCAGTGGTCGGGATTGAACCGACGACCGACGGTTTACAAAACCGTTGCTCTACCACTGAGCTACACTGGCCTCCACGAACAGGTTTTTAATACGACATGCCGCGCGCAGAGGCAAGTCTGCGCGTAGGCAGGATTTGACCAACCCTCTTAAAACTTCAGGTTCCGCAACGCCAGCGCGACTATCGTCGCAACAAGCATCAAACCGGCAGGCATGAACTTTTTTGTTTTCGCAAGGCGCATGGCGAACACGACCAGCAACACCGCCATTAAAATGTCCGCCACGTAGTATTTGAAGATGATACCCAGCGCACAAAGGATCAGAGCCGCGCCAAATGCCGCCGACATGACAAGCGACACCTGGCTTTTGCCTTTGAAAAAGCCGATCAATCCGCCGACCAGCAGCAGCACGATGTAAATCCAGAGAATGGTGTTTTGCATTCGCGCCGAGACTGCCTCAACCGGCCTGCACGTCCAAGCTCAGAATTTCCCCCGGCTCACATTCCGCGATGACTTCCATCGGGCGGCAGCAAACTTCGCAGTCCGTGGTGAAGCGCTGAAATCCGCCGCTGGTGTCCACCACCACTTCAAAGCGCTGGCCGCAATATGGGCATTGAATTGTTTCAGAAACTTCCACAAATCCATCCTACTCCCCTGCCCCGATTCTGCAATCAATCCGTTTGTTTCTCTCTTCGCTGCTTGCCCACGCAAAGCAAGCTGTGGCTTAATCGGCATGTGAAAACCGCCGTCGCCAGAATAAAGGCCCTGACCCGATTGCGCCCCAGGCTTGCCATCGTACTGGGAAGCGGATTCAGTCACGTTGCCGATGAACTGGACGTGGAATCGCGAACGCCGTACTCGAAGCTGCCGGGTTTCCCAAAACCGACCGTGGCCGGACACGAGGGTGAAATGCTGGTCGGGAGACTCTCCGGTACTCCGGTCATCCTGCTCGGCGGGCGGGCGCACTTTTACGAGGGGCAATCAATGGACGAAATCACGTATGCAGTGCGTACGCTTTCAGCCTGCGGCATCAGCGACCTGCTGCTCACAAACGCAGCGGGTGGCATCAACCGCAAATTCTGCACGGGCGAATTCATGCTGGTATCAGATCACATCAATTTCATGGGAGTGAACCCACTCCGGGGCGGCTCGGCAAAGAATCTTCCACGATTTGTGGATATGACCCTGGCCTATGACATCGAATTGAGCGCAATGATCACGAGCGCAGCGCGAGCAGAGAAAATAAAATTGCAGCGCGGTGTCTATCTGGCGGTGAGCGGACCGAGTTATGAAACACCGGCTGAGATCCGCGCCTTTGCAAGGCTTGGCGCCGATGCTGTCGGCATGAGCACCGTACCGGAAGTGATTGTAGCGCGGCAGTGCGGCCTTCGAGTAACGGCGATTTCATGCATCACCAACCTGGCCGCCGGTCTTGGAGGTGGAACAGTATCGCACGAAGAGGTTTTGGAAACAGGTCGCCGCGTCAGAAAAATTGGCGCACGGCTTCTCAAACGATTTGCGGAGATTTATGGGGCAAAGAAAAAATAGGAAACCAACTGCTCCGACACTGTCAGGAAAATCGGAATTGGTGCTGGCCGCCGCAAAAGCGCGCGAGCGGGCTGTGGCACCTTACTCGAATTTCCTCGTGGGCGCGGCATTGCTCACCCGAAACGGGAAAATCGTCACAGGGGCAAACGTTGAGAGCGCAAGCTACGGTCTGACGTGCTGCGCCGAACGGGTGGCGTTGTTCAAGGCCTTGACTGAGGGGGAACGGGATTTCGTGGCGGTCGCGGTCGTGGCGCGGAGCAAAGGCGGCGCAATGCCGTGTGGTGCATGCCGGCAATTGCTGGCGGAATATGCGCCGAAAGCTCAAGTGTTCGTTGCGGACAGCGATGCGTTGGGCAAAATCCGGAAGTCCACTGTTAAAGAATTGCTGCCGGGCGCGTTTACTGGCGACGCGTTCCAATAACATCGTTTGACTCCCGGGCCGCTTTCGCATTGAATCGGCTTGTGCATATTACGAGTCTTAAAATGTTTTGCGATCTTGCGGAGACCGAGAGTTTCACCAAGGCCGCCCACATCAACGGCGTCACCCAGTCGGCAGTCAGCCAGCAGATCAGTTCCCTGGAGCGACAATTCAAATCCCTGCTCATCGAACGCAGCAAGAAAAAGTTCCGGCTGACCCGCGAGGGCGAGGTGCTTTACGAATACAGCAAGCAAATCATCCAGACGTACGGCGGTTTGCAAAGCAAGCTGCAGGAGATCAAAAACATCATTTCCGGCACGATCCGCGTCTCGACGATTTACAGCATCGGCCTGCATGACCTGCCACCGTACATCAAACGGTTTTTGAAGGAGTATCCCACGGTCCATGTTCATGTGGAATATCGCCGCGCGAACCAGGTTTACGAGGACGTTCACAGCAACGTCGTGGACCTCGGCCTGGTGGCTTATCCGGCCAAGGATCCGAAACTGGAAACCATTTCATTGCGCAAGGACCCCCTTGTTCTCATCTGCCATCCGCAGCATCCCTTCGCAAAACAGCGCAGCATCAAACTCAAGTCCGTAAACGGTCACAAGTTCATCGCGTTTGAACCCGACATTCCCACCCGCAAGGCGCTGGACAAAATCCTCAAGGACGCCGGGGTCGAAGTGAAAAACGTCATGGAGTTTGACAACATCGAAACCGTGAAGCGCGCGGTGGAGATAGATGCGGGCGTCTCCATCGTGCCGCAGGGAACGATCACCCAGGAAGTCTCCAAGCAAACCCTTGTGTCGCTGCCGATCGAAGATGACGAATTGTTCCGCCCGCTCGCTGCCATCTACAAAAAGAACAAGGTGCTCTCTCCCGCCATGCGGCAGTTCATCAACATCATCAAGGAAAGCAGCGCCAAGGTCCTGGCATGAGCGCCGTGAGCCGTAACAGCGGGACGATGCAGACGGCAGGGCAATTTCCGGTCGTACGCCCGCGCCGGTTGCGGCAATCCGCAGCGATGCGCAGGCTCGTCAGTGAAACCGGTTTCAGCGCCTCGCACCTGGTGTTGCCGTTGTTCGCCCGCAACGGACGCAAACTGCGCAAGGCGATCAATGCGATGCCGGGCGTGTTTCAACTTTCACCGGATGAACTCTTGCGCGAGGCCGCGCACGCATTTGAACTCGGCGTCCCGTCGGTGCTTCTCTTTGGCATTCCCGAGGACAAGGACTCGAAGGCGAGTGGCGCTTATGCGAAAAATGGCATCGTCCAGCAAACGGTCCGCCTGCTGAAGAAGGAACTTCCTCAACTGCTGGTCATCACCGATGTTTGCCTGTGCGAATACATGGAACATGGTCACTGCGGCATCGTTCAAGCCGGCAGGCACGGCACAAGAATCCTGAACGATCCCACCCTCAAACTTCTCGCACGCGCAGCAGCAAGCCACGCCGAAGCGGGTGCGGATATCGTTGCACCAAGTGACATGATGGATGGCCGCGTGCGGGCAATTCGCGCTGAACTGGATCATACCGGCTTCACGGACACGCCGATCATGTCCTACGCCGCGAAGTTTGCGTCGGCGTTTTACGGGCCGTTCCGCGAGGCGGCGGAATCCACGCCAAAGTTCGGAGACCGCCGGAGCTATCAGATGGACCCGGCCAATGCACAGGAGGCGTTGCGCGAAGTGGCATTGGACATCCAGGAAGGAGCCGACATCGTGATGGTGAAGCCCGCGCTCGCCTACCTCGACATTCTGCATCGGGTGAAACACGAGTTTGGTTATCCGACGGCTGCCTACGCCGTGAGCGGAGAGTATTCGATGGTGAAAGCGGCGGCGGCAAAGGGCTGGATTGATGAACGGGCCGTCACGATGGAAAGCCTTCTTGCGATGCGCCGTGCCGGTGCCGACATCCTGATCACTTACTCTGCCACGGACGTGGCAAAGTGGTTGAAGGCAGGCTGACCAGGGCAGTTCCAAGTCCGGGCTTCAAAGCTGGCCATCCCTGAACCACTCCTTACTGTGCGGGCTTGGGCGAAGCGGAAAGGAAAGCGTAGGCGACCAGGACGATGATGATCACCACCACGACAACGGCAATCACAAGGAACATCCTGTTTGCTTTGTTGTCCTTCTTGGAAAAACCCTTGCCGGAAGTATCGAAGCCTTTCGCGCCTTGTTCGAGATCAGTGAGACTCACGCCACGCGACATCACAACAGTGTTGTCCGGCCCCTTTTTTGAAGGCGATTGAGCGGCTGCGGGCGCTTCGGCAGTCCCGGGCGCGGCTGCTGATTCCAGTCGCATTTCAATCTGACCAAGTCGGAGAATCTGCCCGGCCTTCAGGACGGACTCGGTGATCTTCTCCCCGTTGATGAACGAGCCGTTGGTGGAGTTGAGATCCTTGACCACGACTTCCGCGCCACGCAAAAGGATTTCGCAGTGATGGCTTGATACGGATGGGTCGGTAATTGGGAACGTGTTGTCGTCAACGCGACCGACAGTGGTTTTATCCACGTTCAATTCATGGAACTTGCCGATGAGTCCCTGACTGAGAATGACGAGTTTGGCCATAGTTGCGTTTCAGCGAAAAATTAACTGTGCGGGTAAATTCAAGTCAAACGCAATCCTAGATATGTTTTTCAACAGTAACATGACAATACTGCTTGAATTCCGTCACGCTTTCCTGTGGATCATCTCCCGGAACTCGGCAAACAAAGGCGTCGAGTCGTGCGGACCGGGCGAAGCCTCGGGGTGATATTGCACACAAAAGATCGGTTTCGTCCTGTGTCGCAGGCCTTCCACAGTTTGATCGTTTAGATTGATACGGTTCACCACCACATCCGACGGCAGTGACTTCGACTCCACGGCGAAGCCGTGGTTCTGCGACGTGATTTCAACCCGACCGGATTCCATGTCCTTGACGGGCTGATTGCCACCACGATGACCAAATTTCAGTTTGAAAGTTTTCCCACCGAGTGCCTGGCCGAGAATCTGGTGGCCCAGGCAGATGCCAAAAATTGGAATACCATGATCCACCAGCATCTTCACTTCGCGTACGATGTAGTCGAGCGCGGCAGGATCGCCGGGGCCGTTCGACAGAAAAATTCCCGCCGGCTTGTGTTTGAGAGCCTCCGCTGCGGTCGCGATCGCCGGCAACACCTGTGTCTTGAATCCATGCTGCCGCAATCGGCGGAGGATGTTGTATTTCATTCCGAAATCGAATGCCACAATTGGAACTTCAGCAGGCGGCAGCGGTTTGCGGACGTTCCGCGCATCTCCCACCTTGAGACCGCGCACCAGATCGAACGCCGCGCTCTGCTCGTCTTTGACATCCCACGCGAACGCCTGCTTGTGCGTGACCTCTTTCACATAATCCACACCCACAAGGCCGGGCCATTCCTTCGCGCGTTTCACCGCTTCGACCTCGTTCATGCCCTCGGTGGAAATAAATCCGTTCAACGCGCCGCGCACACGCAATTTCTTGGTCAGTGCGCGGGTGTCAATTCCCTGGATGCCGGGAATGTTGTTCTGCTCAAGATAGTCCGACAATGAATGATCCGCGCGCCAGTTGCTGACCACGGGCGAAACCTCGCGCACCACAAAACCTCCCACGTGTGGCCGCCACGATTCCACGTCCACATTATTCACGCCGTAATTGCCAATGAGCGGATACGTCATCGTCACGATCTGTCCCTTGTAGGACGGATCGGTGAGAATTTCCTGATAGCCCGTCATTGACGTGTTGAAACAAACCTCGCCGCAGGCGGACGCTTTTGCGCCGAAACCCGCGCCGTGGAACACCGAGCCGTCTTCAAGGGCCAGAATCGCTTTCATTTGAATCGAACCGGCGCAGATGCTACGAACCACACGTGAATCTTCAAGCTGCAAAACCATTCTGCCGTTTAACCTGCTGGCAACGATGATGGCACTTGATGTTTTCCAAACTCTTTTCGCGAGCCAGCGGGACAAAAAACTTTCGCCGCGTTGTGTTACAAGCCAACATTCCGACCTGAAAATGAAATCCATCCAATCCGCCCTGCTTCTTCTCGCACTCGCGGGAAGTGTTACACCCATTCGATCTGCTGACGATCCCGCATTGTCTGGCATTCGTCATTCCTACCTGGTTATGGGAGGGAAGACCGCGATCATTGGAGAGGACGGCAAAGCGACGTGGGAATATGACGGAGGCACGCGCGATGGTTTCGTCCTGCCAAACGGCAACGTGCTGCTTGCTTACAGTGATCGGGTAGTCGAAGTGACCCGGGACAAGCAGGTTATTTTCTCCTACCAACGCAGCAAGGAGAACAGTGAGATCGGAACCACACAGCGTCTCTACAACGGCAACACACTCGTCACCGAACTGGGCTCCCATCCGCGCCTGCTGGAGGTCAGCCCTCAAGGCAACATCGTTCTCGACGTGCCGCTGCAACCTGAAACCACCAATGCGCACATGCAAACACGCATGGCCCGGCAGTTGAGAAACGGCAATTATCTCGTTCCTCATCTGCTGGCTTTCGCCGTCAAGGAATATTCGCCGGATGGCCGCGTGGTGAACACCTTTAAGACCGATCTCGAGGATCTGGGTGGCCGCAAGGCCGAGAACTGGCCGTTCACCGCGATCCGATTGGACAACGGCAACACAGTTCTCTCCCTGACTCACGGAAACAAGGTGGTGGAAATGAATCCGCGTGGCGAAGTCGTCTGGAAAGTGACGAACGAGGATGTCGGTGGCTTGTTCAAGGATCCGTGCGGCTCGCAGCGGCTCGCCAACGGTAACACGGTCGTCGGCAGTCACGCCGCCAATCAGGGCATCTCGATGGTTGAGCTGACTCCGGACAAAAAGATGGTATGGACCAGCGATCATCCACTGGCAGCAGGCGTGCATCATTTCCAGATTCTCACGACCAACGGAAAACCAGAGCCAGGCATGCCGCTGAAGTGAATACTACCGCGAACCAATGCCTCTTCTTGATTTCCCTCGAAAGTCTAAGAGCCTGTTTGAAAGGTCGCATTGGTGGCAGCGACGATTCTGGCGGAGAGCGCCCGTCCTCGGGCGCAGCAACATTGGAATGGCCGCTGGCGTGGACTTTTCCAACACGTCTGACATGCTCACACCGCTGCGCCCGGGGACGGGCGCACTCCAACACCTGACTTTTCAATCAGGCTCCAACTGATTCGAACAGATGAAACACTCGCACTTCATTTCACCTTCGCGTTATTGCATTGCGATGCTTGCCGGCGGTGCTCTCGTCATTGCCGATTACGCCACCGCCGCAGAGCAACCACCCCTCGGTCCAATCGGCACAACGGCCGCCTACATCCTTGATTCAGCAAGCGCACCGCGCGAAACCACTGCGCGCCGTCTCGTCATCAGTCTGGGACCAGTGGAGACTCACGGATCAGGCACGTTTCAATGGCTGAATCTGGATGCAACAAAGGTAAATGGTGATGAATTTCGAGTTTCAGTGCTCGCAAAAGCGTATCCAAACCGATTGCTTAACACAGCCGCGACGAATCTTGCCCGCTATGTATTGCAGGAAGGTAATGCCCAACCGAAGGAGTTTGTTCATCGGGTGACTGGCGAGCCAGTATTGCCAACGACCGGCGCATGGAAATTTCTCTGGCCGCGAGCTGAATCGGGTGACTTTCAGAACGGAGTGTCGGCAACGCGCGTCGCTTGGCTGGGTCACTACTACAAATTGGAATCGTCAGAACGCATCGCGAATAACCATGCCCTCCCGACCCCACGCCGCATTGAACTGCTGCCCGACGTGCTCGTCGGCGTTCCCAGCAACACCCGCACAAAGGATGACACACGCCGCTATGACGAGTCGGAGTATGAGATGATCCGGCTGACGCGCGAGAACTACGCCGAGATGATCCGCGCAGGCATGAACTGTTTCCGCGTGGACGCCGAGCAAGCCGGCTGGCTTGCAGATGAACCGGTTTTCCTTTGGGGCATTGGCGGCAAGGATGTGCCGTATCCCGAATGCCTCTTCCGCAGCACCTGGATCGGCCCTGCCCTGTTCCTTGACGAACCAGCCGTTCATACTCGCGACTACAGCGTCCGACCTCGAATGGCCAAAGATCCTTCGTTGCGCAAATCCATCTCACCGCAGTTCATGTTTCAGCAGTTCACGAATGTCTTCCATGAAGCCGTGAGCGGCACGCCTTGGAGTTTGATCAAGAACCTCCGCGAGCGTGCCGACGTTGACCTCGGCACTCTGAACTTCCCGCAACGCAACCTTTACTCATGGGAAACCATGGTCGCCACGGCGGCGTGGCAATTGACTGCCGGGCCAGAAGTCGGACCGCGCGCCATGGTCTTTGAACCGCCCGGCAGGCTCGGCTCGCGACGCACCTTGCCGGAAATGAACATGGCCTATGGCTGCCAGTTGTCGCCTGAGTATCCCGCCAATCTCGCGGGCGTCATCTATGGCTTCCTGCGCGGGGCTGCGCGTCCCAACGACAAGGATTGGGGCGTGAGCATCTACGGTGCTGTGGATCGCGCCGATGCGCCCTGGTTGCTCACACACGCCTACGATCTCGGTGCGACACATTTTTTCTTCTGGGACAACTACCAAATGGCCTGCGTGCCTTACGGCGAATACCTCTCCCACACGCGACACCTTCAGGCGCATGTGCAGAGCCGGCCAAAACGCGATCTGGCCCGACTCAAACGCGCTGCCGAAACCCTCATTCTTCTGCCGCCCGGCTATGACCTCGGTCATACCCACACGGGCCGTGGCAATCTCTGGGGACTCGGCGAACTGAATCTGGAACGCAAGAACCGCGAAGGCATCCGCTACCGGCAGGTCATGGGAAATTTCTTCACCGAGATCGAACGCTGTCTGCGACTCGGCTTTGCGTTCGACCTGCGTTGGGATTTGGATGGCCTGCCGCTGGACGGCTACCGCGAAATCGTCCGGGTGCGCGAAGATGGCCGCGTGGAAATTACGGCTGACGGCAAACGAACGATTCGCAAAGGACCGCGCGTGCCCGAACGTCCTTCCGGCAAACCGCCGCAGCTCGCGGTTGAGCTGTCTGGAATTGAAGGTGAACTGCCACGCACGATCACCGCCCGTGCGCAAGTCGAGGAAGGCTCGGCAGCCGTTTACTACACCACCGGCACGGACCGGCAGGGTGTGTATCAAAACGCGATGGTGCTTTGGGAACTCTACGGCCCGGAAGAGGAGGATTATCGCACCCTACCCGGCCATGTGATTCAAACAGCAACTCCCGACCGCGCCTCGCACGTGGAAACACGTTTCACACTCTCCCAACCCGGTCACTACCGCCTGCGTGCCGCGACAACCGATCTCGCCGGACGCTCCACCGTGGTCTGGAAAGGATTCAACGCGGGCAAATGAACTTGGCAACAAATTGCAACGGCGAAGCGAGCCGACGCGCCTCAAAATAAAGTTCACAGTTAAAGCAAGTGGCGAGGCTGGATTTGTGGCAATACTGCGGACCCCCTTACGTGGTTAACAACGCTTTCGCGACAGGAATGCTACACCTCCAATGACGAGCAGGGTCACAGCGCCGGGTTCGGGCACAACCGTCCAAAGCATCGCGTGGCGCTGACCCGTGGGAATATAGATTGCGTATCCAATAACGTTCCCATTTTCGTCGATGTCTTGAGCATAAGAGTCGCTGTAGTCAGACGAAAGGAGACTGCCGAGATCCACGACGCTGCCAGCCGTGCCGGACCACAGCAGGGCATGAACTTCGTCTCCGGTAACACCATATCCAACTTGCTGATTGCCGGAAATACCGTACCCGTAGGAGTGAGTAAAACCGCTAGGATGCAGGTCCATGACGCTGCTGGACGTGCCGGACCAAAGAAGCGCGTGATCATAGTATCCATCTCCAAAAGGAGAACCATATCCAACTTGCTGACCACCGGAAATGCCCAAACCGAAAGAATATGTGAATCCGGTGGGATGAAGGTCCACCGCGCTGCTGGCGGTGCCGGACCACAGGTAGGCATGCCAATCACCGTTTGCAGAACCATATCCACTGCCAACTTGCTGACTGCCGGAAATGCCATAGCCGTAAGAGTAAGTAATTCCATTGGGATTCAGGTCCACGGCGCTGTTCGCCGTGCCGGACCACAGCAGGGCGTGCTGATTGTTTCCGGTTGCAGAACCGTATCCATATCCAACTTGCCGACTGCCAGAAATGCCCTCAGCGAGAGATCCTGTAAATCCGCTCGGATTCAGATCCACAACGCTGCCAGCTGCGGACCACAGGAAGGCGTGCCAATCTTCGCTTGCAGAACCATGTCCCTCTCCAACTTGTTGACTGCCAGAAATACCATAACCGCGAGACTGTGTAAATCCGCTGGGATTCAGGTCCACAACGCTGCCAGCTGTGCCGGACCACAGGAGGGTGTGAGACGGGATTCCATCACTTCCGGTTGTGGAACCATATCCAACTTGCTGACCACCGGAAATACCGTAACCGAACGACGACGTAAATCCGCTGGGATTCAAGTCAGTGTAAGAGTAAGGATACACCGGCGTCGCGCTGGCCAGTGGCAGGGCCACCAAATTCAGAGCCACAGCCGCTCCGAGGACAAGCCGCGCCGCCGTTCGATGGTCTTTGAATGTGTTCATTTTCGTTTCTTCTTTCTACAGGAGGTTCCTCGGTTGCAACGACCTTCTGTCGCCAGCCTCGGCACACTTCCTCCAAAAGCATAAATGGGTTCTGGATCAGTCTCGAGTATTGACTCAAGTTTGAGTTGGCGCGGGTCATTTGGTTCACATTCACCCTTCACGTTTTGCAACCTGTTCGCTTCTTACTCGGAATGGAAAACTTCTACGCCCAGCTTGATTCCATGTCAATCCCCAGCCAGAACGATCTGTTCACACAACGGTGGCAATTCATTTCCGACCTGCTCTACCAAACGTGTTTACCTGTGATTTCCACGGGCGGCACTTTCGGGAAGTCGTATGTGATGCTCCAGTCCGCACTCAGCAAGGTGAGGTCCTTTACCGGAATTGCGCCAGGTGTTTCCAAACTGATTTGCACGGTGGCCACTGATCCCGGCGGCAACACCTGTTCGACTTGCGCCGGCTTCACGTGAACCTGATCCGTGGAGTGGAGTCGCGCACGGAATTTCATCGGCATGTCGGCCTTGTTCGTGAGAAGCAACTGGCTGGTGGCACCGGAAAAAGTCGCACTGCCTCGATACATTGCGTTGGTGAACATCCGCTCAAAGGTGACCGCTTTGCCTTCAAGGGCATTCTCCAAAGCGCGAACCATCTCGTCGGTGCGGATGTTCTCATCCCAGATGCCGTCGAGGTAAATGTTCGCGAGGATGGGGCCGTGATCCGTCATTGTCACCCAGCCCACCTGATCAAATTCGCCAAAGGCGCGTCCGCGCATCCTGCTGCTCGCACCGGTGGAGGCAAGGACGATGTAGCTTTGATCGTTGCGCTCGAATTTGGTATAGCTGTGGCGGTGACCGGCAATGACGGTGTGCTTGCGCCCCTTGAGCATGGCCTCGATGCCGCTCCAACCTGTTTCCTCCTCGTAATCCCACAGCGGCTTGTGCATGAACACCAGCGTCCAGCGAACGTTTTGATTTTGCGCCAGCACCCGCTCCACGTAATCCCGCTGGGCCTTGCTCATCTTCGTGGGCGGCGGATCCTCGGTGTTGAGGCAGAGGAAAAGCACATCGCGATAGACAAAATGATAGTAGGGCTTGCCGAAGCGGCTGACCCATTCCTCGGCCATCACATCGTTGCTGATGTCGTGGTTGCCGGGGACGAAGAAGAACGGCATCTGCAATTGCTGCACGAAGGATCGGAACTCCACCCATTGCGTATTGATGATCTGCCGGTTGGTCGTACCGCCCTGGATCAAGTCGCCCACGCTCATGACAAACTCGGGTTGCAACAAATTGATCTTGCGGATGCCGTCCTCGAAGACGCCCGGACGCGCGCCGCCGGTTCGATCCGATACCACCACGAATTGGAAATTGTTGGGATCATTGTTGAAGTCCAGATGACTCCAAGGTTTCAACTTTGAGTCCACCTGCACGCGCGTGTGAGTAATGCGATGCCCGCTGCTGGAACAGCCAGCCCAACCAAGAGTCAACGCCGCGATGAATCCTCCGAGAATCATTCCGCGCACGATGACCTGGCGACGATTGCGAGAACGTTGAGCAATGGTTTGAGTTGTCATGAAGTCGCGAGGTTAGATTGACTCCCGGCGCTGCGCAATCGTCCTTTGATTGTCGTTGGAATTGGCGTTTGGCTTCAGAGCACCTGCCTTCTCGAAAGCCAACTTCAAGACCAGCAACCCGGCTAGTTTTCGCCGTGAGCCCGAAGCATCAAATCCGCCGTGGCCTTGTAGAGCTCCGGTGTATTGAGTTTCGGATTCTGCTGGACCGCCTGCCTCGTTTGAATGATGAGTGCGTCCACCGCCTGCTTCTGAGCCTCATCAACGGGATGCGATTGCACGACCTTGTCCATGACCTGAAGCGCACGCGTGTAATCGCCCGATTGAAATGCTGCGTTGGCTTGAACGATCTCCTGTTTGATGGCCGCGTCCGCCTTGTCAAAACTCTTTTGCAATTGTTCGGTCGCCGGTGTGGAAGAATGCTTGCCACAACCAGCCAGCGCCACAGAGACGATGACCGCTGCAATTATCGGCGAGGCTGGTTTTCTATTCACAACTATTTTCATCAAGCGACATTCAAAACTCATACTTAGAATGATGACTGGTATGTCTTGCTCGTCTGTGTGCGCGTGGGCTGGTATAGCTCGTCAATTCGCGTACCAATCGTTACCAGGCCAAAATCCCCGCTTTGAAGCTTTCTATATTTCTTGTATTCAGCATGCCCATCCACAAATACAAGATTGCCTCCCTCCTCATGCGCGTTTGAAAGATTCTCGCGCATTGGGATGGAAGTGAATGAGTCATGGACGCTGCTGTTCGCCCACATGTGCCATTCGCTGTAAAAGTTGATTCCGATCCCTTCAATCGCCGTTTCTGAGCGGTTGTCCGGCTCGGGCTGATTCCACAAGTTGTGGGAGAGTGACCAAGCCTCCTGCATGAGGATGATCGAGGCCGGTCGTGGCACGGCTGACAATGGGCGGCCCAAGGGAACAGTGTTTGCTGACAAGCCGGTGCTGCTGAATTGCGTCGGGGCATAAGCAGCATTCGGATGCGGTTTCAGCGACGGACAGTTATAGACTGCCGGCGACATCAGGCCTGGCTTGGAGCCCAGATATGGGATCAGAACCTTCAAAACATTCTTTTCGTTGTCAGGGATGGCCGGGTTGTTGAAGTCGCTGACCGGATGTCGCTTGGGCGGAAGCTTTCTCGTGTCCTGCTCGTACATTTGAAGCGCCACACCCACCTGCCGCATGTTGCTCAGGCAGGATATGCGCTTGCCCTTTTCCTTGGCCTTGCCCAAAGCAGGCAGGAGCATGGCGGCCAGAATGGCAATAATCGCAATAACCACCAGCAACTCGATCAACGTGAAGCCGCATCGGCATTTACGTGCATCATTGCGCGAGGGAACTTTGATCGGGAACGAGAGTTTCATAATTGGCTCGGCGTCAAATTAGGCCGAAGCCGTCAAACGTCAATTGTGATTTTCAAGCAGGCACGCCATAAACGGACACCTGTTGATCATTTCCTCGAAGGCACTCCCATCGCCTCTGCCAGCGCATCCATGATCGGTTGCTCGGTCATTGGCTTCACCCAGCAATAGTCATCAGCATATCCGTCCTTCCAACACTGATCGGTCGGAAGGTACCCGGGCGCTCCGTCACCAAAGCCCGCCACCATCACGAAGGATTTGGGGCGCAACCGCTGCGCTGCGAGTTGATGTCCCACGAAACTTTCAGCAGGCAAAATCGCGAACTGCGTTTCCCCTTTGTTGAAGTCAACACACGGCACATCAATTGGCTTGTGCTCCTCCACACGTTGACGCCAGCTTAGACCGAGCGCTGCCGTGATTCTTTTCCACCGGACGGCATTCGTATTCGTCAAGATGGTTTGCATCGCCGCTACAGAAAAATCACCTGTGTCGCGCGCAGGCAAAAACAAGTTTGCAACCCGGTAGTCAATCTGGCGCAGCGGTTGGCGCTTCGTGGACTTCCACGCTTCAACCATCCCTTGATACAACCGATCTGCCAACACCCCCCGGTTCGTAGCCGCTCCGGTATTGTATTTCCCTGCCGTGGTGTCCCCGCCACAACCTGTGAAGTAAATCTGGAATACGTTCGGATCATCCTTTTGCCGACGATCACGCGCCATTCCGGGAAAATCAGCGGAGACAAGGCCCTTGCCGTAATAACTCATGGGATGAATGGCGTAACAACTCCACGCGACAACTGGCTTGTTGCCGTCCCAAAAACTGATTGTCTTGAGCCACGGATCAATTTCCCCTTCCGGCGCACCATAAATATCGCCGCTGGCACTGCCGCGTTCCCATGTGATTTTACCGTCAGGCCGGACGACGCGACGATTGGACGCCAATTGTTCTATTCTTCCCTGCCCGGTGCCAACGTGAGTTACGCGCCGCGCGAACTTCAAGGAATGAGCAAGAGCCGATGCGGTGCGTTGAACCGCTTGCTCGTGGAATACGGGATCGCAGTTCCAACCTTTGAGCCCGTGCTGATCCAACAACTTCTGCGCCGTTAGATCGCAGATCGGTGCGTCGTGCTGATGCACCGTGGCCAGCATGATACGATCAGAACTGGTATTCGCAGCCTTCGCCAACCCTACGCGCCAGCGGTCGTAGGAATCGTTGTTACACTGACACCAATCCAACGCCACAATCACGATTGGCTTGCCTGAGCCTAGAAGTACAAAGCCCTTGGCGTAGAGCGGATCAAGAACTTCTTTCGCGTCTGCCACACCACCACCCATGCAGGCGTGACCAATCGGGATGGTGATGTCCGCCTCGAATGTCGCCACGCGAAAACCGGTCGTTGCTGCAAACACTTTTCCCGGAACGAGCATTCCTGTTGCAACAAATGCAACCGAGATCAAGACAATCAGACGAGCGGAGTGGCGGCCATTTCTCATCATTTGATTTCACTGCTCACGCAAGAAGTTCCGGAATCACCTTCGCCGCACTCACGACGGCGTCGGTCAGGCTGTCTTCGCGGCCCTCGTGGGGATGGGTCAACTTCAAGTGATCCAGGCCGAGCGCATGCAACAACGTAGCGTGGAGATCATAAACACGCACCGGATTCTGCACGGCTTTGTATCCGAAGTCATCCGTGCCACCGTGAGTGTAACCCTTTTTGAAACCACCACCGGCAAGCCAGAGCGAAAACGCGTGACGATTATGGTCACGACCATCCTTGCCTTGGGAGATCGGCAGCCGGCCAAACTCACCGCACCAGAGAACAATGGTGGAATCAAGCAACCCGCGCCGTTTCAAATCCCGCACGAGTGCGGCACTTGGTTGATCCGTCATCAGGCAAAGGTCTTTAAGCTTCTCAGCATTCTTGTCGTGCGTATCCCACGGCTGGCCGTTCAGAAAAATCTGCACGAAGCGCACACCCTGCTCCACAAGCCGCCGGGCCATCAGGCAGCGCTTGGCGTAATTGGCGGTCGCAGAATTCGCGTGCTCAAGACCGTAAAGCCTTTTTGTTTCAGCAGACTCGTGCGAAAGATCGAGTGCGTCATTCACCGAGGTCTGCATCCGCGCGGCCATTTCGTAATTGCTGATCCGCGCCTGCAACTCGGAATTCTCCGGGTGATCACGCAAATGCGCTGCGTTGAGTTTTTCCAGAAGCTGAAGCTGGTTCGTCCGCGCCGATGGCGAAATATCATCTGGCGTGGCGAGATTGAAAATGGGAGAGCCCGAAGATCGGATCTGCGTGCCTTGATAAATCGCCGGCAGCCATCCGCTCGTCCAGTTGCGGATGCCATCCACTGGCAGCCCGCCCGGATCGGACAACACGACATAAGCAGGCAAATCCTGTCGCTGCGTGCCCAGACCATAGGTGACCCACGAACCCCACGTTGGCCGGCCTCCCTGGAATTTGCCGCTGTGAATGATCCTCAGCGCAGATTCATGATCCACCGAGTCCGTGACCATCGAGCGCACCATCGTTATTTCGTCCGCGATGCCGGCCATGTGCGGAATGAGTTCGGAGAATTCAGTTCCGGACTGACCGTGTCGGGCAAACTTGAAAGGCGATTGCAAAAGTTTCCCGGCCTGCTTGTCGAAATGAATCTCCAAATCCTTTCCCGGATAATCCTGTCCATCGCGCTTGTTCAATTCCGGTTTGGGATCGAACAAATCCATCTGGCTTGGCCCGCCATGTTGAAACAGACAGATGACGGCCTTCGCCTTCGCCGGAAAATGCGGCGGCTTCGCGGCAAGCGGATGCGAAGCCGAAACGATTCGATTGGCTGTCACCGCCTTTCCTTCAAGCGCCATCAGATGCGACAGCGCGAGCCACCCCAACCCGCCAGCCGTGTAGCTGAGAAACGAGCGGCGGTTGATCCCAAAATCTGTGCGGGTCGGGTTCATGGTCCGAAAGGTTTGTTGAATGTTTGTTTCATTTTCATTCCACATACAAGAACGCATTCCCGGCCAGCACCATCTGGCAGAAGTCCGCCCAAACGCGCTCGTTCTTGTCCGGCTTGTCAACGTAATGATTCGTCTGTGCCTGCAAGAATTCTTCGGCTGCGGAACGTTCGGCAGGACCTGGCTTTCGTCCGAGCGCTAGCAGGAATGTCCGTTCGAGGCGCTGCTTGCCATCCGCGCCGCAATCCTTCTCCAACCGCTGGGCGAACGCACGGCTGCGAGCGCGGATGAAATCAGAATTCAGCGAAGCAAGCGACTGCAAGGAAACAGTGGAAGGATTGCGCCGGGTGCAGTTCGGATTCATCTGGGCAGTGTCAAAGACCTGTAGCATCGTCACGGGTTGGGTTCGCCGCTGTTGCAGGTAGAGCGAGCGGCGCTTCGCGCCCACGTTTGTTTCATCAATGACAATCTGCCCGTCGCTGTTGGCTCGTGTCGGAACGTAAGCCCCGCCGATTTCCAAATTTAATTCGCCGGAGGCAAGCAGAATCGCGTCTCGGACGGATTCCGCATCGAGCCGCTGCATCGGGAAACGCCAAAGCAGTTTGTTGTCTGGATCAAGTGCGTAAGGTGCATTACGCAGCGCACCACTTTGCCTGTAGGTAGCGGAGTTGACAATCAATCGGTGCAATGTCTTGAGTCGCCAGCCTGAGCGGACAAACTCTGCCGCGAGATAATCCAGCAGCTCGGGGTTTGTCGGTTTCGCCCCGGTCACACCAAGATTGTCAACGGTGGCAACCAACCCCTCGCCGAAATGGTGCTGCCAGACACGATTCACCAACACGCGGGCTACAACTGGATTCTCCGGCGAAGTCAGCCAGCGGGCCAAAGCCAGCCTTCGTCCGGAAGTGTGCTGTCCGTTGGCGGCAACCGGCTGATACGAATTCTTCCCGCTGCAAAACACAGCCGGGACTCCAGGCGACACTTCCCGTCCCTCATTTGAATAAACACCCCGAAGGAGCAGGCGATGTGCTGAAGGTTTGTTCGCCGCCTCGGTCAAAACGGCGATTTGCGGCAGCGCCACGGGCTTTTCAGATTCTCGCTTCTTGATCCCGGCCTGCAAACTTTCATAGCCCGCCGAAAGCTCCGCAAACCGTTTAGCCAAATCCTCGTCCTTGATCTCCACGATGGCGGCGTTGGTTTTCAGCAACGCCTTCATTTCCTCGGTGCGCTCTTTTTCCTTTGTGTCGAACGCCTTTTGGAGCGAGGTCCGGGCTGGCTCAGGAATTTTTTCCAGGTTTTCCTGCACGGCGAGTTTGCGGAACGGAGCTACCAACCCTTCGAGGCTTTCTTTCAGTGTCTTGATTTCCCGTTCGTATTTTTCCAACCGGTGCTTGTTCTCCTCGCGGGCCGCGCGTGTCCCGACAGTAAGCACGCGCTCGTTCGGTTTGCGCCACTGCTCTGGATCAAATGCCGAACGCAGGATCGCTTGAAGCTGGTAATACTCCTGCTGCGTCACCGGCTCAAATTTGTGATCGTGACAGCGTGCGCATTGAACGGTGACTCCAAGAAACGCCGAGCCGAGAATCTGCACGTTGCCTTCCAACACGGAATAGCGATCCACCTTCAACTCCAGCGGATTGCCGTCGCTCTCGCCGGTGCCGTCGGGAGCATTGCGGAGAAAATGAGTCGCAGTCAGCAGATCCACCATCTCCGGCGTGATGTCGCCGTCCGGTTGGTAGTTGGCCAGTTCGTCACCGGCGATCTGTTCCTGAATAAAACGGTCGAACGGTTTGTCCTCATTGATCGAGCGAACAACATAGTCGCGATACTTGTACGCCAGTGGCCGATCGCTGTCGGCATTGAAATAGCCGTTTGAATCGGCATAACCCGCGGCATCAAGCCAGTGACGTCCCCAACGTTCGCCGTAATGAGGCGAAGCCAGCAACCGCTCAACGACGCGCTCGAATGCGCCTGGTGATTTGTCGTTGAGAAAATCTGTGACCTCTTGCGGCGTGGGTGGCAATCCGATCAGATCAAACGAAACTCGACGAATCAGAATCTGGCGCGAAGCTTCGCGCGATGGCGGAAGATGCTTTTCCTCCAGCTTGTTCAGGACGAAGTGGTCCACCGCAGTCCGAGGCCAGGATGATTTCTTGACCTTTGGAGTCTGCGGTTGGCGGAGAGGCTGTGCCGACCAAAACTTTCTTCCGCCTTGTTGCTCGCCGCCGGGTCTCACCACTGCGGCATCAGATTCTCTGCGTGGATCTGGCGCACCCATTTTAACCCACGCTTCAAGATTTGTTATCTGCTCCGGCAACAACATTTGCTTCGGCGGCATCTGCAAATCCTTGTCGGCATAACGAACCGCCTTGATGAGCAAGCTTTTCTCCGGCTCGCCGGGAACAATGGCCGGCCCGGTATCGCCACCCCGCAAAACCCCGTCGCGAAAGTCGAGCCGCAGCCCGCCTTTGAGTTTCTTCGCCTCAGCGCTGTGGCATTGATAACAACTCTCTGCGAGAATCGGACGGATTTGTTGCTGAAAGAACTCCTGCGCTTCGCGGCTCAACTCTGGTTGGGGATCGGTCGTATCCGCTGCATCGGCCCAAGTCCCTGCGGTGTCCGCAATAAAGCAGACGAGCAGGAATTTGAATGGCCACGGGTTCAAGCGCATGTGCTGAATGAGTCGCTTAAATTGCTTAATGATCCGTCAGCTTAAGTCGCCACGGCTTGTTCGACAAGTTCGCTAGAGGCGTTGCAATGAATGTTCCGAAGCTCATGGTCATTTGGGTTCTGCTTCAAGACTTTTCGGCTCACTGTTCACGCAAGGATGGATTGCACCACATTTCCATGCACGTCAGTAAGCCTGAAATCGCGCCCTTGGAATCGAACGGTCAGCCTCTTGTGATCAATCCCCAACAAGTGGAGCATGGTGGCGTGCAGGTCATGCACATGCACCTTGTCAGCGACGGCGTGATATCCGAGGTCATCAGTTTCGCCGTGCGTAATTCCGCCGCGGACTCCACCACCGGCCATCCACATCGAGAACGCGCGAATGTGATGATCGCGCCCCGGCGGTCCCTTGTCCGTCTGGCTCATGGGTGTTCGTCCAAACTCACCACCCCAGATCACCAACGTGTCGTCCAGCATTCCACGCTGCTTCAAATCAATGATCAACGCCGCCGAGGCGCGATCCGCAGCCTGCGAGCAGGTTTCCATGAACTGATTCAGATGATCATGATGATCCCAGCCGCGCTGGTAGATTTGAATGAAGCGGACGCCTCGTTCTGCCAGACGGCGGGCCAGCAGACAATTGGCGGCGAACGTGCCGTCCGCCCCTTTTGTTCCGTAGAGGTCGAGCACGGACTGAGGTTCGCTGGAGAAATCCATCAAGCCCGGCACGCTGGCCTGCATTCTAAAGGCCATTTCGTATTGCTCGATTCGCGTGCTGATCTCCGGGTCGTCAATGGATTTATCCAAAGAATTGTTCAAGCCCTTGATTGTATCAACCAGCCTGCGCTGTCCTTCACCCGTCACACCCGGAGGATTGTTGAGGTAAAGCACGGGTTCGCCCTGAGAACGAAGTTCGACACCCTGGAATCTGCTGGGCAGAAATCCGCTGTGCCATTGACGCGAGGCAATCGGCTGCGGATTTCGTCCCGCATGAGACGTCAACACCACGAAGCCTGGAAGATCATCCGCTTCGCTGCCCAAACCGTAAGTGACCCACGAACCCATGCTCGGGCGACCAGAAATCGAAGTGCCAGTGTTGATGAAAGTGTGCGCCGGATCATGATTGATCTGTTCAGTCTGCATCGAACGGATGATGCAAAGATCATCCGCCACACCGCCAAGATGCGGAAACAAGGTAGTGATTTCCTGACCCGATTTCCCCCATCGTTTGAACTCGAACTGCGGCCCGTAGCAATTCAGCTTCTGTCCCTGCAACTGGGCGATGGGTTGTCCGTCCGAGTAAGACGCCGGCAAAGGCTCGCCGTGCATTTTGGCCAGCAACGGCTTGTTGTCGAACGTCTCGAACTGTGAAGGACCGCCAGCCATGCAAAGAAAGATGACCCGCTTTGCCCGCGCAGGAAAATGCAAAGGATTTACCACGCCACCAACACCCCGCGACGCCCGGCTCTGAGCCAGCAACACCGGATTGAGCAATGACGCCAAGGCCATCGTGCCAATGCCCGTGGTCGCCCGTCGGAGAAACGAGCGACGACTGAGACGTGGAGAATGAAATTCACCAAGATTCATAAAATCGTACCTGGCATTTTGGTTTCGACTAATCGTAAGCGCAGGAAGCTGCTTCCGACAACATGGAAAACTCCGGATCAGCTACATTAAGCCGAATCCATGCAGACGAATTGGAACGGAATAAACGCGGAGACGCAGAGAACGCAGAGAATTTTTGTTTAGGACCCCATCACCGAACAGTGTGTTGTCAGCAACCCGTTCCACTCTGCGTTTCTCTGCGGCCTTTGCTCCTCTGCGTTTCTCCCCTCGGTTCTCAATCGCATTTGCTCGGTTAAGACGTACCTTTGCAGCAGCGCCGTTTGGCCAAATTCTTCCGTTGCATAATCAATCCCCAAGACTTCAATATGCGTGAAATTCACGCAAAATGCGTGAGGCTCACGCACATTTCGTCTCACAGCACGCGTAATCTGGTGCAAATCTACGTGGCATCGGTGCTGCTAAAACGTAGTTACCATGAACCCAGATCAAACCGGTCACAGAGGCAGAGCCTTCACAATGATCGAAATGCTGTGTGTCATTGGGATCATCGCGATACTCGCGGCGCTGCTGCTGCCTGCATTGAACCAGGGAAAGTCGGGCGCAAAGCGAATTCAATGTGTGGGCAACCTCAAGCAGGCCGGGATCGCATTTCACAGTTTCGCCCATGACCATCGGGGCAGGTTTCCGATGCAACTTCCCACGCGCGACGGTGGCTCGGAGGAATTTGTAAAGAGCGGATACCGCGTCGGAGGCGAATTCTATTTTTCGTTCCGACATTTTCAGTCGCTGTCCAACGAACTCGTATCACCAAAAATTCTGGTCTGTCCGGCAGATTCGGCGCGATGGCCGGCGGTGAACTTCGCCAAATTCGATAATGTGAACCTCAGTTACTTCGTCGGCGTGAATGCGGAGCAAGGGAACGTTAATTCCATTCTGTCCGGCGATCGCAACCTTTCAAATGAACGCGGCAACAATCCAACCATTCTCCAGCCGGGTCCTGGCAGCTCGATTCGCTGGACCCGTGAACTTCATGAATTCAAAGGCAACCTTTTGTACGCCGACGGACGTGTGGAGGAAGTCAACAGCCTGCGATTCCTGCAAAACAAAAAAGGCGATGAAGCCTTGTTTCTTCCTTCAACCAACCAGCCGGGAGCGGCGGCATTTCCCGGCAACACTGCTTTGGCGGTAGCGCGACAATTTCCAAACGGAAGCGCGCGATCAAACTCTGGTCGGGTGAGCGAAAACCCGGATCTCAATCCCCGAACAACAGCGACTCGTATTCAGCCGGCAAATGGCGTTCTAACTTCTTTGCCGAGCGTAACAGATACGGCTCCGGCGAAACCAGAGACAAATTCGATGGTTGTTGCCACTCAAGCCGCGCCTACGCGGACCGCACACAATTCCGGCGATTCGCCTTTCATGAGATGGTTTGCGGACATGGCCCAACAAATTGTTGACTGGGCAAAATGGTTGCTCTGGTTATTGTTGCTGCTCTTGTTGATTGCGTTGGTTGCCGTGCGTCTGCGGGAGCTCGCACGACGAAAAAGCAAATGAAAGCGCCGTAAGCGTGGCCAGATAAACTCCTCGGACTATTGGCGACCTTTTTCCAGGTTCAAGTTTACGAGGCGTAAGCGAAATCGCGGAATCCAAATTGACGGCCCGCTCAGACGTCTGCCGTCTGGGCTTGCTGGCGCACATCATCACTAAAATCTGACAATTGTTTCGTGCAGGTTCAGCACCGCGCGGCATACAGAAGTCCACGCTGCCAGTTCCGGAAAGTTTGCTTTCGCATCCGCAGGTTTAAGTCCGGTCCGCAGCAATTTCTCGGCACGCTCCGGATTCGCTTCAAAGTCTTTCAAGTCGGCCACAAACAAACGGCGCAGTTGTTCCCGTTCATCAGAACTCGGCACGCGGTTCAGTGCCCGGCGGAATATCGCGTCCAAACGGCTGCTCTCAGAGCCACCCTGTTTCAACGCCCGTTCTGCCAGAGAACGGGCGGCTTCGACGAATGTCGGATCGTTCAGCAGTGCGAGCGCCGCGAGCGGTGTATTGGATACCGGACGTTCCGCAGTGCATTCCTCACGGCTCGGCGCGTCGAAGGCCTTGAGCATGGGATGAAGAAACAGCCGTTGCCAGTGCGTGTAAACCCCGCGACGATATTGACCGCTGCCGGTATCCGCAACGTAAGTGCGTTTGGGAAAGTTTAGATAATCCCAATAGCCGTCGGGCTGATACGGCTTCACGCTCGGGCCACCGACATCCGCCACCAAAAGACCGCTGACTCGCAGTGCGTTGTCACGGACCATTTCGGCAAGAAGGCGGAAGCGGGATTGCCGGGCGAGCAAACGGTTGAATGGATCACGTTCCTTCAGTTCAGGCCGCATCAGCGACGACTGCCGATAAGTTGCTGACGTCACAATCAAGCGCACCACATGTTTGATGTCCCAACCGCTGTTCTGGAATTCCAACGCCAGAAAATCGAGCAACTCAGGATGAATCGGCCATTCGCCTCGCGAGCCAAGATCGTCCAGCACTTTCGACAAACCGGTGCCGAAATACATTTTCCATAGCCGATTCACGAACACGCGGGCCGTCATCGTGTTGTTCGTAGCAACAATCCATCGGGCAAGATCAAGTCGTGTTGCCCGTCGATTGAGATGTTCCAATTGATTGAAGTACTGCGGCACCCCCGGCTCCACCACTTCGCCCGTGGTGTCCATCCAATCGCCACGATTCAAAACGCGTGTGATACGTGGCTCAACGGAAACCGAAATCATCGTGAGCGGAATTTCTTCCTTAAGTTGATCAAGTTTGGTTTTGAGAGTGGCATGACGACTCCAAGTCCCGGCAAACTCCGGACGGCTTCGGGCAAACCAGTCGGTGAGTTCCTGCTGCTGAGTCTTGTTGCGGTCTGCCGGCTTTACGTTTAGGAGCTTTGCAATCTTCTCCGTCACCTTTGGAGTCTTGGTCGCGCCCGTATCCAAAGCCGCAATCAAGGAAGCCTCCCAATCGTTCTGCGCTTCAGTAATTTTCGGTTTGAGAACATCAAGATCATGGATGGCGACAGCAAGTGCTGACTCCAGTTCTTTCAGCCGCGCCTCTTGCTGGGGCGACGGCAGCGGCATTTCCGGCGGACGCGAACCGTTGCCGCCCTTGTAAGCTCCAACCTCCTGGATGTCGGCAAAGAATGCGGCCATCCGGTAAAAATCCTTCGTACCGTAGGGATCGAACTTGTGATCGTGACATTCCGCGCAGCCCAGCGTCGCCGCCATCCAAACCGTCGAGACAGCCCGAACGCGGTCGGACGCGTATTTGGCCAGGTACTCCTTGTCCTGCGCACCGCCTTCTTCCGTGGTCAGGTTCAGCCGATTGAAACCGGAAGCGATCTTTTGTTCCGTTGTGGCATTGGGCAACAGGTCACCGGCCAGTTGCTCGATTGAAAATTGGTCGAAGCGTTTGTTCTGATTGAATGCATTGATGACGTAATCCCGATACGGCCAGATGTTCTGGGTTTGATCACCGTGAATTCCAACTGTGTCGCCATAGCGCACCAAATCCAGCCACATCACCGCCATGCGCTCTCCATAGTGCGGAGAACTCAGCAGACGCTCCACAGATCTTCCATACGCATCGGGACTCTTATCTGCCAGAAACTTGTCCACCTCCTCGGCAGTGGGTGGCAGGCCGATCAGATCAAAACTCAAACGACGCAACAGCGTGCGACGATCTGCCTCGGGTGAGGGTTTCAACTTTTCGGATTCCAACCGGCTGAGAATAAAATTATCCATCTGATTCTGCGCCCACTTCCGGTTCTTGGTTTTCGGAAATGGAGACTGTCTTGGCGGGATGAAAACCCAATGGTCAGCCCACGGTGCGCCTTCACGAATCCAGGCTGTCAATCGCTGTTTCTGAGTTTCACTCAGTTTCGCCAGACTGTCAGGCGGTGGCATCATTTCTTCCGGGTCGGTGGAGTGGATCCGCCGGATCATCTCGCTCTGATCGGGTTTTCCGGGGACAACAGCGGCGCGCCCGCCCAGATCGGTTGTCGCGCCCGCCTGGAGATCCAATCGCAGCTTGGCCTTGCGTTTGCCCTTGTCTGGACCGTGACATGCAAAACAGTTGTCCGACAGGATCGGACGGATATCGCGATTGAAATCCACTGCCGCCCGGCCCGTCATGGCAACCGAGAGTGACCAACACAGCAGCATTTTACAGAACTGAAACTTCATTCGTTTGGTATCTCAATCATCACTCATGCCAGCACGTCCTTTACGACATGCCCATGCACGTCGGTCAGGCGACGTTCCAGGCCGTTGTGATAATACGTGAGCCGTTCGTGATCGAGCCCGAGCAGGTGGAGAATCGTCGCATGCAGATCGTACACCGTAACGACGTTCTCGATAGATTTGTAGCCGAACTCGTCCGTCGCACCGTAACTAAATCCCTTTTTAACTCCTGCCCCCGCCAGCCAGCAGGTGAAACCAGCAGGATTGTGATCACGACCCTGTGCCCCTTTCTGGAAGGTCGGCATGCGCCCGAACTCCGTACACCAGACGACGAGCGTATCGTCGAGCAGTCCGCGCTGTTTGAGATCAATCAGCAACCCAGCAGTCGGCTTGTCGAGCACAGGCCCGTGTAGGCTGTATTGGTTGAGAAGATCCTTGTGACCATCCCAGTTGCTCACGCCCTCACCGCCGGTCTGATAGGCGCCGTTGAAGAGCTGGACGAAGCGGACACCCTTTTCAACCAGCCGACGGGCAAGAATGCAATTCCGCGCATACGCCGCGCGCGTCTCGTTGATCTTCGAGCCACCTTCGTCGGCGCCGTAGAGCTTGAGAATGTGTGCCGGTTCACTGGAAAGATCGGCGACCTCCGGAATCGTGAGTTGCATGCGCGCCGCCAGTTCATAGCTCGCAATACGTGCAGCAAGTTCCGTATCTCCACGAAAATGCTCGGCATGATGCTCGTTCAAACGCTGGAGAAAATGGCGCGTGGCGGCATCCGACTGTGCTGGGATCGATGCCGGGCGGGCGAGATTGCGAATCGGATTGGTCGCATTGAACTCCGTGCCTTGGAACGCCGCCGGCAAAAAGCCGGGCGCCCAGTTGTTCACGCTGTTCTGCGGCTTGCCCCGCGGGTCGGGAATCGCAACGTAAGCCGGCAGGCTTTGGTCCTCGGTGCCCAAAGCGTAGGTGGCCCACGCCCCGAGGCTCGGAAATCCATCCAGCGTGTTACACGTGGACATGAAGTTTTCGCCCGGTCCGTGCGTGTTTGTCTTCCCCTGCATCGAGTGGATGAAGCACAGGTCATCCGCCAGCGCCCCAAGATGCGGCACGAGTTCCGAAATCATCTTGCCACTTTGACCGCGAGGCTTGAATTCCCACGGGCTCTTCGTCAGCGCGCCCTGTTCACCCTGGAAGGTGATCAACTTTTCATTTCCCGGCATCGGCTGGCCATGGCGGCGAATCAATTCCGGCTTGTAATCAAACGTGTCGAGCTGGCTGCACGCGCCGCTGCAAAATATGACGAGCACGTTCTGGGCGCGCGGTGTGAAGTGCGGCACCCGCGGCGCATACGGATGACCGGGATCAATGACCGGACGAATGGATTCCTTCCCGGACACACTCGCAGCCAGCAATCCATGCCGGCTGAGCAGATGCGTGAGAGCGATGGCTCCAAGCCCGATGCCAGTATCGGCGAGGAACCGGCGGCGATTCAACAACGGGCTGTTCAACGATGGGAAAGGAAACTTCATGGGATAAAAAGAAACTCGTTGGCGTTCAAGATGGCGCGGCAAAGTGCCGGCAATCCTTCCGCCTTCGCAAATGCAACCGCCGCCTTCGCTTCCGTTCGATCGGGCAATCGATTGAACGCAAGCTGCCAGGCTTTTTTCACCTGGGCGGCGTTCGCATCGCCGGCTTCCTTTCGCAGTCGTTCAGCGAACGTCTCCGCTTGCTGGAGTACGAACCGGCTGTTGAACAGGTTCAGCGCCTGCAACGGCGTCGTTGAGACGCTGCGTTTCGGCATCACGAGGCTGCCGTCCGGACAATCGAACGCGCCGAAAATGCCGTCCTGTTCCATGCGCACCTTGAAGGCGTAAACCATCCGGCGCGATTCGGCCGGGCTGAACTGCTCCTTCGGGTGATAGTGGTAAACGTTCTCGCGATCCACCTCGTGCAAGAAGAAACTCGGACCACCCGCAGTGCGATCAAGGTTGCCGCTCACCTCGAGAATGCTATCCCGAATTCCCTCGGCCTCCAATCGCTGCGGCGGGAATCGCCAGAGCAACCGGTCGCCCGCATCCACCTTCAACGCGTCTTCACGGGGCGCGCTCGATTGGCGCCATGTCGCCGAGGTAAGAATCTGGCGCTGCAGTTTCTTGATGCTCCAGCCTTGCGCCACCAGTTCGCTCGCCAGCCAGTCGAGCAACTCCGGATGCGTCGGCTTGGCGCCGTTCCGGCCGAAATCATTCGGAGTGTTCACGAGGCCGACCCCGAAGTGGTGCTGCCAGAGGCGATTCACCAGCACGCGCGCAGTCAGCGGGTTTTCGGGGTTGGCGATCCAGTCGGCGAGTTGCAATCGGCGATCCTGCTCCGGTGTGTTCGTCGCTAATGTCACAGGCTTAAATACCGCGAGAGTCCCCGGTGGAACGGGCTCGCGCTTCTGCAACGGGTCGCCACGATGAAATCGAAAGGTAGTCTCCGGCTGGGAAAAAGTGCCTGCGTAAACCATCGGCGCTTTGGCCTTGGCGTCGCGCTCCTTGCGGGTCGCCTCCAGTTCCGAGAGCCATTTCCGACCCAAATCGGCCTCGGCGATCGACACACCATCGAAATTGTAAACCGGACCAGCAGGTTTCTCAGTCTTGCCCTCGAAGGGCTGGCGGTCATCCGAACTCGCCACAAGTTTCCAGGCATTGGTCTCAACCGCAGCCTCGATGCGATATGCGGTGGCCAGCCGGTCTTTGAATTGGCCGTCGCGGTCACGGCCCCAGACGATGCGCTCAATGCGCTCCGTTTTCCCAAACTCAAGTTGCACCCATCCTTTTCCCGGCTCGCTGGAAATCCAGGAGTGGTTGTTACCCGTACGACCATCGTTGATGTGCTCCAGCTTGTGGATGTCAAATCCGGCAAACGTTCCGGATGCGGTGGCCTGGGTGCCGTTGGTTGCCAGTGCCACGTTGCGTTCGCCCGCCCACACTTCCAACTCGTCAAGGCAAGGCTCGGCTCCGGTGGTGGCGAGAATTGTGAAGCGAACGAACTTCGCTTCGACCGGCGAAATTACTTCTTCGTTGCGCGCGAAGTTGACGGATGGACGCAATGCCTTGCCCGTCGTGTTCGTGTCCCCGCTGGCCAGGAGCGGCCTGGCGATGAAGCGGGCGAGTTGTGGTTCCAATTCTTTGATTCGCCTGTCGAGTTTTGCGAGTTCCTCCTTCTTTCCAGTGGGTAATGGCAGGCCGCGCTCGCCGTGTTGCACGCCCGCAAAGATCGCCGTCATTGAGTAATATTCGGCATGCGAAATCGGATCGAACTTGTGTGAGTGACAGCGCGCGCAACCGAGCGTCAGCCCGAGAAACGCCGTCCCCGTTGTCCCAACCATGTCATCCAGTTCATCGGCGCGTTGCTGCGACGTCAGCGCAATATCGGGGCTTTTCACAATGTCCACCGGCCCGCCCACCAGAAAGCCAGTGGCGACATCCGCCCCCAACGCGTCACCCGCAATTTGTTCGCGGACGAACTGGCTGTAAGGCTTGTCGTCGTTGAACGCCGCGATGACGTAATCGCGAAACTTCCAACCGTTCGGCCGCTCACGATTCGTCTCAAAGCCGTTGCTCTCGGCGAAACGGATGACATCCAGCCAATGCCTTCCCCAACGTTCGCCATAGCGCGGGTCATCCAGCACCTTGTCCACCAACCGCTCGAACGCTTGAGGCTTTTTGTCCGCCATGAACCCCGCCACCTCCTCCGGCGTCGGCGGCATCCCCAGCATCACGAAATAGAGTCGGCGGATCAGCGTGACACGATCCGCCTCAGGAGACGGGTCAAGCTTGCTCTCAGAGAGTTTCACGCCGATGAAGGCGTCCACGGGATTTGCAGGTTGCGATTTGCTTTTTAGAAATGATGGAATGGTCGGACGCTTCACCGGCTGGAAAGCCCAATGCGACTTGATGGGATCAACCTCGGCCCGGCCATCCTGTGGCCAGACCGCACCCTGATCAATCCACGCGCGCAACAGACCAATCTGTTCCGGCGAAAGCTGCTCCCCCTTCTGGGGCATCGCCATGTCTTCCACCAGTCCGGCGACGAAATGAATCAACGGGCTCTCAGCACTTTTGCCCGGATGAATCGAGGGTGCGTAATTCTCTCCACCTTTGAGAGCCACCTCTTTTACATCCACACGAAAGCCGCCCTTCTGTTTCTCCGGCCCGTGACACTTCAAACAACTCGCCGTGAAGATCGGCTGAATGTCCCGGGCAAAATCCACCGGGCGCGTGGCGGCGGGCGGCAGCTTGGACACGTCCACGTCTGCCGCCGCGCACATCACGCCCGGCAACAACACTACGCAAAGCCACCAATGGAAACACTTCGTGGACACGGCAGAAGTGTAGCCAGCCAGAGTTGCGCTGTCCAATGTTCCGGCGGAGTGCATGCGAACATTTGCGCATCTGAAATCTACTCTCGACTGTCCCGGAGGGACACGACATGAATAGCCGTGGGCGTTAGCCCACGGTGCAAAGCCAAAAAACACATTCGACCCCGACGGGGTCGCACCTGTTTCCACCACGCAAACCGTGAGTCGCACCCACGGCTATTCATGTTTGGCCGCTTCGTGGCCATGGATTTTGGGCAGGGTCTAGCTGCCCCTTAGATTTTACAAATCATCTCTTGAAGCTTAAAGGAGTGGGTGTTAGAAAAGAGCAGATTCACAAGACGACCGGAGATGAAAAAACTCATTCCACAACTGATTCCGGTGTTGCTCGCCTCGCTCTCCCTGAACGTCATTGCCGCGACGACGCACTATGTGGATTTGAACAGCCCCAGTCCTACGCCGCCATATCTGGATTGGATTACAGCCGCCACCAACATCCAGCACGCCGTGGACGCGGCGGCGGCGGGCGACGAGATCGTGGTGACCAATGGCGTCTATCAAACTGGCGGACGCGTCGTGGTGTTTGGCGCGATGACGAACCGGGTACTCGTCAACAAGGCGGTGACGGTGCGCAGCGTGAACGGCCCGGCGGTGACCGTGATTCGGGGCTACCGGGTGCCCGGCACGACCAATGGGAGCAGCGCGGTGCGTTGTGTTTATCTGACCAACGGGGCTGCGCTGTACGGATTCACTCTCACCAATGGAGCGACGCGGAGTTTGGGAGATAATGGTGGCGGGGTGTGGTGTGAATCTCGAAGTGCTGTCGTCTCCAACTGCACGCTCACCGGCAACTCGGCTTCCGGCTACGGCGGCGGGGCTTCCGATGGCACGCTTAACAACTGCACGCTCAACGGCAACTCGGCTTCCGTCGGCGGCGGGGCCTTCTATGGTACGCTGAACAACTGCACGCTCAACGGCAACTTGGCCTCCTCCGAAGGCGGCGGGGCCTCATATTGCACTCTGAACAACTGCACAGTTACCGGCAACTCAGCTTCCTACGGCGGCGGGGCGTCTGGTGGCACGCTGAACAACTGCATCGTTTATTACAACACGGCCCTAGTCGGTCCAAACCACTATGCTTACTCAGCGCTGAATTACTGTTGCACGACGCCACTGCCCGGCGGCGGCGCGGGCAACTTCACCGCCGAGCCGCAACTGGCCAGCCTCTCCCACTTGAACGCCAACTCTCCTTGCTTGGGCGCTGGCAGCGCGACCTACGCCAAAGGAGTGGACATAGACGGGGAAGCCTGGGCCGGCCCGCCTTCCATCGGTTGCGATGAGCCGCACCCCGGTGCGTTGACCGGGGCGTTGAGCGTGGCACTCCAGTCGACCTATACCAACGTAGCTACGGGATTTGAAGTGAATTTCACAGCGGAGATCGGCGGGCGAGTCAGCGGCAGCCGGTGGGAGTTTGGGGACGGGACCATCGTCAGCAACCGTCCTTACGCTTCGCACAGTTGGGTGGCGGCGGGCGGTTACCCGGTGGTGTTGCGGGCGTATAACGAGAACCATCCGGCGGGGGTGACGGCAACGACAATGGTTCACGTGGTGGAACAGCCGGTGCATTATGTGGCGTTGGGTGGAGTTGTCACCATGTCGCCCTACGCTTCATGGACCACGGCGGCCACGAATATCCAGGATGCGGTGGATGCGGCCACGCTGCCGGGGGCGCTGGTGCTGGTCAGCAACGGGGTGTACCAGACCGGCGGGCGTGTGGCCTATGGAACGATGACGAACCGTGTGTCCGTGAACAAGCCAGTGACGGTGCGGAGCGTGAACGGCCCGGCGGTGACGGTGATTCGGGGCTATCAAGTGCCCGGCACGACCAATGGCGACAGCGCAGTGCGATGCGTATATCTGACCAACGAGGCTGTACTGTACGGATTCACTCTCACCAACGGAGCCACGCGGAGTTTGGGAGATAATACCCGTGAGAGAAGTGGTGGCGGAGTGTGGTGTGAATCCGCCAGCGTTGTGATTTCCAACTGCGTGTTAAGCGGCAACTCAGCTAGCTACTACGGTGGCGGGGCCTCCCATGCCACGCTGAACAACTGCGTGTTAAGCGGCAACTCAGCCAGCTACTACGGTGGCGGGGCCTCCTATGCCACGCTGAACAACTGCACGCTCACGGGCAACTCGGCTTCCGAACAAGGCGGTGGGGCCGCCAGTAGCACGCTCAACAAGTGCATGCTCATTGGCAACTCGGCCTCCAAAGAAGGGGGCGGGGCCGCCGGTGGCACGCTGAACAACTGCGCGCTCACCGGCAACTCGGCTTCCAATCTCGGTGGCGGGGTCTTCTATGGCGCGCTGGACAACTGCACACTCGGTGGCAACTCGGCTTTCAACGGCGGCGGCGGTGCCAGCCATGGCACGCTGAACAACTGCATCCTCACTGGAAACTCCGCTTCCTACGGCGGTGGGGCTTCCCAAGCCACGCTGAACAACTGCATCGTTTATTACAACACGGCTCCAGTCGGTCCAAATCACGATTACTCAACGCTGAATTACTGTTGTACGACGCCTCTTCTTGCTGGCACTGGCAACTTTACAAACACTCCCTTGTTTGTGGATTCCGCCACCGGCAACTTCCGTCTCCAAACCAGCTCGCCTTGCATCAACGCAGGTAACAACACCTACGCCAACAACACCACAGACTCAGACGGTAATCCTCGCGTCATCGGCGGCACGGTGGACATCGGCGCGTATGAATTTCAATCGCCTTCCTCGGTGCTCTCGTATGCGTGGGCGCAGCAGAACGGATTGCCGACCGACGGCTCGGCAGATTTCACCGATGCCGATGGCGATGGCATGAACAACTATGGCGAGTGGCGTTCCGACACGAATCCTACCAACTCACTTTCCAGTTTGAGAATGGTCAACGCCACGAACAGTCCGAATGGCAAGACGGTGACGTGGCAGAGTGTTGCCACGCGCAACTATTGGCTGGAGCGCGCAACAAGCCTCGCCCTTGCTTCACCTTTCCAAACCATCGCCACGAACATTGTCGGAGTTGCCGGTGTAAAGAGTTTCACCGACACAAGCGCGACCAATGCCGGGCCTTACTTCTATCGCGTGGGTGTGCAGTGACCATTCGGTTGAATCGGCTGGTGGTGGCGGCGGGCATCTTGCCTGCCGTAGAGTCGGGCTTCCAGCCTGGCGGAAGAAACCTCGCGTCAAAGCACGCGCCTGAGTATTTTGCGGGTCACAAGTGATGGGTTCACCATTGCCAGGCGGCGAAACGCACGCCCTTACGTCAGGCCAGAGGCCCGAAGCTGCAATCAGCCTTCACGCCAAAATATCCTCAATGGTCTTGCCCGCGATGCCGGTGAGGCGCGCGTCCAGACCTTGAAACTTCACCGAGAGCTTGGTGTGCTCGATTCCCAGCAATCGCAGCATCGTCGCGTGCAGGTCGTGAACATCAATCGGGTTCTCGATGGCAGCGTAGCCCAGTTCATCCGTTGAACCGTAAACGATTCCCTTCTTGATGCCGCCACCACATAGCCAGATGGTAAAACCGGCGTTGTGGTGATCGCGCCCGTCGCCGCCCTGGCTCATCGGCGTGCGACCAAATTCTCCCGCCCAGACAATCAGCGTCTCGTCCAGCATGCCGCGCTGCTTCAGATCCGTGATCAGCGCCATGCACGCGCGGTCAATTTCCTCGGCCTTGAATTTGATGCCGTCCTTCACGCCGCCGTGATGATCCCAATCCTTGTGATAAAGCTGAATGAACCGCACGCCGCGTTCCGCAAGCCGGCGGGCCAGCAGACAATTCGACGCGAACGATCCATCGCCGGGCTGGCAGCCGTAAAGTTCGAGCGTCTTTGCACCTTCCGGTTTGATGTCCATCAACTCCGGCACGCTGGTCTGCATCTTGAACGCCATTTCATATTGGGCGATGCGCGTGGAGATTTCCGGATCGTCCACGATGGTGTCGTATTTCGCGTTGATGGCGTTGATGGCATCCACCACGTCCTTCTGCTGCGCGTGCGTAATTCCGGCGGGCGTGCTGAGGTAAAGCACGGGATCGCCCTTGCCACGCAGATGCACACCTTGAAAACGGCTGGGCAACAAACCGGCCGCCCATTGCCGCGCGGCGATGGGCTGGTTTTGTCCGCCCCGGCCCAGTGATGTCAGCACCACGAAGCCAGGCAGATCCTCCGTC
This sequence comes from Verrucomicrobiota bacterium, assembly GCA_013140495.1. Lineage (GTDB taxonomy): Bacteria > Verrucomicrobiota > Verrucomicrobiia > Limisphaerales > JADLHS01 > JADLHS01. Next base: position 39,167 of record JABFSR010000012.1, read on the forward strand.
TCCGCGCCAAGACCATAAGTCGTCCACGCGCCCATGCTGGGTCGCCCGGCGATCTGCGAGCCGGTGTTCATGAACATGTGGGCGGGATCGTGATTGATCGCTTCGGTGGTCATCGAGCGGATGAGACAAATTTCGTCAATGACAGAACCGATCTGAGGGAACAGCTCGCAAATCTCGGTATCGTTGCGGCCAAACTTCTTGAAACCGTGCTGCGGCCCGTAGCAAACCAGCTTCTGGCCCTGGAGCTGCGCGATCTGTTTGCCCTTGGTGAAAGACTCGGGCATCGGCTCGCCATGCATCTTCGCCAGCTTGGGTTTGTAATCAAACGTCTCCAGATGCGACGGACCACCGGCCATGCTCAACCAGATGACGCGTTTGACCTTTTGAGGATAATGAAGCGGGTTGACGACGCCCGTCCATTTGTCTTTACGACCGACTGCGGCAGCTGCGGAAAGAAGTGTCGGATTGATCAATGATGCGAGCGCGAGTCCGCCAATACCCTGCGCAGTCCGGCCAAGGAAAGTGCGACGCGTATCCCGCTGGGCGAGGAACTGTCGAAGTTCAGGGTGAGGATTCATAGTGGGTGTAAAAAACCAAACACCAAATACCAAACTTCAACGAACCCATAAACAGCAATTCTAAAATGTGATGGGCAAGAATTCATTTGCGGTACATGGTGGCAAGGATTTTGAGCAGCTCGGTGGCTTCGCGGTATAGGATACGTGCTTCGTCTGCCAGCAAAGGTTCGGAGGCAGCAATCATTCGGAGGAAGAACCTGGTTTCCTTGGCTTCTTTGATGCAGCGCTTGACGGTGAAACGAAAATCCTTCTTTGAGAAGCAGTCGTTCGCCTCACAGAAATTCGCTCCCACGCTCGTTCCCGCGCCAACGACCTGGTCAATGAGCCGATTGTTGGAAGGATTGCGTGGAATGGTTTTTGAGAAACGAACGATTCTTTCTCCAAACACCGCGGTCCGCTCCTCCAAATCGAACGGATGCCGCAGAACGCCACTCTTAGGCGGTTCATCGCGCAACAATAAAGGCTCATCACTCCATACTTCCTGCTCCAAACTTACGTCGGCCCGATGCTTCTGAAGTTTGTAGGTTGTGGGTTCTTTGGTGTTTGGTTTTTGATGTTTGGTGTTTCTCATCAAGACCTCGTAATCGTCTCGTGCAGATTGAGCAGCACCCGCGCGATATTGGTCCACGCGGCGAGTTCTGATTGATCCAAATCCTTCGGCGGTGGCGTTTGACCAATCTTGAGCAATGACTCCGCGGACTTGGAATCGGAGCGATACTCGGCGAGTTGCTTTTCAAGCAATGCCTGAATTGTTTTCAGTTCGTCAGGGCGCGGCGCGCGGGCCAGCACCTGACGCCAGGCCCAGGTGAGTCGCGCCTTCGTATCCCTGCCGCCATCCTTCAAGATGCGAGCCGCCAGCATGTGCGAAGCTTCGACATAGGTTGGGTCGTTCAAAAGAACAAGCGCCTGCTGAGGGATGTTGGAGCGATTACGTTCCGCCGCGCATTCTTCACGGGTCGGCGCATCAAAGGCCACCATGCTGGGATGCAGATAGGATCGCTGCCACCAGACGTAAAGTCCGCGGCGATACTGATCCTGGCCGGTTGTCATATCGTAACTACGGACCGGGAAATTCAAATTCTCCCAGTAACCGTCAGGCTGATACGGTTTGACGCTCGGACCGCCAATCTTTTCCGCAAGCAGTCCGGAAACGGACAGCGCGTTATCGCGGACAAGTTCGGCATCCAGCCGCCAGCGACTTTGCACGGCGAGTTCACGATTCAGAGGATCACGAGCCCGGAGTTTCTTTGAGGACACGGAACTCTGTTGATAGGTGTCACTGCTGACCATCAAACGAACCATGTGCTTCACATCCCAACCGCTGTCCATGAACTCGCACGCGAGCCAGTCCAGCAGCGCCTGGTTGGGCGGCAGTTCTCCCTGCGCGCCCAGATCGTCCACGACCTTCGAGAGACCGAGACCGAAAAACTGTTTCCACAGCCGGTTCATCACAACGCGCGCAGTGAGCGGATTCTCGCGTGACACCAGCCAGTTGGCGAGGTCCAGCCGGGTGAGCCGGCGGTCATCTGCTGTTTTTCCAGAGCCGGCAAGGTAAGCTGGCAATGCAGGCTGCATGATGTCGCCGGTTTCGATCAGGAAATTCCCACGCGGCAGAATGCGGACTACCCGAGGCTGTGAATTGGTAACGGAAACAAGGCAGCGTGGAATAGCGCCTTCATAGTCGCCCTTTGCCTTGCGGGCGGCTGCCAGCTTGCTGCGCGGCCCCGCCAGTTCGGGCGCAACGCTCTTGAAATGTTCATGCAGCTTTTCCTTCTGCTTCTCGTCACGTTGATCGGCGGCAACAAGAAGCAGATCACTGATTTCCTTTGTCGGAGGAAGACGGAAAGGTCCTTGTAATGCCTCGGAGTTGATGGTGACGCCGATACGAAAATGGCCGAGCAAATGGCCGGCACGGTTTTGCGCTAGTTCAAGAGTCAATGTTTCGCCCGGTTGCAGCGTGAGCGGGGCTGCGAGAGTCAATACGAGTTGATGAGGCTGGCCTGCCTCCGGAAGTATCGCCCAGCCGTGGGTGTCGTCCTTGGCATTGCCATCAATCGTGGAAGCTGCGCCATAGGTCGGGTGGGCTTCCTTGTTGATGTCGCCGGCTTGTTCGATGTCCGCGCGAGCGGAGGCAAAGGAAATCACATTGGAGGATTGATCGAGCCGCTGAATCCTCGCCGTCACCTCCGTCAAAACGAAATTACCGTTCTCGGCCCGACCCGGCCCTTTTGCCGGCAGCGAGTCATGCGGCAGCGCTTCGAGCCTCAAACCCACGATGTCATTCAGTCCATTCGTAAAGGAAACCGTGTAAGTGTCCGTATCCGCCTTCTTGCCACTGGCCAGGACAGAGCGACCCTTTTCAATCTTGAGTTTGCTCCCGCTCACAGATTCCGCATTCACAGGAGTCAGAACAGTCCAATGACTTTCGTGAATCGAAGCTTGGGACTGCGCCTTCTGCCAATCCACAAAAGCCGCAGTCCATTCCGGACGAGGGCCATCATAGTCTTGTTGCGCACGCGCGACCGCCTCGTCGAGTCGGGCGAGTTCCGCCGCCTGCTTATCATCGGGCACCAACATGCCCGGCTCACGAGCGCCGATGATCGGCTCTTGAATGTCGGCAAAGAACGCGCCGAGGGCATAGAAATCTCGCTGCTTGACGGGATCAAATTTGTGGTCGTGACACTGGGCGCAGCCGATGGTCTGACCCAGCCAGACGCTGCTGACGGCACGCACTCGATCAGTCAACATGCGGGCTTCATAGTCCTTGGGCTGCGCGCCGCCTTCCTCTGTTGTGAGTAATAGGCGATTGAAAGCGGAAGCGACTTTTTGTTCGAGCGAGCTTTGAGGCATTAGATCACCGGCGAGCTGTTCCCGCGTAAACTGGTCAAAGCGTTTGTTTTCGTTGAACGACTTGATGACATAATCGCGATACGGCCAGATGTTGCGCGGCGTGTCCGAGTGATAGCCGATCGTGTCCGCAAAGCGCGCCACGTCGAGCCAGCCGATGGCCATGCGCTCGCCGAACTGCTGGGAAGCCATGAGTTTTTCCACGAGATGGGAAACCGCATCCGGCGCTTTGTCGTTCGCGAATGCCTCCACCTCCTCAGGCTTCGGCGGCAAACCAATCAAATCAAAATAGAGTCGTCGCCCCAGCGTGCGCCGATCTGTGGGTGAGGATGGTTTCAGCCCCAGTCCACTCAACCGCTGCCTGATCAGAACATCAATCGCGTTCTTATTGGTCGGAGTGGCGGGCTTGACCGGCGGCACGTAAGCCCAATGCACTTCATACTTCGCCCCGGACGCGATCCAACGACGCAACAAATCCTTCTGAGCCGGAGTCAACGTTTTGTGCGAGTCGGGCGGTGGCATCACCTCATCCTCAGCCTTGGCCCGAATGCGGCGGATCAATTCACTTTCTTCCGGCCTGCCCGGGACGATGGCCTTCTTCGCAACCGCGTCCTCCCGCACGTCGAGTCGAAACTTCCCCTTGCGTTTGTTTTGATCGGGACCATGGCAGAAGAAACATTTGTCGGAAAGAACGGGTCGAACATCGCGATTGTAGCTGATCTGGTCATCTGCCACGGCAGAAACCGCCACGGAAAACACGAGGCACGCAATGCTCACGCCGAGCTGGTAGTTCGATTTCATTCCGGCAATTGTGTCATTTCGTGCTCATCCATTTTTGAAAAACACTATCATGGTAGAGACGTTTGGCGAGCAATTGATAGCCCTCTGTCAAGGGATGGCTGGCGTCAGCGTACAAAGTGCTGGGAAGCAACTCGGGAGCGACGTGGGGGATCTGATTCTTCGCAAGCCAGGCCACGATCTCATTATGCATTTTTCGGTAAGCGGGCCGATTTTGCTCGGCCATCAGGTGTTCGTTGAACGGGCCCAACACGACGAGCACATCGTTGTCGCGTTCGCGCAAGACTTCGATCACCCGCTGAAAAGCGCGCCACTGTAGTGATTGATCAAGGGCGACCCATTCGAACTGAGTCGTGCCGGTTGTATTCGTGGACCAGGGTTTGTGACGCGAACTCAGCGGACCGCGCTGAGGATCGTTGGCTGGCTCGGATGGAACGGTCATTTTTATTTCGGAAAGCGGATTGCGATAAACATTCGGATAGAGCGGCGGATCACCCCCGGCTTCCACAAGTGTCCATTTCGGAATGCTCTGTTGCCCGAAATAGGCATTCTGCAGGTGGCTTACCCATTCAATGAACGGAACATTCCTCTCCACGATCGCGTTGAGCCGATCGCTGGCGTCCGCCTTGTAACATGGGATTCGCGGGGAGAATTGCGGCACCAGCGCGGCATGGTTGAAGGACTCTTCCCTGTCCGTGCTCAGGTCCGCCTTTGGACTCGTCATCCAGAGAACGTTGCAGTGAAGAATCACTTTCCTATGGCTCAACGGACGACCATAAAAACGAACCAATCCTTCCAACGCGAGCGGGAAAAGACCGTTCACGCCCGCGTTGATAAACTTGTTGCCGACGCCAGCCTCCCGATTCAAGAAATGCGTCCAAGTGCCGTCCGCCATTACATATTCGCCCCAGACCACGGAATCGCCCAACATCACAATGTTCGTCGAGGCCACCCGCGCAAGGCGACGTTCGTAAAGCCAATAGTCTTTGCTCAAGTCATAAGGAATGCGGTAGTCCGGTCCGGTATCGAAGCGCTCCAACTTTTTCCAAAACGACGGCGTCAGAGTCACCACCACGAGAACGATGCCAAGCGCGACGAGCCACTGCCGCATGCGCAGCCGCACTTCGTTTACGAAGGGCAATCCAGTCGTCTCGGTTGGTTTCGTTGCTGCCACGTTAAAACTGGAAATAGATGAACGCCCCGCCCCCGGATGCACACAGACACAGATAAAGGATCATGAAAACCGCCGCGCCCGTCCGCACAAGGCCGGATTGAAGAATTACGCGAAAGCGGGACTCATAACAGAACTGGTAAAGCCAGATCAGCGCCACGAGCACCAACATGAGCACCGGCATTTGAGGATCATGCCAGGCCGCAGTAAAGATGCGGGTCACGATCAGCAGCGCATCACCCAGTGAATTGGCCCGGAAGAAAATCCATGCAAAGCATACAAAGACAAATACAGCCACCTGCTTCGCCAAGCGAGGCACACGCTCGCGATAAAAGACCGAGCGCTCCAGTTCGCGGGTGATCATGATACCAGCCGCATGAAGAGTTCCCCAAATCACGAACGTCCAATTTGCACCGTGCCAGATGCCCGAGATGAAAAACGTGATGAAGAGATTCCGGTAAGTCCTCAACATGCCACCCCTGCTACCGCCCAACGGAATATAGACGTAATCTCGAAACCATGAGGAAAGGCCGATGTGCCATCGCGACCAAAAGTCGCCGAGACCGGTGGCCATGTAGGGATTGTTAAAATTAAGAATCAAATCAAACCCCATGAGCTTGGCCACGCCGCGGGCCATGTCGGTGTAGCCGCTGAAATCGAAAAATATCTGCCAGGCGAAAGCAAACGTCGCCAGCATCAACGCCGGGGCGTCAAACAATTTGGGGTTGTCATAAACCCGCTCCACATAAAACGAGAGGTAGTTCGCCAGTGCCAGTTTCTTGAACAGACCAACGAGAAAGAGTGATGCGCCATCGGTAAAGTTCTGAAGGCGAACCGGAGGAAAACGATGAAACTGTGGCAGAAGGTGTTTTGCGCGCTCAATTGGACCTGCCATCAGCTGGGGGAAGAAACAGACAAAGGTTGCAAAGCGAACGAAGTTCCGCTCCCGCTGGACGTTCCCCAGGTAGAAATCAATCGTATAGCTCAACGATTGGAAGGTGAAAAAGGAAATCCCCACCGGGAGCAAATACTCAAAACCGAACGGCATGAGCGTGGAGGGGTCGGACAGATTAACCGACCAGTGGAGTGATTCGAAAAGCGCGTTCAGGTTCTCGGCTACGAAGCGGGCGTATTTGAAGAAAAGCAGGAGCGCGAGATTGTTGACAAGGCTGATCAGCAGCCAGATTCTTCGACTGCTGTAGAGAGCGCCGAGCGTCATCAACAGCAGAATCAGCCCCAGCACCCACATCGTTGGCCGTAGGGTTTGCAGTCCGAAAAGGGCCATGACCACACATCCCAAAGTTGCGATTGCAGACACCACAAACGCAAATTTGAGCAGACGATCATCGAACCGCAACCGCGTGAGACGGGCGAACACATCGGTCTTTTGTCCTGCGCGTGGGCAGTGGTCCATCAATGCCACCAGACAGAAATCGAGCAAGGTGGAATAGACGACGAGCAGCAGGTAATAGGGATTCCACCAGCCGTAGAAAAAATAGGAGGCCGCTGTGAGCCAGGGCAGCCACAGTCGGGTTTTCCGCAACGCATAGAACCCCGGCAGCACAATCAGCATGAAGACCAGAAACGGCCAGGTGTGAAAAAGCATGGTCGATCGTTTCTGGTTAATTCATTGCCAGAAGGAATGCATCAGTTGGGTTTGCTTTTCAAACTCTCCACATCTTCCGCTGTCGCCCGCCGCACACAACGGAAGCCGCAAAAGTCGGTGGAGAAACATGCATCGCTATCCCCGGTTAATTCGCCTTGCCGCGCGCTAGAACGACAACCGTCCGGACTGGATTTCCAACTGCCACCGCGGATCGCGCGCTTTACGTCCTTGCCAGGATTCGCCGGGCCATGCGGATCAACCGATGGACTCTCTTTGTAATAAACAGGATTGTAAACATCTTCGCACCACTCGGAGACGTTGCCGTACATGTCAAAAAGCCCCCAGCGATTGGGTTGCTTCTGACCTGTCGGATGAGTCTTCTGATCGGCGTTGATAGCAAACCACGCGTATTGTCTAAGTTTGTCTGACTGGCCGAAATCGTACGGTCCATCCGTTCCTGATCGCGCTGCGTATTCCCATTCAGCCTCGGTGGGCAGGCGATAACCATTCGCTGCGTAGTTACAATCCCAGTCCATGGTTTTCTCGTTGTAGCAAGGTTGCAAGCCTTCCAAGAGTGATCGCTCGTTGCAGTATTGTTTGGCATCGCGCCAACGCACGCGCTCAAGCGGTTTCTTGGGACTATCGTTCCAGTGGGAGGGATTGGGCAACTGAACCTTTGTGAACATCTCGTGCGTCACCTCGAATTTGTCGATCAGGAACGCACTGACTTGCACTTTGTGCGGGGGACTCTCGTCAGGATTGCCTTGGGCACTGCCCATCAGGAATTCACCGCCGGGCAAAGAAACCATTTCGACGCCGGACTTGGTCACAATGTCGGCAAGTCTGGAGACACCGCCCGGGACAGATGAGGCATCGAGCCCAGATTTCTGCGCACTCTGAGAACCGGAGTCGGGTTTGCCACACGAAGTCAGAATCGCAATCGCAACAACACCCAGAAAAAAACAAGTTGTTCGATTCACCAGCTATTCCTTGGTCTTTTGAAGTGGCCGGAACCAGGCGGATTCCTTGTAGCTAAAGCCATTCGTCGTCAGCATCACGAACTCTGCACCGGTGGAATGGTTGAGATCCACGACACCTTCGCGATCCGCCGAGACGGCGCAAAGATTCCAGCCCGGCGCGTAAACTCCCACAATTTCGCACGCTGCCATGAACGTTCCCGGCTTGTTTGGGTCGCCCTTGCTGGCGTGTCCCCGACTCAGACTCAAATAATGACTGTCCGGCGACCAGTCCACATGGTACGTCTCGTTGGTTTTATCCTGAATGCGAAGCCGCCAATGACCGACCTTCGGTGACGCCGACTCGAGATCAATCGGCGCTGCCACAACCTCGTGGTCTCCTGAACCCCACGCAATCTGCTTGCCGTCCGGACTCACGCACGGGCGGCAACCGGGAATCTTCAGGTCCACGATGTTGGTGCCATTCCGTTCGATGGCAAGGATCGCGTGGCCAAAGCCCATGCCGGAATGAACGGTGGACACAATCCATTTCCCGTTCGGCGCAAAACTTGGGTTGTAGAGATGATGAAGATTCGTGCTGTTCGGATGGGACGTGATCTGGCCCGTGCCCAGATCGTAGAAGCTCATCCCTTTCGTGTAATAATCAATCACGTTGAACTTGGGATACTCCTGCGGCAGGAAGCCGATGACCTTCCCGTCCGGACTCCAAAACGGCTCCCGAGCACTTTCCACCAGCTTCCTCCGATTTTTCCCGTCGCTGTCCATGACATACAGACTGCGAATGGCATCCCGCCCTTCTCCCTGATCCACCGAGAAACAAATCTTCGTGCCGTCGGGTGAAACCTGAGGGTAATGCTCGTGCTCTTTCGGCGTTTGAGTGAGGTTCACCGGGTTCGATCCGTCCGCGTTCATGACGTAAATCTCCCAGTTGTCGTTGATGTAGGTTTCGTACGCGATCTTGAACGGCGAGCCGCTTAACCGTTCTTGAAGCAGCATTGGTCTATCAGCCGCTGTGGCTACAGTCGCCACGAGTAAAGCGCACCAAGGCAAAAATCTGGTCAGCATGGGATGTTCTTTCTGAATGATTACAAATCAATGGTTACGGTTCGTGTTTCCTGCTTGAACCGCTCAGGAAATAAAACCGTAGTCGTACGGCTTGCGCTGCTCGCGCACGAGCCATTTATTCGCTTCAGTGGCATTTTCACCGGTGAACTTTTCCTGTTCTGGATTCCACTTGAGCGGTTGTTTCATACGAACCGAGATGACGCCGAGATGCGCCACAGAAATTGAACGGTGTCCGATTTCGACATCGCAGATCGGATCTTTGCGACTGCGCACGCAGTCAAAGAAGTTTCTCATGTGGTCGCTGCTGTTGTAGAGCTTGACTGCGCGATCCTCAGGCAACGGCGTGGTCAGCAGTTCAGGATTGCTCGACTTGATGTCGCCGCGCGCGACATATATCCAGCCGTCCGAGCCGAGAAACTGAACACCGTTGGGTGTATGCTTGCCTTCACCAACCACATTGCGATCCGTAACCGTGCTCTCGTCCACAATCGTCATCGTAACGCCGTTTGCATACTTCATTTCAATGCGGTACTTGGAGGCAGCGTCAAAGCCACCAGGAATCATGTCAACCAGGGATTTGCCATCAATCTCCACGGGACCGCTGCGCTCGGTGCCGTTGCCCCACTGGGCAATGTCGTTATGATGTGCGCCCCAATCCGTCATTTGCCCGCCAGAGAAACAGTACCACCAGCGGAAATCATTGTGAGAGTTCCACGGGCGGTAACTCTTGGTCTCGGTGCCATCCGCAGCTTTCTTGATCTCAACTGAGCCGACGTAATCCGTCCTGGGCGCCTGACCGAGATAAAAATCCCAGTTCATGCTTTCAGGAATTGGAATGGCTTGAAATGGACCGCCCTTTGGACCGGTAGGCAGTCCAACGATCATGTGTTGAAGCTTGCCGATTCGACCATTGCGAACCAGTTCACAGGCGAGACGGAAATTCTTGTCGCTGCGTTGTTGACTTCCCACCTGAAGAATCCGGTTGTTCTCGCGCACGGCCTTCACAAGGCGCTTCCCTTCGTCAATGCAGAGCGTGAGCGGCTTTTCAGAATAAACGTCCTTGCCGGTTTTGACCGCCAGCATGTTGACCAGCGTATGCCAGTGATCGGGCGTCCCGGTAATGATGACGTGAACATCGTCGCGCTCCATGAGCTTGCGAAAATCTGTAAAAACCGTCGGGACTTTAGTTCCAGACTTAAACTGCTGCGCCGCCGAGTCGCCATGCGACCTGTCCACGTCACACACGGCAACGACTTCACCAAAACGGCGAGCTGTGTTACAGTCGCCACGCCCCTGCCCTCCGCAGCCAACGAGAGCGACACCGGGCTTGTCATTTGCACCAAGCGGCTTTGGGGAGACAGCCTGCGCAAGGTCCTGCTCCAGGAACCAACCCGGCACGCCGGTGGCCGCTGTTATTGCGCTGGCGGTTTTGAGGAAACGACGACGGTTTATCTGAAACGATTTTGGACTCATGTTAATGATTCTGTTTTCCCCAGCCGATGCAAGCTGACGCACCGACCAGTCGCTTGATTCAGTTTTGATGCAAACGGGTGGCCATTTATTCTTGGATTATGGAACCAATTCTCCGCGCGTCAATGCCGGAGACCATTCGCAACAGGAACGACACGCGACGCTGACCTGAACGGAATCGCAGGCCGGCGACATCTCGCGACTTTTCTCTGTTCATTATACGCCGTTGAAGTAGGCTGGCCTTGTGACTGCCGATAGTTTCAAAAAAGAAATCGCCGCCGCTGTGAAGTCGTTCGACAAACACATCGTCTGCCTCGAAAAGTCCCCGGAAGAATTTCAAGCTGCGCTCGTCAGCCTGTTTGACAAGGCCATCAAAGCCTACGAAAACCGCGCGCCCGGCATGAGACACGGCCTGGCCATTGACCGGCAGGTCACCGTCATCCTCAGCCAGGGCGATGAACCGCGTCCCCTTTGCGGCATCTACTTTAACCTCCACTCGCCTTACCAGAAGGATTCGCTGCCCACCACCGTGAAACTTCTTGGCAAAACCAAGAGTAGCGCGTCCGAAGAAGAGTCCGAGTAACCATTCGTACCGATCCATTTTCCCCTCCGCGACTCTTTGCGGCCTCCGCGGTCCGGGAGTCTTCAGGAAAAATACTTTGTCGGATTCACCAGCACGGTGGCGATATACTTGTGTCAATGAGCGACACCGATCTGAAATTGTTGAAGCGCTACACGCATGATAGCGCCGAAGACGCCTTCGCCGAGATCGTGCGCCGCCATGTTGACCTCGTGCATTCCGCTGCCCTCCGACAGGTCCGCTCACTTCAACTCGCCGAGGAAGTAGCCCAATCCGCCTTCACCGACCTCGCACGCAACGCTGCGAAGCTGATAGATACGACGCGTAGCACGCATGTGCTCACCGCCTGGCTTTATCAAGTCACCCGCCGGACGGCAATTGATGTCGTCCGCCGTGAGGCTCGCCGCCAATTGCGCGAACAGATCGCCACCGAGATGAATGCCATGAATGCCACGACAGAAGATTGGACGCATATCGAACCCATTCTCGATGAGGCCATGCACGAACTCGACGAAACTGATCGCGCCGCCATCCTGCTCCGCTATTTCAAAAATCACGATCTCCGCACCGTTGGCGCAACGCTCGGCATCAGCGACGATGCCGCGCAAAAACGCGTGAGCCGCGCCGTGGAACGCCTGCGGGAATTCTTCGCCAAACGCGGCGTCACTGTCGGCGCGGGCGGACTCGCCGGCGTCATCTCCGCCAACGCCGTGCAAGCCGCGCCGGTGGGTTTGGCCCTCGCCATTTCCACCGCCTCCGCGCTGACCGGAACAACCCTCGCCACCACCGCAACTGTCACCGCCACCAAGGCCATCGCAATGACTGCACTTCAGAAAACCATCGTCACCGCCACCATCGCCGCCCTGGCCGGAGCGGGAATCTACGAAGCCCGCCAAGCTTCGCAATTACGAGGCCAAGTCGAAAGACTCCAGCAAACGAGAGCGCCATTTGACGAGGCAATCAAGCGATTGGAGAAGGAGCGTGATGAGTTGACCAATCGGTTAGCTTCAATTCAAGAAGACAATGAACGTTTGAATAGAAACACCAGCGAATTGCTGGCATTGCGTTCGGAAATCACTCTAGCACGAAAACGATTTGCCGAACCTCTCATAGCACAAATTGACACAGTGTCGTCCGATACAAAGAGTGTAGAAACAAACGGCGTTGCAATCCTCCAACAGAAACTGAGGGAGCAAAGGGCGCGAATAAAACTCACTGAAGAAAAAGTCGACAAAATGCTCAAATCTCTCAATGTTACCTATGAAATCACGACGAATATTTTTTATCTGGCAGATCAAGGTGGTGAAGTAAATGAAACATTCAGGCCAGTTCTTGAAGTAGTTCAGCAATTATTCGAGGAGAGGCGGTTCGCAATCTTGTTGGAGAGAAAGATCGCGTTCGAAATGCTTAACGCATCTTTACCTGCGAGCACCACCAACAAATAGAAGTTATTGCCGCAATCTTACGCGGAGAGGGTTGCACATTTTGGGTAACGCAATTTCTGAGCTCTCGCCCACGCCATTTATGTTCATAGCTTCGGGATGGCTCATTACGCCTTCGGCGGAGGCGGTGGCGTCGGCTGCTTCACCTTCAACTCGATGTGCAAGTCGCGGAGTTGTTTCGGCTGGGCTGTCGCGGCGGGCATCCCTGCCTGCCGTAGAGCCGGGCTTTCCAGCCCGGCGGAAACAACGCACGACAACCGTACGCTCCCAATTCTTTCGCGTGTCGATTAAGACTCCCGCGTCCATTCCGGGCAACAAGATGCCGCGTTCTACGGCATGCGGCCCCCCCCGCCGCTACATTCCTTGTCCGATTTCCGGGGCGGCGGTTATTATCCTATGAGTGAACGCTCAAACCGACCAACAACTCTTGCAGGATTACGCCGGAAGTCATTCCGAACCGGCGTTTGCCGAGTTGGTGCGCCGTCACATTGACCTCGTCTATTCCGCCGCGCTGCGGATGGTTTGCGATTCGCACCAAGCCGAAGACGTGACCCAGGGCGTGTTTGTGGCGCTGGCACAGAACGCCCGGCAACTCACCCATCACCCCGTCTTGTCCGGCTGGCTCCACCGCACGACGCAAAATCTCGCGGCCAATGCCGTCCGCGCCAATGTCCGTCGGCAGACGCGCGAACGGGAGGCTCTTGCCATGAATGAATTGCTCTCCGCCGAACCTGATACCAACTGGGAAAACATCGCCCCGCATCTCGACGCCGCGCTCGGCGAGTTGAGCGAGCCGGATCGCGATGCAGTGTTGCTCCGCTACTTTGAACGCAAATCCGCCCATGAGATGGCGCAAACCCTCGGCATCAGCGACGAGGCCGCCCAAAAACGCGTGAATCGTGCCGTGGAACGCCTGCGCGAATTCTTCGCCAAACGCGGCGTCACCGTCGGCGCGAGCGGACTCATCGTCGTGATTTCCGCCAACGCCGTCCAAGCCGCACCGATGGGTTTGGCCCTCACCATTTCCGCCGCTGCGCTTGCCAGCGCGACGCTTTCAACTTCAACCGCAATCGCCGTCACCACCAAAACCATTGCCATGACAACTCTGCAAAAAATCATCGCCACCGCCACAGTCGCCATCCTTGCTGGAGCGGGGATTTACGAGGCACACCAGGCTTTCCAACTGCGCGAACAAATTCAAACACTCCAGGAACAACAAGCGCCGTTGGTGGAACAAATCCAGGCATTGCAACGCGAACGTGATGAGGGGAAAAATCGTTTGGCAGGATTGCTGGAGGATATTTCACGATGGGAATCGAATCCAAACCAGACGGAGTTGTTAAAGCTGCGCGGTGAGGTGACGCGATTGAAGGCAGCCGAAAACCGAAAAGTGAATGACCCTGCCGAAGCCGCCGCAAAATCATGGGCCGATCGTGTGACCCGGTTGAAACAAAGACTGGAGCAGACACCGGGTGCGAAAATTCCGGAGTTCAAGTATCTCACCGATGCCAACTGGCTGGACGCCGCCAGCGAGCCGCTCGTCAGCGACGAGGATTACCGCCGGGCATTCGCGAGGCTGCGGAGTGTGGGCGAAAATCAGATGATCATTTCGATGCACAAGGCACTCGGGGAATACATGAAACAAAACGGCGGACAATTCCCCACCGACTTGTCGCAACTCAAATCCCATTTTGAAACCCTTCCAGATGACGAAATGTTGCAACGTTACACAATCGTACCAGCCTCACAGATTCCCAACATGAAGATGGGTGGTGATTGGCTGATCACGGTAAAGAATCCGGTTGATGAGGAATTTGACTCGCTCTGGGCCATGGGGCCGAAAGGTTTCGGCAGTTCAACTTACAAAGGCATGAGCGATGCAAAAGTGCTCGATCCAGTGCTGAAAGCTTTTGCCGCCGCCAACAACGGACAAGAACCAAAAGATTCCTCCGAGCTATTGCCCTATCTGACAACGCCAGAACAACAGGTCGTGTTTAAGAAGCTGGAGCAAAAGAAGACTGGCGCGGCAAGGTGACAATCCTTCGTTGCCAGCTTCCCAGATTTCGTGGTGGAAGTGCCCGTGTCGAAATGGATTTGCTCCGTTCCATGTCCGATTTGCACGGCGGCGGCTGCTCTTGGGTGAGTGAGCGGCCAAACCGACTCATAATTGTTGAACGTCTGCTCCGCCCACGACTCCAACTCGACTCCCGAGAGAGCCAACTCAACTGACTTTCGCTTCAGCGTTTGACTTGTCTCTGCGGAGCAAGCCATCTGTAGCGAGGATTATGTCGGATTGTCTGGCTGCTTATTCTTCACTGACGATACTTAAGATTACCTGAACTGGGACGATGGCCCCTTCAGGCCAGAGAGCCGCTGCTGTGGATTATTCTTTGGCCCAATGGCCATGAAACTACGCATATCACTTATTATTGGCGTCCTGGCAGTACTGCCCTCGATTGCCCAAGTCCCTGGTATAATCAGTCATCAGGGGAAAATCACAGTCAACAACACCAACTTCAACGGCACGGGCCAGTTCAAGTTTGCGCTCGTTGGCCCCACCGCGACTCTTTCTTTCTGGAGCCATGACGGATCCAGCGTAAGCGGTAGCGAACCCAGCGGACCAACGATAGATTTGCCTGTCACTCGCGGGATTTTTTCCGTGAACCTCGGCGATCCGTCGGTAACCAACATGACGCAGACCATCCCTGCAAGTGTTTTCACGAACAGCGAGGTCTATCTGCGCATCTGGTTCAATGACGGTGTCAACGGCTCGCAGTTGCTGAGTCCGGATCGCCGCATCACTGCCGCTGGCTATGCACAGGTTGCCGGCTGGTATGATGAGCAGGATCCGGTTTTTGCTGCCAGCCCCGCTCACGCCATCCAGGCTGGCGACATTGCAAATTGGAATACCCGTATCGCAGGCAGCGGCACGCTGAATCGCCTCGGCAAATTCACTGACGGTGAAACGCTGGGTAATTCGGCCTTGGTTGACGATGGCGGAAACGTCGGCATCGGCATCACAAACCCGGCTTTCACTCTGGATGTAGCCGGTGATGTCAACATTGCAGGACAATTTCTAATCAACGGCACAGCGATAGGTGCCGTCGGACCGCAAGGTCCGGCAGGGCCGTCCGGTGCAAGCGGGCCACAAGGGCCAGTTGGAGAGACTGGCCCTCAAGGTCCCCAAGGTGTGCAAGGCCCAATTGGCGCAACCGGATCGCAGGGCCTCGCCGGTGAAATTGGCGCGCAAGGACCTCAAGGTTCCATCGGGTTGCAAGGCCCCGCTGGCACAAACGGCCTCAATGGCAAAACGATCCTCAGCGGCAGCGGCGCTCCAGATTCAGGTCTCGGCGTGGATGGAGATTTCTACTTCGATACTGCCGCCTCAAAAATTCACGGCCCAAAGGCCGACGGCAGTTGGCCCTCTGGCGTTTCACTCATCGGACTACAAGGACCCACGGGCGACACTGGTGCTCAAGGCCCAATCGGCGCAACCGGGCCACAAGGGTCAGTTGGAGAGACTGGCCCACAGGGATTGCAAGGACTCACAGGTCAAAACGGTGCTCAAGGTTTGCAAGGACCAGCCGGATCGCAGGGCATCGCTGGTGATAATGGCGCACAAGGACCTCAAGGTCCCGTCGGTTTGCAAGGACCCGCTGGCACGAACGGCCTTGATGGCAAAACCATCCTCAACGGCTCGGGCGCACCAACTCAATCACTCGGTGCAGATGGGGATTTGTATTTTGATGCTGCCGCCACAAAAATTCACGGCCCGAAGGCCAATGGCAGTTGGCCATCTGGCGTTTCACTCGTCGGACTACAAGGACCCACGGGCGACACTGGTCCACAGGGCCCGCAAGGTTTGACCGGTAACGTCGGATCACAAGGTTCGCAAGGTTTGCAGGGTGAACAAGGGCCGGTTGGTGACACAGGTCCACAGGGACCATCCGGGGCTCAAGGACCAGCAGGTGCAAGTGGCACGAACGGACTCGATGGCAAAACCATTCTCAGTGGTTCAGACGCTCCAGCGCAATCGCTCGGCGCGGATGGAGATTTCTACTTCGATACTGCTGTCTCAAAAATTCACGGCCCAAAGGCCGACGGCAGTTGGCCATCTGGCATTTCACTCATCGGACTACAAGGACCCACAGGCAACACTGGTCCACAAGGTCCTCAAGGTTTGACCGGCAACGTCGGAGCGCAAGGTCCACAAGGTTTGCAGGGTGAACAAGGGGCGGTTGGCGACACAGGTCCGCAGGGACCTCAAGGTGTGGCGGGCACCAACGGCCTTGATGGCGGCGCTTTTACACTCCAGGGCACTGATGCCGTCTATACCAACGGCAACGTAATCATCGCTGGCGACCTCACGGTCAGCGGGACGGTAGCGGCGAGGGAGTTTGTGAGCACCGCAACCAATTTATATGAGGATCTGCGTTTCACTCCTCAGGAACTCAACCCGTCCGGCACTGCGGAAGCAGCCATACTCACGTCGTCGTGGGGCCCGAACAGCAACAAGATGGCCATCAGGTTTAGCTCGGAAAACACCCAGTGCATGTTCGTCAACGCACAACTTCCCCATGAATACGTCACCAATACGGTGATTTATCCCCACGTCCATCTATCCCCGAACTCTTCGGCGACCGGGAACATCGTTTTCATAACCAGATACTCATGGGCGAACATGGGGCAGACATTTCCATCGGAGACGGTGATAACCAACGTGGTTACCATTTCGGCGGGGAACAAGTGGAAGCATCTCATGATCAGCCTGCCTCCAGAAGGGGTTGCTCCCACCGCGATTGGTTACGGCATTTCCTCAATGTTGGCCATCCGGTTTGAACGCACCGCAGACTCTTCCCTGGACACCTATCCCGACAAGATTGATGTACTGGAGTACGACATTCACTATCGCTCCAGAGGGGAGCCGATACCGCATGACCCATGACATTTACCATGGGTTCCAGGTTCATCATCAACACCATGAAATCTAAAAGCTCTGCAATACTGCGATCTGGTGCGAGCTTTCTGCCCCGGCTTGTCATGGTGGCTGTCTTGTTCGTCACCTTCGATTTGTCCGCAATGCAAATCTTCGTAAAAACGCTCGCTGGCAAGACCATCACCCTCGACGTCGAACCCAGCGACAGCATTGAGAACGTCAAACAAAAGATTCAGGACAAGGAAGGCATTCCGCCGGATCAGCAAAGACTCATCTTCGCGGGCAAACAACTCGAAGACGGACGCACGCTGTCTGATTACAACATCCAGAAGGAATCGACGCTTCACCTGGTGTTACGGTTGCGGACGACAACTCCGACTCTCGTCAGTACTGTCAGCGCCAGCGGCGGCGGAAGCGCTTCGAGCGCGACCTATACGTTGACGGACACGATTGGCCAGCCTTCCGTCGGTTCGGCCAGTTCAGCCATCTACACCCTTGGCGAAGGTTTTTGGAATGGCGTTAACACGCCACCCACCACCAACGCACCAGCTTTGCTGCAAATGACCAATGGCCCGGGCGTCATCTCTGTGGCCGCAATGCTGGCCGCAATTGAGGACGATGACGGCGACGCCTTGACCTTGGTTGCTTTGGACACAGCAACCACAGCAGGCGGAACAATCACATTAAGCGACGGCTGGATTTATTATCTACCACCACCGACATTCACCGGCACGGACACGTTCAACTACACGGTTCGCGATTCCGATGGAAACCTGCTTGCTTGCGTCGTCAATGTGCTCAAGGTCAATCCGACTCCCAACACTCAACCTGTGGCAGATCAGATTGCCTACGTCCTGATGTCGCTGGTCATTACCAACTCGGCTGAGGACCCGGACCTGCCGCTCATCTTTGCTCTCGCGGATGGCGCACCGTCGGGAACCTATGTCAATCCTACCAACGGCGTTTTCCGCTGGTCGCCCGCACGCGAACAAGCCCGAAGCACCAACATCATCTCGGTGATCGTGACCGACAACGGAGTGCCCGCAGCCAGCACTACAAATTCCTTCACGGTGATCGTGGATGATTACATCGAAGTCGGACTTGGCCGGATGGTGGTTCAAACTGGGAGAACGAATAGCCTGCCCGTAACTCTCGCAACCAGCGCCGCCATCACCAATCTCCAGGCCATTTTTGAAGCCCCCACAAATCTCCTCACAGCCGTGGCACTAACCGATCCGTCGCCCGAGATTGCAACAACCACCCTGCAACCTGTTGGCTCAAATGCATGGCAAATTGAATTCACCTCGCTTCCCGGACAATTTCTCCCCAGCACACAGGAGCTCGCCCGGATCACCTTCATGGCCTCCTCAGATCGTTCCACCTTCGTCCCGTTGACTTTGTCCAGCGTCATCAACCTTGCCAGCGATGGATCGAGTGTGTGGCGCACTTTGACAGCAGATGGTCGGGCTGTGATTCTCGCTGCCGAACCCTTGTTGGAGGCCTTGCCAAAAACCAACGACCTCCCAAATCTCCTGCTTTACGGCAACCCGGACGTCAGCTACGACATCCTACATGCTCCGACGCTGCCGGCTACCAGTTGGCAACCTGTATGGCAGGGAATCATGAGCAGCGATTGCCTTCTGCCCATCACAGGCCTGACCAACACCGGTCCCAGCATGTTTTTTCGCGCCCGCACCACCACAGGGCTTTGATCAACATCAAAAGTTGCCAAGCAATCCCACGCAGACTCAAGCGAAGCAAAACTTTCGCGAACCGTTCAAACTTAAATTGCTGTTTCCGGACGGCTGAATGCTGCCAACATCTGCATCAAGTTGGGTTACCTGACGCTGCAAACGCCTTCGCGGCGATGTCCCGGCGGTAGTGCACACCTTCAAATTGGATGTACTCCACGGCGGCGTAGGCGGCGGCCTGGGCAGTTTTCAAATCTTTGCCAAGCGCGGTCACTCCCAGCACGCGCCCACCGTTCGTCACGATTTGATCCCCTGCCCTTGCCGTTCCAGCGTGAAAAACTTTCGTCTGCGGCAGCGCGTTCGCGACATCGAGACCGGAGATGATTTTGCCTTTCGCATAGTTGCCAGGATAACCGCCGCTGGCCATCACCACGCACACGCTCGCCAGCGGACTCCATTTCAATTCCATCTTGTCCAGCGTGCCATCCACGCTGGCGTCGAGCAGTTCGACAAGATCATTTTCGAGTCGCGTCAGATAAACCTGCGTCTCCGGGTCGCCGAAGCGGGCATTGAACTCCAGAACCTTCGGTCCATCTTTCGTCAACATCACTCCCGGGTAAAGTATGCCGCGATAATCAATTCCCTCCTCCGTGCAGCCGCGCATGAACGGTTCGAGAATTTTCTTCGCGATCTCGGCGAGCTGCACGTCGGTCAGGAATGGCGTGGGTGAGTACGTTCCCATGCCGCCGGTGTTCAGCCCGAGATCGCCGTCGAAAGCGCGCTTGTGATCTTGTGCCGTCGGAAAGATCTTCGCCGTCGTGCCGTCGCACAGCGCGTGCAGCGAAACTTCGACGCCCTCGAGATATTCCTGAAGCACAACCTTCTTGCCGGCATCGCCGAACTTCCTGCCAGAGAACATTTCGAGCATGGCCGAATAGATTTCGCTCCGGCCATTACAGATCAGCACTCCCTTGCCCAGAGCCAGACCGTCCGCCTTGACCACGCACTTGTTGTTTGCGAGCAGGAACAGGTTGAATTCGCGCTGATCCGCGCGCCGTGAATTCTCCCAATGCGGAAACTCATCAGAAGTGACGGTGAACGCGCGCGCTGTCGGAATGCCGTACTTCTCCATGAACGACTGTGAAAAAAATTTTGAAGACTCGAACTGCGCGGCCTTCTGGTTCACGCCCCAAATCTTCAGGCCGTGCTGTTGAAACAAATCCACGATGCCGAGCGCCAGCGGATTGTCCGGGCCGACGACAGTGAGGTCCGCCCTCTTTTCTTGCGCGAACGCCAGCAGCTTCGGCAATTCTTCCGCTGCGATGTTCACGCATTCCACCGCCGCGCCATTCTTGGCGAGACGTTCCTGCGCAATTCCGGCGTTGCCCGGCGCACACCACATCTGCGCGACGTGCGAGGATTGCGCCAGCTTCCAAACCAGCGCGTGTTCGCGTCCACCTGAACCGATGACAAGAATCTTCATGCAAAAAACCTTGCGCAGATTACGCGGCAGCGCGGCGTGAAGCAATCGGAACACATTTTGGAATCTGCCTCTCGACGCCGGACAATCCCCGCACTATTCTCTCAACCACCAGCACATGAGCAAAGTGAAGAACAGATCACCGTTCGACCTTTCCGGTCAGACCGCGCTCATCACCGGCGGCGGCAGCGGACTCGGCCTTGCCATGGCGCGATGTTTCGTGGCGTCCGGTGCGCAGGTCGTGCTGGTGGGGCGGCGCGAATCCGAACTCAAAAAAGCCTGCGAGGAAATCGGCAGCGGCGCTTCGATGCTCGTTGGCGACATCACACAGTTCAAGTCAGCGCCCATTCTCGCCGAGGAAGCCGAACACATTGGCGGCCGCATTTCCATACTCGTCAACAATGCAGGCGTGCATCTTAAAAAAGACGCGATCGAAACCACCGATGCCGATTTTGCCGGCGTGATGAACACGCACGTCTTCGGAGCGTTCGCCCTCACGCGCGAGATCGGCAAGCGGATGTTGAAGCGCCGTAACGGTTGCGTGCTGTTCACCGCTTCGATGGCATCGTTCCTGGGCGTGCCAAAAGTCGTGGCCTACGCCGCGGCCAAGAGTGCGTATCTCGGGCTCGTACGCACGCTCGCCACCGAGTGGGGTCCCCACGATGTCCGCGTCAACGGCATCGCACCCGGCTGGATTGCTTCGGACATGCTGGACGCCGCATTGAGCAACGATCCGTGTCGTCGCGCAAAGATTTTATCACGCACGCCGATGGGCCGTTTCGGCGAACCTGAAGACATTGGCTGGGCGGCGGTTTATCTCGCGTCACCGGCTGCGAAGTTTGTGAACGGGGTGGTCCTGCCCGTGGACGGGGGCGCGGTGCAGAGCTTTTAGTTGAGCGGGACGGTGACCGTCAGGCCGGCAGAAATTTTCTTCGTGCTTTTGCGGGCGACGATTCTTAACTTCCGGGTATGACAATCTGGATTCTGGCTATCGTGGTGATCGGCATCACAGCGGCGATCGGCTACTCGCAAGGCGGCATCCGCATGGGTGTTTCGTTTATTGGAATCATCTTCGCCACGCTTCTGGCAACCATTGTGGGCAAGCTCGCCACGCCATTACTCGGTGCGTTCGGCATGAAGAACCCCGTTTTGCTTTGGGCGCTGCCGCCGTTGATCGGGTTTATTCTCATCAGCATCATTTTTGAAATCATCGGCGTGGTGGTGCATCGCAAGGTGGACGTTTTCTACAAGTACAAGGCCGGCGATCTGCGTCTGGCCTTGTGGGAGCGGATCAATGCCCGTCTCGGCGCATGTGTCGGCGTCCTGAACGGCACGGCCTACGTGGTGTTGATTTCCTTCCTGATCTACGCCATCAGCTATTGCACGATCCAGATGGCATCGGCAGACACCGACCCGCGCGCGATCAGAGTCGTCAACGCGCTCGGACGTGATCTCGAAAGCACCAAAATGACGCGCGCGGCAAGGGCGGTGGATTCGCTGGGCACGGCATTTTACGACACTGCGGACCTTGCGGGCCTGCTGTATCGTCACCCACTCCTGGAAGCGCGGCTTTTGCGGTATCCAGGATTGCTGGCGCTCGGTGAGCGGCAGGAATTTCAAGGGATCGCATCGGATAAGAATTTTTCGGAGGCGCGCCTGCGCGGTGCAACGATTCAGGAGGTGCTGGACAATCCGAGCGCGCAGGCGGTGTTCAGCAACCCGGAGCTTCTTCGGACACTTTGGCAAACCTTGACGCCCGATCTGGCAGACCTCGGCCACTTCCTCACCAACGGAGTCTCGAAAAAATATGAGGACAAGTTGCTGGGCCGTTGGGTCTATGACAGCTCAGGCACGATCTCGGCGTATCGCCGCGCAAAGCCGAACACAACCTCGCTCGAAGCGCAAAAGATGAAAGCCTTCATGCACGAACGATTCGGTCAGGTGACGATGGTTGCCGCGCCGGGGCACGAATTGTTCCTGAAGAACATGCCGCAGGGTCAGCCGGGCGCACCCGGCGCAAACACTACAAAAAATCTCAAGGGAACCTGGAAGGAGGATGGCAGCACGAGTTACGAGTTTGACCTGGAAGGCGGAACTGACCGCCGGAAGGCAAAATTTGAAGGCTCCCGACTGGTCGTAACCGCGTCCGACGGACTGGCGCTGGCACTCGTAAGGATTGACTGAGGAAAGAATCCGTCGGCAGATTTCGGAAAACAAAAGGCGCGGCTGTTTCCAGCCGCGCCTTTCTCCATTCCAACAACCCAGACTCAACAACCAAATCATTTATTAGGGACCGGCCAGGAAACCCTTTCAACATTCAACTGCGCCCCCAATGGCAGTTTATCGAAAAGTGAATTGCCAGGGGCAATCTGACCGGGCGCAAAAGGATTCGTGCTGTTTGCAAAGAGCGTGACCGCTGGAGCCAGCGAGCCGCCACCTGCAGCCAGAACAGGTCCGGCCAGCGGGGATTGAGCAAACGCAGTATCTTTAGGACCGTCACTCCGTTCGGCATAAATCACACCAGCCACCAGCAACCCGCAGGCGGCAATAGTGGCAAGTCCCGTATAGGCCGGACGGGCATTAAAGTTTTCCCAGATCCGCTCGATCCAGTTCAATCGAGATTGGCCCGCATTGCCGGACTGGATGCGTTGAATGACTTGCGACGAAAAGTCATTGAAGTATCGGGGGTGCGGTTGCTCGTGTTGTTTCAGCTTCAACAACCGGCCCAGCTTCTCGAAGTCTTGCTGTTCTGCACTCATGGTTACGTCCTGCGTTTGTGTCTTTACGTTTGTTTGCGAATTTACGACAGATATTCTGCCAGCCAACCCTGCAATTGCTGCCGCGCATAAAACAGCCGCGACCGCACCGTCCCGACATTGCAATCCATTACTTCCGCGATTTCCTCGTGCGACAAACCCTGCACGTCATGCAATGTAACAACCATTCTGTGGTGTTCTGACAATCGTTGCATGGCTTCGTTCAATTTATTTTGGAGTTCTTTAAGCCCGGCATCCCGCAACGGGGTTTTGTCCGAAATCAGTGCGATAAGATCGGGATCCTTCTCGGCGCCAAAATCGAGGTCGTTCAGGCTCATGTGAACACGATTCTTGCGTTGTTTGAGAAAATTCAGCGTCTTGTTGACCGCAATCCGGTAGAGCCAGGTATAGAAGCTGGAGCCGCCCTTGAAGGTTTTGATGGCTTGATACGCCTTGATGAAACTTTCCTGGGCAAGATCATGCGCGTCCTCGTGATTCGACGTCATGTGGTAGAGCGTGCCATAGATGCGCTCCTGATAGCGGCGGATCAATTCGTCGTATGCCGCGAGATCGCCTGCCTGCGAACGTTTCACGAATGTCATCTCCTCGGCACGATCAATCGGCTGGGACGACCTCGTCCCCTTTGGAGACGATTCCGCCGCCGCGTCGTCCTGTTCGGGTGTCGGCTCGCTCATGTTGGATCGGGGCTCACTGTGAGAGTGTCGCTGTCTGCCCCGCGAGGTAATCGGTGACACCAAAAAGCCCGGACCGACCATCTGATTCAGGCAACGCACGAAGACTTTGACGCGCCTGATCGAGATACTTCTCAATCAAATTCACGGATGGCTGCAACGTTTCATAACGGGCAAGCAGTTCGTTCACGAACGCAAAGGCCCCCGGCTGCCAGTCATTGATGGAGTCCTCCAACCGCACACGCTCCAAAGGCGTCGCCCTTTCCCATCCCAGCAGGACAGGGTAGGTCAGTTTGCCCTTGGCGAGGTCCGTGCCGAGAGACTTGCCAGCCGCCACTTCGGTTCCGAACAAATCCACGCAATCGTCGTAAATCTGGTAGGCAGTGCCGAACGCGAGCCCGAACTGTCTGAGCGTGGCACGATGTGCCGTCGAAGCATTGCCCAGAACCGCCGCCATGTCGCACGACAGCGAGAACAATTCCGCCGTTTTCATTTCCAACACCCGCAGGTAGTCGTGCCGCGATTTCTCGAAGTTCCTGCGATTGTGCGTCTGGAGGATTTCACCGGAACAAACGGTGTTGGTGGACGTGGCAACAGCGCGGCAGATTTCAGTCGTGGGAAAGCTTGAGGCCAGCTTCAACGCATGGGCAAAGAGACAGTCGCCGAACAGCACGGCGATTTCATTTCCCCAGCTTGCAGCCAGAGTCAGCTTGCCGCGACGTATCTCCGCCTCATCCATCACATCGTCATGCACCAACGTGGCGAGGTGAACCATTTCGATGATGGCCGCAACCGTCACATGGGAATCATTGACCTTGCCGAGGGAATTGGCCGCCAGCGCAACGAGCGTGGGCCGCAGATGTTTGCCGTTGCCAGTCAGCGCATATTCCGCATATGGGGCGAGCGCCGGATCGAACGCGTTGACCTGTTGGGCAAGCCGCAGCGAAACCGCGTCGAGAAACGGCTCGACCGGCTCCACGATTTGTTTCCAGGAAGAAGGCGGTTTCGCGCACGCTCGGGCAGCATCCTCCACCGGGGAAAGTTTTGACTCAACAGCCAACATGCGCAATCAATCTAGTTTTCGCGCAACAATGAGTCAAACCTGCATTTCCACTTCCAGCGCGGACAACGCGGACGTTTGCGTTGGAGTTCAAGCTTTAGCTTGCCCGCTGGACAGGCTGAAGCCTGAACTCCAACTGACTACGCGGGGTTGCAAATCTGATTGAAAACTCCCCTGCTCCGCCGCACACTTTAGCCATGACGAAGTCTGTATTTACCGGGCCGGTTTATGTGGTGCGCGACAACATTGACACCGACCAGATCATCTCCGCGCAATACCTGAACCTCGTGCCCACCATCGCCGAGGAATACGAAAAGCTCGGCAGCTACGCCCTCGACGGCCTGCCCAAATCCCTCTACGCCACGCGCTACATCAAAGACGGCCAGCTCGACAGTGAATATCCCATCGTCGTGGCGGGAAAGAATTTTGGTTGCGGCAGCTCGCGGGAACACGCGCCCATCGCGATGGGTTCGGCCAATTGCGAGATCGTGCTCGCGGAAAGTTTCGCGCGCATCTTCTTCCGCAACTGCGTCGCCACCGGCGAACTTTATCCCTGCGAATGCGCCGACCGCCTCTGCGACATCCTCAAGACCGGCGACGTCGTGACGGTGGACCTCGACAAAGCCAGCGTGACAGTGCCAGCCACCGGCAAGGTGTATCAATTCAAACCGCTGGGCGACGTTCGTCCCGTGGTGGATGCCGGCGGGTTGTTCAACTTCGCGCGTAACAGCGGGATGATTGCGGCGCAGAAATAATTACGTGGCGAAACAGTTTAGGGTTTAGCGAAGATTGAATAAGAAGGAGCAGCACCTTTGCGCCCCTGCCGCCAGCGTTTGAAATCAAAAGTTGCTCTTGGATGATGGTGTCACGGTCAGTATCTTCAAACCGTTACGCATGACTCCAGACGAATTCAAAAAACTAGCGATCAAAAACAGTTCTGCGGAGTTGTTAAAGCTGTGTTTGCAAGATGACGTAACACCGTTCGTATTCATGCCTGAGCCAAGCAAGTGGGACGTTTTTCGAGATGTATTTGTTTCACGATTACAGGTGTCCCATGAAAATATCCGGGTGGTCGGCAGCGCTCGGTTTGGATTCAGCCTGAAACCATGGAATAACTTGAGAGGCTTCAGCGACAAGTCAGATATTGACGTGATCATCGTTGACAGTTCCATGTTTGACCACTTGTGGCTGGCTTTACTTGATGTCGCGTATCCAAGGCCACCAGCAACAGAGAAACTGGGTGGCTGGCTTGCAGCACGGAGAAACGAAGTTTACACGGGCTGGCTCACGCCGTTGGAGGTCCGGCTAGACGCCAGAATCTATGGCAGCAAGGCAAAACCCGTCTTAGAATTCAACACGCATTGGTTTAACACATTCAAAGAAGCTTCGCGGCATCCGCCTCGACGACACAAAGATGTCAGCGGACGCCTTTACCGAACTTGGGAGCACGCGGAGCTATACCATTTAGATAGCTTGGCAAGCCTTCGGAAATCCTTAACCATTTGAAAAGCAATTTATGAAACATAGCTCTCGTCCTCAAACAATCTCGTGGTTTCAAGACCATTACAAGGCCGGACGACTTGAGCTTCGCCCACCTTTCCAACGCAAACCGGTTTGGTCGGAGAAACAACGGTGTGCCTTGATTGAATCCATTCTTTTGGATGTGCCGATCCCCGAGGTTTACGTCCAAGTGACCCAAGGGGACGACGGGGACGATGGATTCGGAGTTGTGGACGGACAGCAACGGTTAAGATCAATTTTGCAGTTCATTGGCATCGAGAGAAATGAGGATCAAGAAGAAAACGATGACAACAACAACTTTGCTCTCGAAGCCTTACCTTCAGCCTCGTCGTTCAGGGATAAAACATTCGCCGATATCACAAGCGAAACTCGGAAACGATTTTTCCAATTCGAAATCTGTGTTCGCTTTATGTATACGGATAACACGAAAGAGGTTGAGGACGTGTTCAAGCGGTTGAACAAATTTGCAGTGCCGCTTAAGCCACAGGAACTCAGAAATGCTACATACCACGGGCCGTTTGCAAAACTTTCAGAGGCCTTGGCAGACGACGAGTATTGGGCGGTGAATCGAATTGTCAGCCCAGCGGCAATCAGGCGAATGGCCGACATTGAAATGATGAGCGATTTACTGATTGGTTTCTTGCATGGGCCACAGGGAGGAGCGGCGAAGATAATTGATCAGTATTATGAACAATACGAACCTTTTGAGGATGAATTCCCTGACGAACAAAAAGTGAAGCGGCTGTTTGCTAAAACCTTGGAGACTGTGAAGCATGTATTTCCAAATATTGCTGATGTTTCACGTTGGGGAAATCGAGCAGACTTTTACAGTCTGTTCGTCGCACTGGGTAATCTTCTTCAAGGCAACGAACTTCAGCATAATTACGAAAAAAACCTTCGTTCAAGACTGCTCGATTTTGCCGACGACGTGAATCGGCGATTGGAAAATCCCACAGCGAAGACGAGCGCGCTATCACAGCAATATGCTCGTGCGATTGAAAAAGGCTCGAATGATAAAGCTCGTCGGACGGATCGACATGAGGCGCTGATCCAAATCATTCAACCGGTTTTCAAGGAAAAGAAATGAGGCGACTGTTTTACAAACCTCAATACAGAATTCATAATGCAGATGCGTTTGAATGGTTGAGGTTGCAGCGTCCGAATTCATTCCATGCCGTTTGCACCGACCCGCCCTATGGGGTTTTGGAATTTACAGGGAAAGAGGTTGCTAAACTTCGAGCCGGACGCGGCGGCGTGTGGCGGCTACCACCGACCATCGGCGGCAGCCAGCGCGATCCGTTGCCTCGCTTTACGGTATTGACTGTTGCACAAAAGCTGGAGCTTCGGCGCTTCTTCCACGAATGGGGTAAAGTGCTCTGGCCTGCGCTCGTGCCGGGCGCGCATGTTTGCGTGGCAGGCCATCCGGTTCTCCAGCACCTCGTTCAAAACGCAATGGTCGAGGCAGGCTATGAAGTGCGAACGGCCATCATGCGACTCTACTTCAGTTTTCGTGGCGGCGACCGGCCAAAGAACGCCGAACGTGAATTTCCCGAAGTTTGCGTGACCCCGAAAGGCGCATACGAGCCTTGGATGCTGTTCCGAAAACCCATCGAAGAAAAAACGGTGGCTGAAAATCTTCGCAAATGGAAAACTGGCGGGCTGCGTCGGCTCTCGGTTGACAAGCCCTTGCCGGATTCGATTCCGAGTGGACGCACGCCTGATCGCGAGGAAGCCATCTCCAATCATCCCTGTCTCAAGCCGCAACATTTCATGCGCATCATCGTTCGCACACTGCTTCCCCTCGGCGAAGGTGCAATACTTGATCCGTTTATGGGTTCAGGCTCGACCATAGCCGCCGCCGAAGCCATCGGCTACGATTCCGTCGGCGTTGAATTGGATTGCGAATACTTTAAGCTAGCAGAGCGTTCCATTCCACGACTCGCGGCGTTATATCCTGACTTCGCTGGTCAGGAGCTTCAAATGAACGTGGAGTATCGCCCTGCCGAGCGCGAAGACGATCAACAGTTGGCGATGGTTCTGTCTGAGCAGGGCGTGACTTACAAATCGAAACCCGTTTCTGAAATTAAGCGCCTTCGTTCCCGTCATTGAACCTATTTACATCCCGCTCACTGAAACTTCTTTGCGGTGTTCACGCTGCATTTCACACCTTGCCGGTCAAGTTTGGCCTGTGTTATCTTGCCGCCATGAGTGCGACCCAAGTGATTGAAGAAATCAAACATCTGTCTCCCGCCGAACAGGCTGAGGTGATTCGATTTGCGTTTCAGCTTGCGCGCAAACGGCAGCTTACAGGCGAAGAATTGGGTGAATTGGCAAACCAAATGGTTGAGGCAAAAGACCCGGTTGTTGCCAGCCAGTTGCGAGAAGAAATTGTGCGCGGATTTTACGGCGCGGCGAGGGCGAACTGATCAAAATCTTTCTTCAACCGGGACAATTGCCGGACGGAAAAGAACTCTAACCGAGCGATGCCATTGAATCTGCTGCCCACACCCCGCTCGCTGAAAATCCTTCGCGGCACATTCACGCTGCCGAAGCAGAAACCGCTGGCCGCAACCAAAGTCGTTCGCAGCAAAACTGCTCCGAACAATCCCGAAGGTTACTCGCTGACAATTGACCGGCGCGGCGTTCGCATCGAATATCGCGAGACCGGGGGATTGCGCGCGGCAGGAGCAACATTACGCCAACTGCTCCGTGAATACGGTCGCCGCCTGCCCTGCCTCAAAATTCGCGACTGGCCGGATTTTGCGCGGCGCGGCGTGATGCTCGACATCTCGCGCGGCCGCGTGCCGAAGCTGGAGATGTTGCTTGATCTTGTAGAGCGCCTGGCGGATTTCAAGATCAACGAGTTTCAACTCTA
This sequence comes from Verrucomicrobiota bacterium, assembly GCA_013140495.1. GTDB lineage: Bacteria > Verrucomicrobiota > Verrucomicrobiia > Limisphaerales > JADLHS01 > JADLHS01. The sequence goes on from JABFSR010000012.1 coordinate 68,712, forward strand.
CACGGAGCACACGTTCGCCTATCGCAACTACAAATCCGTCTGGCAAAGCTGGGGCGCATTGACAGCGGCGGAGATTCGCACACTGGACGCCCGCTGCTGCGAACTCGGCATTGATCTCGTGCCGAATCAAAATTCCTTCGGCCACCTGCGCTATTTCCTCGAACAGCCCAGGCTGAAGAAACTGGCGGAGATTTCCGAACCTTACGAGGGTTCAACCGGCGACTACCTTCGTTACCCCACCACGCTCGCACCAAACAATCCCGGCACGATCAAGTTCATCCGCGAGCTTTACGACGAGTTGCTGCCGAACTTCTCCAGCAAGTTTCTCAACGTCGGCTGCGATGAGACCTGGGACTTGGGTCGCGGTCAGAGCAAGAAAGTGTGCGAGCGGCGCGGCAAAGGCCGCGTCTATCTCGACTTCCTAAAAAAAATCCATCGCGAAGCATCGAAGCGCGGCAAGCGGATGATGTTTTGGGGCGACATCATTCTGCATCACCCCGAACTCATTCCCGAACTTCCCAAAGACTCCATCGCGCTCAACTGGGGTTACGAGATCAATCATCCTTTCGACAAGGAAGCCGCGACCTTCGCCAAATTGCCGATCCCGTTCTACGTCTGTCCCGGCACGGCAACGTGGATGACGCTGATCGGTCGGCACGATACGGCTTTCGAGAATCTACGTCTCGCGGCCAAGGCCGGACGCAAACACGGCGCGATGGGTTACTTGAACACTGATTGGGGCGATGGCGGACATCCACAGCCGCTTGCGGTGAGCTGGCCGCTCTACGTTGCCGGCGCAGCGTTGAGCTGGTGCGGCAGATCGTTTGACGAGAAGCTGCTCGTGCCTGTTCTCAGTCGTGACATTTACAAAGACCCGACGCAGCGTGTGGCGAAGGCTGCGCTGACACTCGGCGTGGCACATCGCAAGTTTGACTACATCGAGTCAAACATTACGCCGTTCGGGACGGTCATCGCCGCGCCGCCGCCAGCAACGCGCGAGTTGTTTTGCCGAAGCGGGCTGAAGTATTACGCGCGCATCAAGCCTCGAAATGTTCGAGCGGCGCTTGCGGAAGTTGAACGACAGCGGGCGATTCTTCAAAACGGAAAGCCGTCATCAAAGGCCGGCGCAATCCTGAAGCTCGAACTCGATCTCGCCGCCCGAATGGCCGCGCAGTCGTGCAAGATCATGCTTTGGCAGCAGGCATTGGCTGCGGGGAAATCTGTCGAAGCACGACGACTGGCGAAGAAGGGTATTGCCGAATTGCGTCAACTGGAACGCGAATTCAAATCGTACTGGCCGTTGAAGAACAAGGGCACGACAGCAAGATGTTCGCCGTTTCTCCGGTGGCGAATGGACGATTACCGTCGTGCCAAGCTGCATTTCCCGCCTGAAGTCGCACGGCTCGCGAAGGCGAAGACTTACGCGGCGGAGTAGGAACGGATTTGTCAGAACGACGGCGTCACTTCAACACGCTGGCCCGGCGCAACCACAATGTCGCCGCCCTGCGCCCAGACAATATCGTTGAGCAGCAGTTTGAAGGTGACAGTTTCCTTGCCGGCGACCGCCAGACGCCACGTCCGGCCGTCAACGCACGTCAACGGAGTGCCACGATCCCACGAAAGACCAGCGCCCCTGCCTCGCGCAAAGAGGTTGTTGCCGAAACCAACGTCAATGCGGGCTTCGATGGTGGTGGTGTTTTGAGGGCTGGCGGGGGCTTTGGTTGCTGCGGTTCCACTTGCCGCAGCCACGGGATTTGTGGTGGTCTTTTTCATTTGATTCACGAGTTTCATTTTCATTTTTGTTGTTTCCTGCCCTGCATGGCAGACACACAACACCTGTTTCCTCCAGACAGCGAGGGAACAACGTGCATGGCCGGATAAAAGCCAGGGTCGTGCCAATGCCGGCGTCCAACAGGGGCTTCGCTCGCGTGAAGTGCGACCCGCTGGACACTGTTGAGACTTGTAAATCAAACGCGCTTTGTCAATTCAACGCCAAGCCTGAGAAGCTTGTGAACAGCACTCTCTGAACCTGCCTCCGCGTAAATGCGGAGTATCGGCTCCGTGCCTGAACCGCGCAGCATGAGCCACGAACCGTCCTGCGCAATGAACTTCACGCCATCGAAGGATTTAACTTCGGCCAATGGCGAACGCAGAAGCTTTTGCGGCGGCTGGGTTCGGAGGAATTCCATCAGGTCACCGCGCTTTTCCAACGGGAAGTGCGTGTCAATTCTTCCATACCGATGGGGGCCGAATTCCTTTTCGAGATTCGCGATCAGCTTGTTCAACGACACACGCTCGACGGCCAGCATTTCCAGCAGCATCAAGCCGGCAGCGATGCCATCACGTTCAGGTATGTGGCCGGGAAAACCGATGCCGCCGCTTTCTTCCGCGCCCAGCAGGACGTTGCCCTTGAGCATCTCGGCGCAGATGTATTTGAAACCCACGCCAGTCTCGACGAGTTCAATTCCATGGCTTGCGCACATCTTGTCCAGCATTGAAGTCGTGGTGAGAGCTTTGACCATGCGCCCGCGAAGACCTCGATTTACGAACAAATGTCGGAGCAGCAGGCAAATCAGTATATGCGTCGTCAGATAATTTCCACGACCGTCCATGCCGCCAACACGATCCGCATCACCGTCGGTCACGAGACAAAGATCGTGCGGGTGTTTCTTCAGGAACGCCTGGCTGCGGCCGTAGTTGGCCTCGACCGGTTCGGGGTTGATGCCACCGAAAAAAGGATCATGCTTGCCGTTGAGCGTGGTGACTTTGCACGTCGTGCCCGCAAGCAACTCCTCGAAACATCCCGCGCCCACGCCGAACAAAGCCTCGTGAGCGAAGCGCAGCTTCGACTTTGCGATGAGTTTGAAATCCACGAGTTTCTTCAGCGCGGCATAATGCGCAGGCCGAACGTCCTGAACCTTGATCTGTTTCGATCTGATTCCATCTGCGAGTGGAACGGACTTCACCGGATGGGCGTCGAGCAAAGCTTCCACACCCTTGCACGTTTCAGGATCACTTGATCCGCCGTAATACGACTTGAGTTTGAATCCGTTAAATGCAGGTGGATTATGGCTGGCAGTGATCATCACACCGCCGATCGCACGTTGTGCCTTGACCGCGAAGGAAACTGACGGCGTCGGGGTCGGCGTGGGGGTCAGAACAACTTGAAACCCATTGCCCGCCATGACTTCGGTGGTGCATTCCGCAAAGCGGTCGGAAAAGAATCTCCGATCATAACCAACGATGACCTTGCCATCCACGCCGGCAACCATGTTGGCCTTCCAAAAATCCGCCGTGGCCTGCGCAACGCGGGCTACGTTCTTGAAGGTAAAATCCTCCGCGATGACCGCGCGCCAGCCGTCCGTTCCGAATTTGATTTGTGTCATGAGAGCCTTACATCTTGAGATCGGCAAGTCCCGGGTCGTTGTCCTCGGCCAGCAGGCGCAACTTTTTCACTGCGGCCTTCATGTTGCGCTGACCGAACAGCGCGGTGCCGCTGACAAACGCATTCGCCCCGGCGCGCGCACAATCGCCCACCGTCTTGAAATTCACGCCTCCATCCACGCCAATGGTGAACGACAGTTTGTTCTCCAAACGCCATTCCGCCGCCTGCTGGATTTTTGGCAATGTTTCGTAAATGAACTCCTGCCCTCCGAAACCGGGGTTGACCGTCATCACCAGCAGATGGTCAATCTTGTCGAGGTAGGGCTGCACATGGCTGATGGACGTGGGCGGATTTAAGCAGAGACCAACCTTGATGCCAAGCGAACGGATTTTCCATAACAACGGTGTCACACGATCGGTCAGTTCGACGTGGACGATGATCTGATCCGCACCAGCCTTTGCGAAAGGTTCGAGAAGAATTTCCGGCTTGGAGCACATCAGATGCACGTCGAAAAACATCTTCGTCAGCGGACGGATGGTTTTCACGACATGCGGACCGAAGGAGATGTTCGGGACGAAGTGACCGTCCATGATGTCGAGGTGAAGCCATTCCGCACCGGACCTGCCGGCACGCAATGTGTCCTTTGCGAAATTCCCGTAGTCAGCGGCGAGCAGCGACGGCGCTATGATCATACGCACTCAAGATAGGCCATTGAGGATGGAGGATGGAAGATTGAAAATGAGGTTGCTGCGAATGCCATTCTCGATTCTCAATCTTCCATCTTCACCGTCAGGCCGCCGGCGCGGGTGCAGGCGTGCCGAGTCCAGGCAAGGTGGGCGGCGAGGGCTTCGGCGGCGCTTCGGGCAGCGGTGTACCGGCAGGCGCACCCATGGGCGGCTCTATGTCGCCAGGAGGTTTGTTGGGCGGAGTGAATGTTCCGGTACGAACAATGTCGGCCACCTGAACGCCGTCGAGTGTTTCAAATTCCAGCAGCGCCTTGGCGATGAGTTCAAGCTTGTCGCGATTGGTATCAATGATCTGCTTTGCGGTGCGATAGGCTTCGTCAATGATGCGCTTGACCTCGTTGTCAATTTCCTGCGCCGTCTGTTCGCTGTAATCCTTGGAGCGCATCATGTCGCGCCCGAGGAAAACATACTCCTGGCTCTCGCCGTAAAGAACGTTCCCCAATCGTTCACTCATGCCCCAGTGCATGATCATCGCCTTGGCCATGGCTGTGGCCTGTTGAATGTCACTGGCTGCACCGCTGGAAATATCATCCACAACAAGCTCCTCAGCGATACGGCCCGCCATCGTCATGATGATGGTGTCTATCGCCTGCTTCTTGCGCATGTTCAAGACATCCTCCTTGGGCAGCGACATCGTGACGCCCAAGGCGCGACCGCGCGGAATGATCGTGACTTTGTGAAGCGGGTGGGTGTGCTTGAGCATCACGTTGACGAGCGCGTGGCCGGCTTCGTGCCATGCTGTTGCGCGCTTTTCTTCGTCGCTCATCGCCATGCTGCGGCGTTCGCGTCCCCAGCGGACCTTGTCCCGCGCTTCTTCAAGCTCCGGCATGCCGACGCCCTTCTTGTTCGTGCGGGCGGCGAGAAGTGCTGCCTCGTTCAAAAGATTTGCCAGTTCCGCACCCGAGTAACCCGGTGTCCCTCGTGCAATGATTGAAAGGTCAACCTCCGGCATCAGCTTCACGTTCTTCGCATGCACCTTGAGAATCGCCTCGCGCCCGCGAACATCCGGCAGATTCACCGTCACCTGCCGGTCAAAACGTCCCGGGCGCAGCAATGCAGGATCAAGCACATCAGGGCGGTTTGTGGCCGCGATGATGATGATGCCTTCCTGCGTGTCGAAACCGTCCATCTCGACAAGCAGCGCGTTGAGCGTTTGCTCGCGCTCATCGTTGCCACCGCCGAGTCCGTGACCGCGTGAACGACCCACGGCGTCAATTTCATCTATGAACACGAGACACGGCGTGTTTTTGCGCGCCTGCTCGAACATGTCGCGCACGCGGCTGGCGCCGACACCCACGAACATTTCCACAAAGTCCGAGCCACTGATGCTGAAGAACGCCGCGTCAGCTTCGCCTGCGATGGCTTTCGCGAGCAATGTTTTCCCGGTGCCGGGTGCGCCAATCATCAGAACGCCTTTGGGAATCCGACCGCCGAGGCGTTGAAATTTTTTCGGGTCCTTGAGGAACTCGACGAGTTCGGAAACTTCCTCGATGGCCTCGTCCACACCCGCCACATCCTTGAAGGTGGTTTTGTTGCGATCCTTGGCGAGCATCCGCGCCTTGCTCTTGCCGAAACTAAGCGCGCCCTTGCCAGCCATCTTGATCTGGCGGATGAAAAAGAACCAGACGAAGCCGGCGAGCAACGCGAAGAAGAGAAGTTGGGTGCCGATGCTCCACAACATCGCGTTTTGTTCACGCGGTTCAAAATCACCGTTGGGCGGGAGCAACTGATCCTCCATCTTTTCGGTCAGCCTTGCACGAGGCACACGGAACTCAACTGCTTCCCGCTTGCCATCCTGTTCAATGATCTTTCCCTCCGCGTCAGTCTTCCAATACTTGCCCGTGATGTCCTGCAACAATCCTGTGGCCGTGTAGTTGATCCGGCCTGATCCGGGAACAATCTGGCCGGTGTCCTTCTTTTTGAAAAGTTCGCCCTGCGACAGTTCCTGGGAGGGTGTCTTGGATTTTTCGAGCATCATCACGAGCATGAGGATGCCGCCAATGATTGCCACCCACACCACCCAGGTACGCGGAGGAACGTTTGGCCGTTTCGCCCCGTTGTCGTTGTTCAATTTGTTGTCTTCAGCCATGATATTCTCTCAATTGAGCGCAAAGTATCATGCGCTCCGACCCACCGCAACGCAGGAGTTATGCCCCACACGATGGCGGGGTGAATCCTGATGCGACAGGCTGTTTGACGCCTCTTTGTCAGACCTGATCCGGGATGGAATGTTCAAAAGCCGGACGGTTCAGTGAAATGTTTGCCACCCCGCAAACAACGTCGTGAAAAGGAAATGGTCGGAGCGACAGGATTCGAACCTGCGACGTCTTGCTCCCAAAGCAAGTGCTCTAGCCAGGCTGAGCTACGCTCCGACAACAACAGGATGATCGCAGGATTATTCGTTGACGCAATGTTTATTGCGGTCTGTGATTGCTTCGGACCAAAGAGGTGCACTGAACGCAAAGCAGCAGCGACGCGGATCAGTTTGCGCTGGGGTCCTTGCCGGCGCGCAGCGGCTTGGACTGTTTCGCGGGAGCCGCTTCTTCAATTGCAGCAGATGGCTTTGCTATGTCATCTCCAATCACTGCTATGTCATCAACGCCTATCCACTCGTCGTGCCCTTCCGCATTGCATGTGATCCAGCGCACCTGGACGAGCGGTTGGTTGTTCGCCTCCACTGGCAGGATCACTACGCGATGCGTCGCCTCCGTCGCCAGGCCGGGGCCGGTGCTTGCGTCAGGAACAAACGCGCCAGGAATATCAACATAGCTTGCGTTGGTCTGCACGCGATATTGAAACGCCACAGGTTGCACTGCGTTGTTCACCGAACCATCAATATCACGCAGGTTGTAGCCGACAGCGATGTTCTGTTTGCCGGTGGTGTTCAAATTCAGCACCAGCGAAGGAGCGGCGGCTGTTGCTGAACCTTTCAGCGCGACGGTCGGGTCCGGGATGCCATCAAACTCCACCACGCCACCCGTGCGAAGCGAATTCGGGCTTTTTTGGTTTGCGATGACATTCTCGGGTGTGGACGCGCCATCAGTCGTGACGGTTTGTGGATTCACCCCAGGCTTGCCAGCGAGCCTGTCCCCGCGATAGCCCATCATACCCGGCACGGCAGACCAGTCGTTTTCGGTCGTGATGAGACCTGTATTTGACCAGTCCTGAACGAACGGCAACGGCTGCGGCATGTTGTTCGCAACCGCAACCTGCACAAACAACAGGGAACAACTTACAGAAATGCTCCGTATGCAAAGCATCATGGGGGTGTTTGTTTTCATAATAACAATAAACTTTGTAGAACTGTTCGTGCCTCGCACAAAACGAGGGTTCGCACTTTGCCCGAATGTTCAGCCAACCGCTGCGGGCGTCAAGCCGTTTGTTCCCGGCCTTCACGCATCATTTACCCGCAATCCTCGGCGCAATCCCGCCCGGTGATTCTCGACGAGTGCGACCGGGTGCAACTTCCTGAAAAAGATCAAGCTGCTCATCCACGCTGAAATCCGAATTGGCGAATCTCGTCACCATGTATTTGTTTTGAAAAAGAAGCCGGAAGTTTCTGAACAGATCAATGTCACACTCGGACTTGGCAACCGGGCGCTAACACGACCAACAACGCCGCCCGACAAAAATCTCTCAAACGAGTACGGCCTTGTTCTTTTTCAGATATTTCTCCACCGACCCTATCGGACTGCAGGAGTTTTGAATTCTTACGGCGTCTGGTTTGCCAAGCTTGTAATGAATCAGCAGTTTGCCCACGACGCCAACCTGAAGGTTGAGCTCCGCCATGCGCCAAACCTGACCTGTTTCCAACGGTGGCAGTTTGAGGCGGGGCTTGGATTTGGCTTTTGGCATGACACAGTCTGCGCGGAAAAACCTCGCTAAACCAGCAAAATCGCCACAGATGTTGCCGGCCCGGCAAAGCCGCCTTTTATCGCTCATCCCACACAGCACACAGTTGTTCCAGCAATCCCGCATCCGCCGCAGGAAAATCATGCACGGCGAGTTCATCCTTCGTCACCCATTTGCAAGCCGCGCAATCGAGCGGCTGAGGTTCACCGCTCGGCAGGCTGCATAGAAAAAATCTCAAGTGAACCGTCTTCTCCGGATAAGAGTGGGTGACGCTCTGAAACAATTCGCCAACCTGCACGTCCACACCAAGTTCTTCACGCAGTTCGCGGACGAGGCATTGCTCGAAAGTTTCGTCTGGCTCGCGTTTGCCACCGGGAAATTCCCACAACCCGCCGAGATGCGCCCCGGCGTGACGTTGCGTGATGAGAAGTTTGCCGGAACGGAAGATCAAACCGGCGCTGACTTCGATTGAGTTCCGAGTTTCGGGTTCCATGTTCAAGGTTGCATCGCGATTGATCGTCCGGGGTGGCACTGCTCCAACTTGAAACTCGGAACTTCGAACCCGGACCCCGGAACTTATCTTCCGACGCTCTTGTAAATCCAGCCGAGGCGTTCCATTTCCTGCGGATCAAAAAGATTTCGTCCGTCGAACATGATGGGAGCGCTCATGGCCTTGCGTGACTTTTCGAGATCAAGTTTCTTAAACTCATCCCACTCGGTCGCTACCACGAGAGCATCGCAATCCTCAGCCACTGCATTCATGTCGTCCACATAGGTGACGGTGGGCAGGATGGCTTTTGCCTTGTCCATGGCCTTGGGATCATGAACGCGCAACCTCGCTCCTTCCTTGAGCAGACGCTGGCAAAGTTCAATCGCCGGAGACATGCGCACGTCGTCTGTGTTCTGCTTGAATGCAAGGCCGAGCACCCCGATCTGCTTGTCTTTCAAAACCCAGAGCGTGTCGGTGATCTTTTTGACGAAGCGATCCATCTGCTGCGCGTTGATGCGCTGGACTTCCTTGAGCAGGGCAAAATCGTAGCCGCATTGCTCCGAGATTTTGATGAACGCGCTGAGGTCCTTCGGAAAACAACTGCCTCCGAAGCCGAGACTGGGATTCAGAAAACGGCGACCGATGCGTTCGTCCATGCCCATGCCCGTGGCGACCTCCTGCACGTTGGCGCCCGTGGCCTCGCAGACGACCGAGATCGCGTTGATGTAGGAAATCTTCAACGCGAGAAACGAATTGGACGCGTGCTTGATAAGCTCGGCGGAATTGATGTCGGTGACGATGATCGGCGCGTTGAAGGGCTCGTAGGTTTCCTTCATCGCAGCCACGGGCCGCTGTGAACGCACGCCCACCACGATGCGATCCGGGTTCATCAAGTCTTCAACGGCAAATCCCTCGCGCAGGAATTCCGGATTGCTGACCACGTCAAATTCCACCCTGGCTTTGCAATAACGTTTGATGGTTTCGGCCACCTTGTCGCCGGTCTTCACCGGCACCGTGCTCTTGTCCACGATGATCTTGTAACTGTTCATCGCGGCGGCAATGTCGCGGGCCACACGCTCGATGAAACTCAAGTCCACCGAACCGTCAGGTTGCGGCGGCGTGGGAACGGCAATGAAAATGATGTCGGACTTCTCAACGCCCTCGGCGGTGCTCGCCGTGAAACATAGCCGCCCTGAAGCGACATTCTTTTTGACGAGTTCTTCGAGTCCGGGTTCGTAAATCGGAATACCGCCAGCCTGGAGCAGTTTTACCTTCTCGGCGTCGTTGTCCACGCAGATGACATGATGACCGACCTCGGCGAAACACGTTCCCGTCACCAGTCCGACATAGCCCGTCCCGATGATCGTCAATTTCATGCTGATTAGACTGGTTTGACGAAACAAAGTCCGACGCGTCCGTTGAATTCCGCGACGAGTTGCTTCAAGAGACTCGATCTCATCACTTGGCGGATGGACTGTTGGTTGAACTGAGAAGCTTCAATGGTGCGGCTGTGGGTGCTGCCACCGACACCGCCGGAGCAGGCATCTTGACGCGCAGTTCCATCGCCCTCATGGCTGCTTCCGAACCGAGCGGGTTGGCTCGGTCCTCTCGCAGTTCCATGTAGATGCCTTCGTAAAGTGAAAGCGCGTCACTCGCCTTGCCTTGAGCATTTAGAATGGATGCCTGACCGAATTTCGCCTGCGTTGCGGTGCTCGAGCCGGGACGTTCTGCGGTCTTGTATGCGGTGAGCGCCTGATCCAGTTTTCCCTGCGCGTGAAGGCTCGATGCCACTCCGAGCAACGCCTGCGGACTAAATTGATGTCCAGGATACTCCTTCATGAAACGCTCAAACTGCGCCTGAGCCTCGGTGTATTTGCCCTGGGTGAACAGCGCGCCTGCCGCCAGCAACACCGCCTGCGCACCGGCCTGCGTGCCGGACTTTTCGCTCGCGACCTTCAACATGCCGTCCGGTACGGTCACGCGACCGTTGGCTTGAAACTCGGTCATCAACGCGCGGGCGAGAGCTTCGCCTGCGGCGACCTGTTTTTTATGTTGGGCATCAAGGTAAAAGAAGATGACGAACGTAGCCACGATCACGACGACCCCGCCGGTGACCACGTTTTTCCGGTTCGCCTCGAACCAGGTAAAGAGCCGGTCGTTCAGCGACAACTGCAGTGTTTCTTGTTCCATATTTGAGCGGCGTATGGTTGATGCCGCACCCTCAAAACGCAAGCTTGAAAACAGGCTGCGAATGTTGGCTTCTTGGTCAGCAAGTCAATTAGTGCAGCTTGCGGTAAAGACTGACTATTACGATCAACCCGAAGATCCCGACCAATGTGACGTACGGGAAATCCAAAAGCCACGGCAACGTAGCCAACACTGAATACCCGGATAGCCATCGCGACCGAAACCAATTCAACTCCCGTATTTGCCAAACGAAATAGATTGCCATCAAGTAAGAAACCGCAGAAATGGAGTAAAGCGGGGACAAGTAGGAGATATTCTCTGACATGATTGCGGACATGTCAGGTGACGGTTGAAGCTTCGCTGCTCGGAGTTCCTCATGCTTGGTTGTGGCAAGAAAATAAACAGGAGTTGGAACAGCGAATAACAGGATACAACACAGTTTGAGAATGCTCGTTTTACGCCCGTTTCTCATGAAACATTCAATCATGTTGATGCAGGGTTGCGGTCACATTGATCAGTGGGCTCGTTCTACTCCCGTTGTGAATTGTTGTCAACATGCGTGAAGCCCGAGGTTGCCGTCAGTGGTCTGCTCCTTGATCTGAAAGCAAGAACCGCAAACAACCACTCACGACAATCAAACGCTGAATACCAAATAGCATCTCCTTCCAATCACACACATTCTGACACCCGTCTCAAACGTACAACGCCGTCTTGAGATCGTGCATCAACATGCTGAAAAATGGGTATCGTTTGTCAGGGTTGGCTTCGATGCACTTGAGCACAATTTTCTCGAGACCCGGAGGAAGGTCGGGGTTCAATTGCCGCGGCGTCTTGAACTTGGTGCGGTTCGTCTGACAATTCAAAATCTCAGCCGAGGCATCGCCGGGAAACGGTTGCTCGTTCGTCAGCAATTCATACGCAGTCACGCCAAAGGCGAACACGTCCACGCGCTGGTCAATGGGTTGACCGGAGAGCTGTTCGGGCGACATGTAGTTCGGTGTGCCCGGATTCTTCTTGAGCTTGAAGGGCTCCTCGGGAATCTCCTGCGCGAGATCGAAGTCCACCAGTCGGACGCTGCCGTTGCGTGTCACGATGACGTTCTCGGGTTTGAAATCGAGGTGCATGAAACCGTTCTCGTGCATGTGCTCCAGCCCGGAAGCCATGTCCAAAATGATCTGCGCGACGTTTTCCAGGAGCACGGGATCATGACGCGCAAGCAGTTCCTTCAGGTTGGCACCTTCCACGTAATCCATCGCGCAATAAAGCCGTCCGTCAATCTTGCCATGCTCGACGTAGCCAATGATGCAGTTGTGATCGGGGATTTTCTGCATCACTTCGCAACCCTGGAGAAACCGTTTCTTGGAGAGTGAATCGGAAGTCAGTTGCGGATGGAGGCGGCGGATTGCGAGACTCTTGTGCTTGGAATCCGTCGCGAGCCAGATCTCCGCCATGCCGCCGCTGTTGACGAGTTCCTGCAATTGAAAGCGACCAAACGGCCCCGGCTGCGAGGGTTTGTCGTCATTCGACTTCTTGAATAGACCGAACACGTAAAAGGTTTAACACCAGTGTTAGCGAGTTTCCAGAATGAATTAAACGAACGGAACGCAGATCGCCGGGTCCGCGTGTTCCAAAACAGAATCAATCTTTGTCTGAAAACAAGCCGCAGGATTGCGCGGACTCAGCGGTCCGCGCTCCGTGCTACCCGTGGCAATAAACATCCCAGCCCAGATACTTGCTCAACGCCTCGCGTGTGCCAGCCGCCACACGGGTCGGGTTGACGGCGACATGATGTTCGAATCCGTTTTCGCAGATGTAACGCAGCAATTTCTGGAAATCGGGAATCTTCACCACACCGTAACCACCAAATGTCTTGAGCGGGTCATCCGTAAGTTCGCCCTCCCCGATGTAGGCGCGCACCTTGCCAGCGGAATCGTCGGTGCTGACGCGCAGATACGTGAGCGGCGCCTTGGCCAGACGTCCCACCACCGTGCCGTAGGTGTTTTCCTTGCCAACAGTGCCCGCAATGATTTCCTGGAAGTCCATCACCGGAGCGTCCTCGCCGGACGTGACAAACAAATCCTTGGGCAGGTTTGAGCAATGGAAAATGACAGCCTTGTCCGGGTCTGTGCCGTAATTGTTGTTCCAATCCACCAGCGCGCTCGGCTTGCCGCTCGCCACGGCCATCGCATACATCGAAACGGTTCCCACCACATCCACCTCGCACGCGCTGCTCAGGCCCATGTTGCTCATCATGCTCATCAGCGTGCAGGGCACGACGCCGAAAAATTCCTCCATTGCCGTCCAACACTGGATCGCCGTGGCGTTGAGGCGCGTTTCCTTCATCCACTTGTCCACTGCCGCACCGAATTTCGCCATCTTCAGCAATGCGATGGGCGGAACGGACTTCGCTGAAACATAACGCTGAATCTCCGCGAGCTTCTCGTTCACGACCTTGTCGCTGTCCTTCATCTTGTTGATCCAGCCGAACAGTTCGAACAGGTCGAGCGTCTCGACGCTGATGCCCGATTGTTCGAGAAGTTTTTCCGAGTAACGAACCGTGTTGAACGCCGTGGGCCGCGCGCCAAGTGCCCCGATGCGGAAATTCTTCAAGCCTCGAACCACGCGGCAGGTGATCACGAAATCATGGAGATCGGCGGCGAACGTTCTCGTATCCGGGCCGTCCGTGTGCAGGCGCGTGAGCGTGTGCGGAATCGCGTATTGGCGAAGATTGTTGCAGACGGACATCTTGCCGCAGAAGGAATCGCGCCGGTCCTTGATGGTCATCGTTTTCGGATCGTCGTTGAACGCGTGGATGAGCACCGGCACCTTGAGTTCAGACCAACGAATGGCATTGGCCACGCCACGTTCGTCACCAAAGTTCGGCAGCGTGACGAGAATGCCGTCAATCTTGCCTGCGTTTGCCTTGAACAACTCGGCGCACTTCTGGGCGTCGCTCATGGATTCCACCGCGCCGAACTTGGTGGCAGCGGTGTCGAGAATCACCGCGCCAATACCGAGTTTCTCCAGCGTGGCGAGAATCTGCCTGCGACCTGCATCGCAAAGGTGATCAGGAAAAAAGCCGCGATTGCCGACGATGATGCCGAGAGTGATCTGTGAATTCGTGCTCATGGTTGTTTGGTAAAATTGGTTTCTGCTCCACGGGAGCGAGGCGGATTGTTGCGATTTCCGAGACGAAGATCAAATCACCTTTTTGGAATGGCCGAGTTCTGAGCGAAGCAATCGGGGGTGGGCCCGTCCTCGGGCGCAGCAACATTGGAAGAACGACCGGCGTCGAATTATCGCGTGCTCTACAAATGCTCACGCTGCTGCGCCCGAGGACAGGCACACTCCGGCTCACACCGGACGCCAGTCCAGCACCTTCAACTGCACCGAGCGGCGTCCATTGAACTCATTCACCTGCGGCGCGAAGGCGAGATCGAATTCACCCACCGGCAATGATCCCTGCCCCGCACGCCACCAGACGGCTTCGTGCGTTGTCTTTCCGTCCGTGATCCACATCTTGACGTGTTGCTTCTCATTACCCATGCGCATCAGCGGGCGGTTGTGCCGGACATTGCGCGCAAAGAATTGGAGCGCGGGATTCCCCTGCCCCGTCGGATTTAGGCGATCCAGCTCCGCAAGGGTGTCCAGCGAGACGTCGTGAAGCTTCACTTCGGCATCCAATCGCAACGGCGGTTGCAGTTGGTCCGGCCTGATCTCGCGCCGCGCGACTTCATTCAACCGCTTGCGAAATGCATCCAGATTATCCGGGTGGATCGTCAACCCGGCGGCCATTGCATGACCGCCGTGACGCACGAGCAGGTCATTGCACTCGCGTAGCGCGGCTGCGAGATCAAACCCAACAATGCTGCGGCCCGAGCCGCGCCAGTTGTCGCTGTCACCGCCAAGGATGATCGTCGGACGGTAAAATTCATTGAGCACGCGGGAGGCGACGATGCCCACAACGCCGATGTGCCAGAGCAATTGACCCTCAACGATCACGAAATCCGTTTCCGGCTTGAACCGCGCACGCACCGCACCTACGATCTGGTCCGAAATGCCGCGCTCGATGCTTTGTCGCTCGCGATTCTGCGAATCGAGCAGTTGCGCCATGGGCATTGCGCCTTCGAGCGAGTTGGCGAGCAGAAGATTGAGCGCTGCCTCGGCGGTTTCGAGGCGGCCTGCGGCGTTAAGCCGGGGTGCGAGTTGAAAGCCGACTTCGTGCGCACGCATGTCCGCGTTTGTTCCGGAGACTTTCTTTAACGCGACCAACCCGGGCCGATCCGTGTTTTTCAGCCGCTCCATTCCCACGGAAACAAAAATGCGATTCTCGCCTGTAAGCGGGACGAGGTCGGCAATGGTGCCCAGCGCGACGAGGTCAAGCAGCGGTTTCAGTTCAAACGCTGACGCACCGGGCAGGCCAAGTTCGCGGCCGCGTTTCACGAGTGCGTGTGCCAGCTTGAATGCGAGGCCGGCGGAGCAAAGCTCCTTGAAGTCCGGAGTCCGGAGTCCGGAGTCCGGAGTCATCTGCGGGTTGACGAGCGCCACGGCGGCGGGCGGCGGATTGGAAATCTGGTGATGATCCAGGACGATGACATCCACGCCACGTCCTTTGAGCCACGCAACGGTTTCAAACGCCGTTGAGCCGCAGTCCACGGCGAGCAGCAGCGTGGTTGGAAATTGGTTCAGGCAGTTCTCAACACCGTCGCGCGTCAGGCCATACCCTTCCTCCATGCGACGAGGTAAAAAGCTGTGCACCGTCCATCCGATGGCACGGAGCACTTCGATGAGCAACGCGCTCGAGGTCACGCCGTCCACGTCGTAATCGCCAAAGATGACAACCGGTTCGGACCGTTCGCGAGCCGCGAGCAACCGCACCACTGCGGCTTCCATATTGGGAAGCAGAAAGGGATCGGCGAGCGATTTGAGTTTGGGATTGAGGAAGCGCTCAATGGCTTCGGCGTCACTAAGTCCGCGATTGACCAGGCACTGTGCGAGCAGGGGCGTGATGCCGAGCGTGGTGGAAAGTTTCTCCGTGAGCAACGGCTGCGGCGGTGCCGGCATCCAGCGATATTTCATCGTTTGGCCTTGTCCGGCTGGCGGGCACTGCGTTTCTCACGGCGACCCGCCACCACGGATAGGGCGATTGAAGTAATGATGATCGCGCCCACGACGAGTAGCGAGACATTGCTGTTTATTTCCGCCTGAAACCATTTGTGAGGTCCGTCGCCGTGCGGCGCAATGAGCATCTTGACTCCGATGAACACGAGCACAAACGAGAGGCCGACCTTGAGGTAGCGGAAATACTCGATCGCACCGGCCAGCACGAAATAAAGCGAGCGCAGACCGAGGATGGCAAAGACGTTTGACGTGAAAATGATGAACGGCTTGGTGGTGATGGCGAAAATGGCGGGTATGGAATCGAGCGCGAAAATCAGGTCGGTCGTTTCCACCATGAGAAGCACTAGGGCCAGCGGCGTCAAAAACAACCGTCCGCCTTCGCGCACGCTGAACCGCTGTCCATGAAGTTCGGAGGTGACCGGAAAGAACTTTTTGGCCGTGCGCAGAACCGGGTTCTTTTCCGGATGCACACCGTCGTCATCCACAAACAACATCTTAATGCCTGTGAACAGGAGAAACGCACCGAACAGGTAAAGCGTCCAGGAAAACTCCTTGATGATGGCTGCTCCCGCTGCAATCAACGCACCCCGCATCACGAGCGCGCCTATGATGCCCCAGAAGAGAACGCGGTGCTGAAACTGCAACGGCACGCGGAAGTAGGCAAAGATGAGCGCGATGACGAAGACGTTGTCCATCGAGAGCGACAACTCGATGATGTAACCGGTGACGAATTCAACGGAGTCCTGCTTTTCCCATCCGCCGATGAGCGCCGGACCGATGATCAGACCGAAGCAGAATGACACCGTCACCCACAGCGCGGTCCAGCCGAAGGCTTCCTTGAACTTGACGACGTGGGCCTGCCGGTGGAAGACGCCGAGATCAAGCGCGAGGAAGAACAGAACGCAGGCGATGAAACCGGCCCAGTGCCAAGCGGTGATTTCAATGATTCCAAGCATGGGTCAGGACGCTGTGAGCACACCGCAGTTCTCAATCATAATCTTTTTCTTGATCTTGATCCCCGGCAACCGGGGATTAAGCAAAAGATTAAGAGCAGGATTTGGAACGGAAAGGCAAATCAAGCCTTGGCTTCCGCGCCCGTTCCGGGCTGGATGCCGGCGGTTGGGCCACCGATGTCCGGACGATGGCCTTTGGAACGCCACAACACCCAGGCGCTGGCGATGTAAATCGAGGAATAGGTGCCGGTGAGAATGCCGATGAGGAACGTGAACGCAAAGTCGTTCACCGCGCCGCCGCCGAATCCATAGAGCGCCGCCGTGGCAAGGAATACCGTGCCGGAGGTGATGATCGTGCGGCTCAACGTCTGGTTCAGCGCCTGGTTGATGATGTCGCGGAACGAACCCCGGATGCCCAGTTTCAGGTCTTCGCGGATGCGGTCAAAGATCACGATGGTGTCGTTGATCGAGAAACCGATGATCGTCAGCAACGCCGCCACGGTGGTCGCATTTAATTCGCGACCCGCGAGGAAATACCAGCCGGTGGTCATCAGCAGATCGTGAATGATGGCGATGACAGCGCCGACGGCGAATGAGAATTCATAGCGAAACGCGACGTAAACGAGGATGAAAAACAGCGCGAGCACGACGGCAACAATCGCCGTGTCGAGGATTTCCGCGCCCATCGTCGCTCCGACCTTGTAACCACCAGCCTTCTTGAACCCGGCATCAGGGAAATCCGCCTGAAGTTTTTTTGTCACAAGTTCGGAAATATTCTCGTCCTTCTTTTCAGTGTCACCCAGCAGACGCACAGTCACAGCCAGCGTCCGGGTGGTCCCGGTGGCATCCTTCTGGAAACCGGCCATGGGTTCACCGAGCTTCAGCGAAGCCACGGAGGTCTTGATCTTTTCAGCCTCGAAATTCTTGGTCTGATCGAACGAATAAATAATCTGTTCACCACCGGTGAATTCCACGCCCATCACATCCTTGCCCCGGAAACCGATGCCATAGAAGTTGCCCGCGAGAATCAGCAGCCAGGAGGCGACTGCGGCAGGCATGGCAAATTTCATGAAGTCAATTTTGCTGCCACGGATCAGGTGCATCATGTTGAGATTCTTGAGCAGATTCTTTTCCAGCAACCAGTCAAAGATGAGGCGCGTGCCCCACAATGCGGTGAACATGCTCACGGTCACACCAATGGTCAGCGTCACACCGAAGCCCTTGACCGAGCCGGTGCCCATGATGATGAGAATCACGGAGGCGATCAGTGTTGTCAGGTTTGAGTCGAAGATCGTGCCAAAAGCCTTGTCGTAACCGGCATTGAGAGCGCCACGGATGGATTTGCCCGCCGCAAGCTCCTCCCGGATACGCTCGAAGATAAGTACGTTCGCATCCACCGCCATGCCGATGGTGAGCACGATGCCCGCGATGCCCGGCAAGGTGAGCGTGGTGCCGATGGAGCACATCACGCCGAGAAGAATGACGATGTTCACCATCAACGCCGCGTTGGCCACAACGCCCGCGAGCATGTAATACACGAGCATGAAGGCCGCGACGAGAATGACACCGATGATGGCGGACTTGATTCCGCTGTGGATGGAATCCTTGCCGAGCGTGGGGTCAACATCCGTGGAATAAACCAGCTTGAGCGGAGCCTTGAGCGGATTCTGGAGGACTGTTGCCAGTTCAAATGCCTCCTTGGGCGCGAAGCCATCGTTGCCGCCGCTGATCGAGCCGCGACCCGTTTCAATGGCGCTGTTGATCACCGGCGCGGACTGAAGATCGCCGTCGAGCACAATGGCAAGTTTGCGTCCGATGTTGTCCCTGGTCACTTCGCCAAACAGTGCCGCGCCGTCCGAGGTCAGTGTGAAATCAATTTCCAGACGCCCAAGATCGTCAGGCCTGACGCCCGCGTTTTTGACGATGCTGCCGGTAAGTCCGCGCTCGGGCCTGCGTTTGACGACGTATTGATCCATGGACTCAACACCGGTCTTGCTGCGATACTTGCGCTTGAGTATTTCACAGCCCGGAGGAACTGGCTTCCCTTCCCGGAGGATCGCGTCGCTGTCCTCATGCACAAGGCGGAATTCAAGAAACGCCGCCTTTTGAATCGCCTGCTGTGCGCTCTCTTTCACGTCCTGCGAAAGCCCCGGCAACTGGACCTCAATCTGGTTGTCGCCTGCCGGACGGATGATGGGTTCGGCCACACCGAAGCGATCCACGCGTTTGCGCAACACTTCGACGGCATTTTCAAGCGCGCCCTGAACTGTGTTCGTGCGGCTGATCGCAACTCCCTGCTCGTTTGTATAGTTCTCAACAGAAACCAGCTTGTTAGTGTCCATCGCCACGATGAACGACGTACCGCCCTGAAGATCAATGCCCAGCTTGATCTTGCCCGCAGTCTCGGCTTGAAGGCGGTTAAGGATGTAATTGTTCGGGTTGAGTTCGTTCTTCAGCTCGGGGAAGGGAAAATATTTTGCGAGATCGTTCGTGCCGACGGCGGTCTTGAGATTGTAGTAAGGCCGCTCCGGTGAATCCTTCTGGAGCGAGCGCGCCGTTTCCACAATGTTCGAGAGCGTGGCGTCAGAATTACGCGCGTGCGTGCGGAAATGTTCCACGAGGTCCCGGGGCGTGGGCGGGTAAAGGTTGTAAAGTGACCACGCCACCACAGCCACCACGATGAGCGCCCGCAAGTTGTTGTTTCGAGTCATGGGTAAATAATTTCAGGATTCCTTGGAGTCGGCAGCGCCACGCTCGGTGATTTCAGCCACAGCAGTCTTGCTGATTTCCAGCTTTGAGTCCACGGAACGGATGGTGACGGTTTTTTCGCTGACGGAGGTGACAAAGCCGATGATGCCGCCGCTGGTGGCGATCTTGTCGCCGCGTTTTACAGACTTGAGCAACTCGGTATGGGCACGTTCACGTTTCTTCTGAGGACGGATGGCCATGAAGTAAAACACCACCACGATGCAGAGGAGCGGCCCGACAAGGCCGAGGATGTCGCGCACGGGATCCGGCTGGGCATTGGTCGCCGGCTGCGCCATGCCAAGCAAGAAATTCAAGCTGTGTTCTAGGTCCATATAAATGATGACAAACGGGCGCACAATCTAAGGAAGCAAACGCATTTGGCAAGCGTTATGAAATTGGAATCAGGCGCGCCGGAGCGCGGACCGCCGGGTCCGCGAGACTTCGATTGCTTGTAATCCTGCCGGTTTTGGGTGTGGTCAGGGTCTCGCGGACCCGGCGGTCTGCGCCCCGGCAGTCCACGGTTACAGGCCGCTGGCTTTGCGAAACTCGGGGTGCGTCTGTTGGAGTATGGTGGAAATGCGTCGCCGTTCGTCCGCGCCAAGATAGGCATATTGCGGGTCGGGCTGGGTCGGGTGGAGCGCGTGAACGAGCCGGGCGTAAACCT
The DNA here is from genome assembly GCA_013140495.1 of Verrucomicrobiota bacterium. Lineage (GTDB taxonomy): Bacteria > Verrucomicrobiota > Verrucomicrobiia > Limisphaerales > JADLHS01 > JADLHS01. Next base: position 88,858 of record JABFSR010000012.1, read on the forward strand.
TTTGTTTCAAGATTTCGGGCAGCAAAAGGAAACTTTCCGAATAAATGAGATAACTACAGCGGTTCTGAAACAGTTTGCCTTGAAGGTCAAAGTCCTTGAGCGAACGCCCATCGCGGTCCCGGCGTGCCTCCGCGCGAAAGGCGTTCTGAAATGATGCCGAGCCTTGGATTCCCTGGGGCAAACGCGCCTCACCCTTGAAAAGGAGATCGTCCACCACATCCCTGGCCGTGCTGTCAAACACACGCTTGACGCTTTCGTAGGTCGGTTCTGTGGTCACCGGTTCTTTGAGGTCCACCTGGAGATTTTTCTGGTAGGCCAGCATGCGACGGCAATCGTGCGAGGCGCGGGTCAATGTGTTCTGCATGGCTGTCTGGTGCTCGAATACCATCAGCGCCACGATGTCGCTGCCCGCAGTGAGGTAGGACTTCGTTTCAAAGAATGGAGACAGATCAGAAACGTTTGCCCCGCGCTTAAAATCCACCACCAGTTCGGCGTCCTGTTCGCGGGCGAAAACATTCCCCCGATGCAACGCCGTACCGTGTTTTCCGGTTACATACCAGCCGGCCCAGCGATTCGTGAAAGGCGTGCGAAAATCCACCACCTCTGAACCGTGGCGCAACAACATCTCTCCGTCGCCGTCGGTGAACACCGACCGGACAAACACACCCGGTATGCCGCGAACGAACGATCCTCCATGACAGCTCAGGCAATCGTTGTTCCGGGTGAACTTCGGTTCGGTTTCGTTGGGATCAAACCCATAAAAGACCGGGCCGAGTTGCGGATCCACGGCCGCCACCTCAATCAAACCACCCGGCACCCAGCCCACATAGCAGGTGTCCGAAAAATAAACCGCCCGCGGATGATCGGGACGAATCCGGGATCTTTGGAAGCTCGTCTTTGAAAAGACCAGCACCTGGCTTTCGACCGGGATGTGCAGTTCCTTCAAGAGACGCTGCACGACTTCTCTTGCGGGACCGGCAAAGACCTTTTCCCCGTTCGCCATTCGCGTGAGCAGCGGCACGAGCGGGTCGCGCGATTCCGTGGTGGAGTAATTGATCGGCGGTTGCTCGTACGTCTCGACGCCCTGCGCCCTGGCGACGCTCAACGGCAGAACCGCCAATGTCGCCAGCGCGACCATGCTGAGTTTTCGCGTCACGTCATCCATGGAACATGTCAGCCGGTGGCCGGCACTTGTCACTGAAAAGGTCATTCGTGCAAGATAGTATTACACATGGCAAGACTCTGGATTGACCCAGGTCAATCATTTTCCAGCGCGCCAGTCAACCACCGGGGCAGATTGACGACACCCGCTTCATGCGGCTGGCAGTTTTTTCGGTAACGGAAAAAGGGTCAATGGTAAATTGGGGGTGCGACACCCTCCGTGCATGACAAACTTCTTTGTTTCCATAATTGACGGCGCGACCGGATTGATGCCTAATGAATGAAGGTTTCCCATTCGTCGAAAGGGTTTTGTGAAGCGCATCGCCGTATTGCTGGTGATCGTAGCAGCCTTCGGGCTGATGGTATTTCTTTACCCACGATCTGCCCCAAACCGTCGCAGCGTTTCCAGTTCTGATTCCGTCTCCGGCACAACGAATCTTCTCCGCAACCAGGCAGGTTCAATTTCATCCAACCAGGTTGCCTCCGCTCTCAAGCCGGGTGCGTCCGCTGCAAATTCGCCACCCGGTTTTGAATCAACCAACAACGCCGTCAGCAACTTCTCGCTCTGGGCGGCGAAATTTCTCTCCGGTGACACCACGGCCAGCCTTGCGCACGGCGAAGCACTCGCATGGAAACGTCGCAAGGCGATGCTCGAACTCATCGAAACCGATCCCGAGACAGCGATCAGCCTTGCCGTGCCGTACGAATGGCGGCTCGCGTTGCCGCCGCGCATCACAAGGCATTTCGAGCAGTGGGTGGACGGACGCGGGGATTTGACCGTGGCCGTGGCAACGGATTTTGATCGTGGCGCAACGAGAACGTATCGCGAGGCCACCGTGGATGGAAAGCAATTCATCGCGTTCGTGTATGGCCCGCGCAAAGGTCAGGTTTCGCGGCCGGGAATTTCGCTTCACGGGATCGTGCTTGGCGGAAAAATGGCCGTGAGCGCGGATGCCATTCGCATCCTGAGTTTGAAAGAGGCGGAAGCGCTCGAAAAGGAACGCGGCCAGACGCCGGATTTGATCTGTGGCGTTTCGAGCCAGCCCTCGGACTACCGGCAACAGCAGGTGGCGGCGGACGTGGGCGGCGAGATAAAATTCTTCTGCGGAACGGATCACGCGCGGATGGTGAACAAGCGCCTGCTGCTCGCAGCCAGCGGCGGGAGCAACGGCGGCAATGGCTCGCTCGCCACCGCCGGCAACAACGCATGGACACACGGCAGGAAAAATGTCCTCTACATGCGCCTCAATTTTCCCGACGACCTCACCGAGCCGATCTCCGAGGCGGCGGCTTACGACGTGATGGATGACGTGAATGATTTCTACACGACAGGTTCGTACGACGTCACGTCGCTGTCGCCGACCGTCACACCGCTGATGACACTGCCGGAAACCAAGAACTGGTACAGCACCGCCGGCCCGGGCGCGTTGATGAGCGCGGCGCGGAGTGCGGCGCGGAACGCGGGATTCGAAACGGCAAACTACGATCTGGACATCGCCGCGTTCACCAGCGTGCCGGAATATGATTTTGGCGGACTGGGCGCGGTTCACGGCAAGGGCACCTGGCTGCAAAGCATGGGCGAGGGCGTGACCGTCCACGAACTCGGCCACAACTACGGCCTCTGGCACGCGAACTTCTGGGATACAACCAACACCAGCGCCATCGGCACGGGCACGAACCGGGAATACGGAAATGTCTTCGACACGATGGGCGCGGCGGGCGGAGGCAGCCGCCAGTTCAACACAATGCACAAAAACATTCTCGACTGGCTTCCCGACATCGCCGTCCAGACGCTTACCAATGGCGGCGTGTGCCGCGTGTTTCCGTACGACACTCCAACGCGTCAGGACGGCAGATTCTACGCGGCCAAGGTGGTGAAGGATTACGGTCGTGATTACTGGATCGAGTTTCGTCAGAATTTTTCCACCTCAAATCCGCATCTGCAAAACGGCGTTCAACTCAACTGGTCGCCTTGGGAGGAAAGCAACGGCGGCACGCAGTTGATTGACACCTCGCCGGACACTTCCACACTCAACGACTCGCCGCTGGTGATCGGCCGCACGTTCACCGACGCGGCGGCAGGCGTTCACATTACACCAATCGCCCGCGGCACGGCGGGGACGGACACGTGGATTGATGTACGCGTCACCACCGGCAATCCAACGCCGAACTGGGCGCCCTGGCTCGATGTGGAGGTGGACACTACCAACGCCGCGCCCGGCGAACTCGTGCATTTTCACGCGACCGCTTTTGATCTGGACGGTGATTCGCTCGCGTACGCCTGGACGTTTGATGACGGGAGTTTTTCCACAAACAACCAGCCGTGGACGTTCAAGAGCTGGTCGCAGCCGGGTGAACACGTCGTACGTTGCGAGGTGAGCGACATGCGCGGCGGTGTCGCGAGTGCGAACGTCATCGCCACCGTGGGCGGGCCGACGGGTTTTCGAGTCACCGGCGTTGTCCTCGACGCGAATGACGATCCCATCGAGGGCGCCAGGGTTGGCGACATTACAAACAACATCATCTGTTACACGGACAGCGACGGCAGCTATGTCCTCACAGGCTTGAACGGCGACTACTTTCTCGAAGCGACCAAATACGGCTGCACGTTCACCAATCTCGTCTGGGAAAACCCCTTCACAGTCACATCGAACCGCACGCACACGGACTTCCTCGCCAGCGCGCTCCCAACCGTACGCGTCGAGGCGGGCACGAACGCCGTTCCGGAAACGGGCGGCATCACCTATTTCAAGGTCACGCGCACGGGCGAGATCACCAACGACCTCGCGGTGAAGGTTTTCCTTTCCGGCACGGATGACTCCGCCACGCTGCACATTCCGGGCGTGACGACCACCGGCGATTTCATGCTCACTCCGGCGGTGCTCGGCCCGGCGTTGAACACACTCACCATTCCTGCCGGGGCACAGAGCGTCACGCTGGCGTTTCAAACCGTCGGCGACACGATCACCGAGGTGGATGAAGTGGCGTCGCTTTACATTGTCAGCGATACAAACTACATCGTCGCATTGTCCGGCGCGGCGTCGGTGAAGATTCTGGACGACGACCTCGCAGGCCAGCCATCGGTGTCCGTGTCCACGGTGACACCGACCGTTCCCGAAAACGGCATGGATCGGGGCACGTTTCTTCTGTCGCGCGCAGGCAACACCCGGAATCCTCTCACGGTTTTTTATTCTGTCGCGGGAACGGCAACTGGAGGGACGGATTACGGTTCTCTCGCGGGCGTCGCGATCTTCCCCGCCGGCGCGGAGACAACAACGATCCAGTTCAAAACGCTCGATGATAAACTTGTTGAACCCGACGAAACCGTCAGCGTCACGCTCACTCCCAACGCAGCGTACACGCTCGGCACTTCCACGGCACAACTCGCCATCACCGACGACGACGTGACGACTGTGACAATTTTCCCCACCGGCTCGGGCGCATCGGAAACGGGAGGCCCGGGAATTTTCACCGTGAAGCGCGACGGCGATCTCACCTCCGCCCTCGTGGTTTTTTACACGACCAACGGCACGGCCACGAGCGGTCTGGATTACACGCCGCTTCCCGGTGCCGTCACAATTCCTCCCGGAGCCACGTCGGCAGACTTCATGTTGTCGCCGCTCGACGACGCACTGCTTGAAGGCGATGAATCCGTCCTCATCACTCTTGTCACGAACGTTGCGTACAGCGTCGACAGACCCGGCCTGGCAAAGATGTTCATTCGCGACGATGAACTGGCTTCAGTCAGCGTTGCAGTATTGGATGCCACCGCGACCGAGCCGGGCGAAGACACGGGAAGTTTTCGGATCTCACGCGGCCCGGTTATCAACGGCGACCTCACGGTCAATCTCGCCATCAACGGCACCGCCATCAGCGGCGCGGATTATGTGCCTTTCGACAATCCCGTCATCATCCCGGACGGCCAAAGTTCTGTGACGCTCGAATTGATTGCGTTCGATGATCTGCACCAGGAGCCGGATGAAACAGTCATCGTCACGATACTGCCTTCGACAAACTACAACATCACGGCGCCCGGACAGGCCCGGGCGTTCATTGTGGATGAAGACCTGTCCAATGTTCCCGCCGTGGGCTTCAGCTTCAGCGCGTCGGGCGCGGAGGAGAACAAATCGCCCGGCATTGGAGTTTCTCTCAGCATGACGTCAGCTGTACCGATCACCGTGGATTACGTCGTCATCGGCGGCACGGCATCGCCCGCCGACTACTCCCTGCCCCCGCCGCCCCTGACGTTTGATCCGGGCGACCGCGCGCTGTCCATTCCACTCACAATCATCAACGACACCACGAACGAAGCGAACGAAACCATCCGCATCGCGCTCTTCAATCCCATTGGAGCCACATTGGATGGGATCAAAATCCACACCTACACCATCATCAACGACGATTCGTCTTCCGTGAGTGTGACGGCAACTGCGACCACCGCATCCGAAACCGGTACGGCCGGAAATTTCCGCATCACGCGCATTGGGGCGACGAACGCGGCGTTGCAGGTGAATTTTGAAATCACCGGCACCGCAAGCGCGCCCACCGACTACGCCAGCGTCGGAACAAACGCAACCATCCCCGCCGGTGCAACCTTCGTGGACCTGCCCGTCACGCCTGTCAATGATCTCACAGTCGAGCCTGCCGAAACCGTAAAGATTACCCTGCTCTCCGCGCCGGGTTCAAAGCTTGTTGCACCAAACGTGGCCACCATCACCATCACCGACAACGATCCCGACACGTTGCCGGACGTGGTCGTGACATCCACCAACCAGCCCTACGCCGTTGAAGGCGGCGGCAACGGCGCGTTTGTGTTCACGCGAAGCGGTTCGACAACGGGCGCGCTGACGATTCCACTCACCATCGCCGGCACCGCAAGCAGCGGAGCGGACTACGCTGCGCTGCCTTCGTTCGTGACCATCCCCATCGGCCAGTCTTCAACCACCCTGCTCGTCACGCCGGTCAACGACTCCGCCATCGAAGGCGAGGAGACGGTCGTTGTCGCTTTGACTGCGGGCGAAACGTATCGCGTGGCGTTTCCGTCTGCGGCCACCGTGACCATCCAGGACAACGACCAGCGCGTGTGGCTGGACGCGAGCGACTTTGACGCCTCCGAACCAGGCGACACTGATCCTGGCGATTTCACGTTCACGCGCTTTGGCACGACGAACACCCCGCTCCAGGTTTTCTTCACGATCACCGGCACAGCCAGCAACGGCGTGGACTACGCAGCCATTTCAAATTCATTCGTCATTCCCGCCGGCGTTCTCACGGCAAAGCTTCCCATCACGCCGCTGGACGATCCGCTCGTCGAAGGACCGGAGACGGTCACGATCACCCTGCAGCCCAACGCAGCCTACACGCTCGGCGCTCCCACGACGGATACTGTGACGATCATGGACGACGAGCCGATGCTCAGGCTCGTGGCGAACGCGACGGACATTGTCGAAGGCCAGAAAGACCCGGGCATTCTCACAGTGCAACGCGGCGGCAATCCCGATTATGAATTCACCGCACGCCTGAGTATTGGCGGCACGGCGGCCTACGGCGTGGATTATCCGCCATTCGCCACGAATGTCTTTTTTAACTGTGGCATCACGGCGATTGATCTCTACATCTCGCCGACAAACGAACTCGTGATCGAACCCTCCGAAACCGTCACCGCCGTGATAGTGCCTGACCCCGCCTACACCATCCTGTCCCCAAGCAACGCGGTTGTGACCATCGCGGACGCGGGATCGAACCGGTCGCCCATCGTAAAATTCACCAGCCCGACCTCGGACCTGGTTTATCTCCTTGGCACGAACGCGAACATGATCCTTGAGGCGATGGTCATTGACAACGGCGTGACGAATCCGCCCGTCAGCTTGACGTGGACGAACGTGGGCGGGGCGGAGACGTATTCCTACGGCACCACCAACCAGTTCACGAACACCGTCAGTTTCTCGAACGACGGCGTGTATGTGCTGCGGCTCATTGCGGACGACGGGTTGTTGAGCAGCCACGCGGACGTGACGGTGATGGTGGACACGCTCGGACGTCTCTCGACGAATCTCCTGCACTGGACGTTCGACGAAGCTTCGGGGGCAAACGTCCTCGACAGTTCCGGCAACGGACACACCGGCGTGATCGTCGGCCCCGCCAGCCGCGTCACCAACGGCATCTCCGGACGCGCGCTGAATCTGAACGGCACAAATAACTTTGTCCGTGAACTGGTGGATTCCGCGCTGCTCAATGGCCGGAAACAGTTCTCGCTTTCGTTCTGGGTCAGGCCCGCCGCCACCAACCCCGCGCTCGGCATGTTCACGGCGGATTCCAGCGGAACCAACTCCACGTGGACACTCGGCACGCGCCCCTCCACATCGTGCAGTTCCTTCACCAACGTGATCGAAGCCACGTTTGTCACCTCGCGAGCCAAAGCCCGGCACGCGAGTGCGAACAATTCCACAACGAACGACTGGCAGCACATTGCGCTGACGTGGAGCAACGGCCTTGCACCCGCGCTCTTCATCAACGGCGGGCCGGATCAGCCCGGCAAACAATGGGTCAGCATGAAGGGCTTCGTCACCAACTGTCCGCAGTTCATTTTCGGCAAAGGCGCGGCGGACGTGACCAACACCTGGCGCGGGCTGGTGGACGAACTCGTCGTGTTTCCACGCGCACTCCACGCCGCCGAGGTGGGTGGACTGGTGGCAACGAACTACGGCGCCGTGGTGACCGTGCCCACGAATTTCACCTGCCCGATCTTCACCGACGTGATCCTGCCTGCCAGTGTAACCGATGACAACCGCCCCAACCCGCCGGGCGTTGTCACTACAACCTGGGTGCAGGTTGACGGCCCGGCCAATGTCGTCATCACGAACGCCAACAGCATCAGCAACACGGTCTGGTTTACCCAGGCGGGAGAATATGTGTTCCGTCTCATCGCCGATGACGGACAGGTGAAAACCTACGACGATCTGGACGTGACCGTGACCGAGCCTACGCAGGTCAACGTCATCGCCACGGACTCCGATGCGGCTGAACTCGGACCGGATACGGCGGAACTCATGTTCACGCGTGTCGGCGACACGAATTTCAATCTCACTGTTCTCCTCGCCATCAGCGGCACGGCCAGCAACGGCGCGGATTTCCCGCACATTCCGCTGACGAACTCGGTGACGTTTGCAGCGGGAGTTGAAAGCATCATCTATCCAATCGTACCGTTCCTCGATCATCGCACCGAAGGCGACGAACAGTTCATCTGCACCATTCTCACCAACATCGCCTACTACATCGGCAGCAGTCCGGGCACGGTCACGATTCACGATTCGCCCTACGGCATGTGGAACATAGCGAACTTCACACTCGAGGAATTGACGCTGCCAAACCTCAGCGGCGAGGACGCGGATTTTGACAGCGACACGCGAATGAACTTCGTCGAATACGTGGCAAATACGAATCCAAAATTCGGCGAACCCGGCGCCCCGCTGGTCAGCGTCATCGAATCCAATCCCACCAACGGCACTCACATTACATTCACCTACACGCGCCGCATCGAACCCACGGATGTCTCATATCAGGCGGTGGTGTCTGACGACCTGCTCACCTGGCACAGCGGGACGAATTATGTCCAGGAGATTTCCGTAACGGACGATGGCAACAACCTGACTGAAACCGTCTTCTCCCAGGTTGTCGCTCCGTGGCCAAACGGCACGAGCCAGTTCATTACGGTCCGCGTCTGGCTGCGCGCCACAGGGCCGTGATCTGGTGTGTATCGCATCTCGACCCGCCAGCACTTGTGCGCGTGCGTTTCGCCGGGAGACTTGCCCGCGCTCCGGGGCCGTGCGCGGATAACCCCAATCCACTGACAGGTTGTTTTGCCGGCTCGACACTGGGCCGACATTTCTTCCATCATCCTCCCCGGAACTCATTACGACTTTATGCAGACAAAAATTACTGCTCCCGCTGCCCTGCTTGTAATTGTCGTCCTCACAGGTTGCACCACGCTCCCACCACGTGTCGGCTCGATTGCGCTCCGCACCGGCGATGAAATCGTCGTCGCAGGGCACTATGTCCACACAGGCACACCGGTGGTGTTGTGGACCGATCCCGGCGGTTACGATGCCTATCGCGTGGAACGGCGATTTGCACCGTTCGAAAATTCGGATTGGAAAATATCGTCAGAGGAAGTGAAGGGTTTGGGAACCCCGAACCGTTACAGCCTGCGCAAGGGTGAACTCACACCCGGGGAGATCGAGCGCGTGCGTGGAGGCGGATGGGATTTGCCGTTGCTGCAACGTGTGGTGGATCAGTTCGTGTTGCACTTCGACGTGTGCGGCGTGAGCCGGACGTGCTTCAAAGTGTTGCATGACTACCGCTGTCTGAGCGTTCATTTCATGCTCGATATTGACGGCACAATTTATCAGACGCTCGATGTGAAGGAACGCGCGTGGCATGCCACCACCTCCAACACCCGCTCCGTCGGCATCGAGATTGCAAACATGGGCGCCTACCGCCAGCTCGAAGGCAGCGCTCTCGAAAAATGGTACGGCAGGGATGAACAGGGAAAAACGCGCATCACCCTTCCGGAAAATGTCGGCGACGGCGGTGTGCGGACGACAAACTTCGTTGGTCGTCCCGCCCGGAACGAACCCGTCACCGGCGAAGTCCAGGGCGAGACTCTGACCCAATACGATTTCACGCCCGAGCAATACAAAGCTCTCGCACACCTTACCGCCGCCCTCTGCAAGGTGTTGCCGAAGATCAATTGCGACTACCCACGCGACCCGGACGGAAACCTGATTCTCCGTAAACTGGACGATGAGCAATTGAACAACTACCAGGGCGTGCTTGGTCATTACCACATCCAGACCAACAAAAACGATCCTGGCCCTGCGCTGGATTGGGATCAACTCATCGGCGACGCACGCAACTTGATGAAGAATTCGAGCCTCCGCCCGCCGGTGCGCACTGGTCGCGGACAAGAGCAGCTAAGGAATTGAGCGACGCAACGGCTGATGCGTTTCTTCGACACGTTGCCAGCAACCCCGGGAAGCAACACAGTCTTTCTGGCGGGATTCAGGTGGAACACGGTGGCCCGACGGCAAGATACCGGCACTCCCGGCATTACTGCTGCCTTCTCACCTGTTCGACGAATTCTTCCGCCACGATGAATCCCACGCAATCCGGCACACCACAGAGACACCGGTTTTCGCGGTAATCTTCCAGATCGTAACCGTAGTTGAAACTCAACTCCTCCCCTGCCCTGATGTCTCGGAGCGCCACGATCCAGATGCGTCCGCCGTCATCCTCCGCCTCGCAGTTCGGCGCACAACTGTGGTTGATGAACCGCGCAGGATTATGCGGCACGTTGCCGTCGAGATCATGCTCGTCGGTAAGCGTGAAGATGTAGGCGTTTTCTGCCAGACACCGCCTCATGGACTCTTCCTTCGTTATCCGCTCGCCAACGTACTCGATGACGCGTGTCCCGGGTGGAATATCGCAACGCGCAAATCCACCAGTACCGTGAATCACCGATGTTTTGAAAACAGCCATCTCAGTTTCGTAAACTTTGCTCATAATTTCGGAATCTCAAACCCATGCTCCCTGCAAAAATCTTCAATCCTGGCGCGAATCTCCACACGCTTCCGCGTGAATGGATCGGCATATGCCAGTCGGACGGCGCGCAGCCCCAGATTGGCGTCGTCGTTGTGGCGACCGTAAACGTCATCGCCCACAATCGGTCCCGCGGTCGCCGCAAGATGAATCCGGATTTGATGCGTGCGACCTGTAAGTGGACGCGCCTCGACGAGCGCACAACGTTCGCGACGTTGCAACACCCGGAATCGCGTCTCGGATTCCTTGCCCTCGCGCTCATCCACCTTCATCCGACCGATCTGCCCCGGAGCGGGACCGAGTTTCAGCGTGCAGGTCCACTCGTCCAGCTTCGGCACACTGTCCACCACCGCCAGATAGGTTTTCTCCATACGACGATCCTCGAACAGTTCGGAATAGGATTCCACCGCACCCTGACTCTTGGCGAAAAGCAAAATGCCCGTCGTCTCCGCGTCGAGCCGGTGTACGAACTTGAGGAATTTCAGCCCGCGCGAGCGCGCCCAAAAATCTCCCGCGCTGATGGACGACACGATGGCCGCCTGCAAATTCCAACTCGTCTTCTGCCACGAATACGGCACAAGCATCCAGCCCCGAGGCTTGTCAATCGCGAGCACGGACCTGTCTTCGTAGAGAATTGGAATTGGCTCGACGCCGGGAAGTTCAATGTGGGTGGGTTTCGTCATGAAAAATTAGTTAGGGCTTTGCACTTGATTCCTCGTCATGCAGACAGGGACAACCTAAAGGTTGAACTCCAACGAGGACGAACCTGTCCACCGTTGGAGTTCACGCTTTAGCGTGTCCGATGGGCCAAGTGGAATCAAGTGCATAGCTCTAAACTCAGGTTGGGTTCGTGAGCCGTCGCAGCACTTCGCGGCAGACCGCTTGCGCCGAATCCGGCCGGCCTAGGAGTCTTGCCGCCTTCGACAGCGCCCCGAGCTTTTTTGTTCCCAGCAATTGTCCGACGCGATAGGGCACGTCTTCCACTCGATTTACTTTCACGGCAGCACCTCGTTCGAGCAGGAAATCACTGTTGGCCGCCTCCTGGCCGGGAATGGGATCGAGAATCAGGAGAGGCTTGCCCAGCGCGAGAGCTTCAGAAGTCGTCAAGCCACCCGGCTTGGTGATGATCAAATCCGCGACGCCCATCAGTTCGTGCATGTTGGAGGCGAAACCCAGCACGCGGGTCGGGTGTTTGCGATCCTGCGCGGCCAGTTCACGTCGCAGCTCCTCGTTTCGCCCGCACACCACAAGCGTCTGAAAGTCGCCCGACACATGGTCAAGTTGCGCAAGAATCTTCCCGACTGGCCCCATTCCGAAACCTCCGCTCAACACCAGCAACGTCGGCAAGTCGTCGCGCAACCCCATTGACCTTCGTACTGACTGCGCATTCATCACCGCCGAGAACTTTGCCGCAATGGGAATGCCCGTCGAGACAACATCCGTCGCCACCGCGCTGCGAGCCACAAGCCGGGCTTTGGTTTCCTCCGCCGCCACGCAGTACAAATCAACACCGCCATCCATCCACAAGGCGTGTGCTTCAAAATCTGTCACCACACTCACGCACAATGGACCTTTCGCCTCCCCGCTCTTCTGGCGCATTTCGCCGAGCACTTCCAGCGGCGAGTAATGCGTGCAAAGAACGGCGTCCGGCTTGAAATGCTTGATGTGCCTGACAAAGCGCAAGCGGGAACGTCCGGGGAAAAGCTGTTGCAGCCGGTTCAAACGACGGGCGACCTTGGGATCATCTGTTTTTTTGAAAACCATTCCCCAAAGTTCGGGCGCACGTTCGACAAGCTTGACGTAGCCGTCCGAGTGAATCTTGCGGTGCAGTGGCGAGTAGAATTTCAACAGATCAACACGCTCGATGACGTCACGCGGACGCATCGCATGCCAGGCTTCTTCCAACGCAGCCGCAGCCGCAAGATGCCCGCCACCGGCGGTCATCGTGGCAATCAGGATTCGCATACGCCGCCAAGCGTAGTCAAAGACACCGGTGCGCGCACATCAAAACTCAGGGGACTCACAATCCCGTTCCATCCTGACACCGGCACAGCCTCCTGCTTCAGCTTGTTGCTGTGCGGGTTCTATGGCGAATAAACTCTCCAGTCCGGATTTCCCAATATGACTTGGACTGGCGACACGTAGCGAATAACTCTGTCAACAAGTCCGGATAAGTTCGGATTGCCAGATTCCCTGCACTGGCTAGTCTCGTGTTGGATCAAAGACGTCATGTTGATGACGTGCCTTGACCAAACCCATTAAGGTCCGATGAAAATTCTGTTGCAGCACGCGCGCACACAACTCTACCTCCGTGGCCTGGGAAACTGGACTGCGAACGCTTATGAAGCCCTCGACTTCCAGCACTCCCAACGTGCGATTGATTTTGCCCGGGAACATGCCCTCACCGGCGTGCAGATCGCAGTGAAATTCGTGGACAGTCAGTTTGACGAGGTCTTCGCACTTCCCGGCCAGATGGTCAGCACTCCCAGACCTGCCGTCCACGCCTGACCCGCAATCTGGATCAACCGGCTCAATTCCCGCCGGCCCATTTTGGCTGCTGCTTCAGGTGGTAAAGCATCTCGCCAGCCTTGGGCACAAAGAGAATTCCTTCATCCTCACGATTTGTGAAATCTTCTGTGCGAATCGTTTTTGGATCACGATAACCAAGGTTGATCTTTTTGCAGAGTTGCTCTGGAATGCCAGTGGCGAGGGTGACCTTGATGCGGCATTTCTCGATTCCGTTCTCCATTCTGCCGATGCCACGCACGTGCGTGCTGTGCGCAAGAACACCCCAGGGATGATCTTTGAACTTGTCCCATTGCTGGAGAAAATAATCACGGCAATGGTAACCGACCTCCTCGATGACCCTGCCATGCGTGACGGAAATCTCCGTGACGTGGGGCGCGTAGATGATGAGTTCGCCGCCATCGGCCACCACGGGTTCAAGCTTGTACATGCCTTTGCCCGCCACCCAGAGGTCGTCATACATCGGCGGCATTTTTGAAAGCACGGTCTTGAACGGCTTGTCCTTGTAAACGATGTGAACCTGCTTTGAGAGTTCGCTCGCCGCGTCCCACGCGCCCTCGGGCGTGCCGAAAAAAAGCCCCGCGAGCGATTTGTCCGGCGCAACAACCATCGCGAAGCATGCCTTGTTCACCTTCACCAACGCCCCTGCGCGATCAACAACCTTGCGCACCGGCGTCCACTTGTTGCCAATGATCATCGGATTGGTGACGACCGCGCCGAGCCAGTGGAAGAAATTGAGAATCTTGGGCCCGCCCACGCCGGGAAAAAGATATTTGTTCCCGCCGGAAAATCCGACGACCTCGTGAGGGAACACGGGGCCGACGATGATCACCTGGTCATACTTGAAAACGAGTTTGTTGATTTCGACCGGCACGTCCATCGAGAACAAACCATCGGTAAGTTCGCTGACGTCGGTGGAGGTGAGCGAACCAATTTCCGTAAGTGCCGCTGGATTGTCCCACTCGTGATTGAAGAAGCGTACTTTGGAATACTGCCCGCCATGTTCAGCAACTGAAATTTCCAGCCTCTTGCAAATCGCTTCCTCGCTCATGGCCGGATGGGTGCCAAGCGCAGTGAGCACGTCCAGTTCCTTCGTCGCCGCGCCGATCCGGGCAAAGATGGCCTTGAACAACAAGCCCACAGGCGCAGTGCGCGTGTGGTCGGGCACGATCAGCAGGACGCGTTTGCCTTCGTAATCCGCCACACGCAAAGCCTGCGCGACGAGTTGCAATACTTCGGTTTCGCCGACCTTGCCACCTGCGGGGCCAACTTCTGAAATTGTTTTCAGCACGAGAGAAAAATAGTCGCTTTTCTGACCCGAATCCATCCCGGAATCCTGCAAACCCAATTGTGAAGAATAGCCGACGACGTAAGGAGGCGGACAAAGCGCAACCGCCAAAACGAGAAGCCGGAGCGGCCTCTACAACATCAATGTCAATGGCTGTGTCCTCTCTGGAGCTTGCACGTTGGATGTTTGGGTACTTGGACGTTGGTGTTTGTCTGGCTCTTGGGTCCTTGGTTCCTTGGGTATTTGGAACTTCGGTCTTTGATCCTTGAATCTTGATGTTTGGTATTTCAACTCGTGTTTCCCTGGAGCTTGGAAGTTGGTTCTTGGATATTAGTGACTGCCATCCCCAAGCTTGGCCTTGGTAACATACCTGAGACCTGACTGTGGAATCCCCGGCATGGAAAACCAAACGCAGCCTGTCGTTTGATCCGCCATTGCCTCTGTTGAGTCAGTTTGATTGTCGGGTAAAAGTGACCCATGCAATCGGTGTTTCCATTCGCCAACGTTCCGGGTGATCTAGCCAGCTACGACACTCAATATCTGCGTCGTCGCTCCACCAACGTGATAATCCAGGAAGCGGCGACGCGACGCTACCTGTCGGAAAAGGGCGTGTGGATTCCGGATATTCAGCAGGCGATGACTTTTCAATCAGGCTCGAAGGCCGTGGAACAAGTGACAAAGTTGAAGCTGTCAAATGTGAATCTGATCCTGACGCGCGATATCAGAGCCAGTGAGGTCATCCCGGTGAATTCACTGCTGCGATGATCCCGTTGTGAAGGCATGATCCTTGGGTCTTTGGGTATTTGGAACTTCGATCTTTGATCTTTGGATGTTGGTGTTTCAACCAGTGTTCCCCCGAACCTTGAAGATTGGTGCTTTTTTGTTTCTCTGGTACTTGGAGCTTCTCCCCCACTTCGATGTTAAAATCTGGTTCTTCCTTGGAGCTTGGTGTTTGGTTTTTGGTGTTTGAACCATTACTTCTTGCCCGAAGCCCTTACTTGGCGGGGGTGAGCACCAGCTCGGCAAATTCGATCGGACCATGGTCCCCTTGGATCAGAATTGGACCGGGTTTATCCTCGTCGCTGTCCATCGCACCGCCCGTGATGCCGGGAATGGCTTGCCGTTCAATGATTGGCTCACCATTAAGAACAACCGTGACAACACGACCGACCAGCGTGATATCCAGCGTCTGCCACTCACCGGCCCGCCGGGCTGCATTGACACGCGGTGTCAGGAAGCCATACACGCCACCGATGAAATGACTGTCAGGTTCTTTCCCGAAATTGTCTTCAATCTGCACCTCGTAACGTCCGCGCAGGTAGATTCCGCTGTTGCTCTTCGCAGGATAGCGAAATTTGGCGTGCAGTTCGAAATCCGTGAATTGAGCTTCGGTGACAAGGTCACTGCCCGGCACCGCGTTGGTGAGACGTCCCGCTTCCACACGCCAGCCATGTGAAGCACCCGCATGGCGGGATTTCCAGCCGGTCAGATCACGACCGTTGAACAGCGCAATCGGCTTGCCCCACTTTGGCGGTTGGGCGCGGGTCAGCGACGGCGCGCGACGACCTTCCCATGTGATGACCTTGCCTTGATCGTCCGTTGTCTCACCACGCAGGACGTCGCGTTCGAGTCGGCCCGTGAACGCGACGTCGTTGGTGCGGTGTTCCCACTGCGGCGGCAGCACGAATCGGAAGCGGCCCGAGGCATCATCCCATTCGACATTGCCGATGGGTCGGGCGCTGCCAAACTGCCCCACATAAGCTCCAATGAATGTGCGAAAACCTGACTGCCGCACTTCCAGCCAGGAAGGATATTCGTGCCCCCCATCGCGCACCTTCAAGTCCCATCGCCCCACCAGCGGTGGCGGCTCGCGTTTCACAAAGGGGTCATGTTCGGCCGCGCCCGCGTTGAGTGCAGCGGACAACAATAGCAATGACAACCAGGGTTTGGATCGAATTGGTGATGTGATTGGGATGCGCATGACCGAAATATACGAAGACCGGCCCGGAGCTTCAATCCCAACTCAGCATCTCCCAATGAACACGGAACTGCCGGAGTGTGATTAAACTCGACCTGCCAACCTGCCATCTTCCATTCTCGTCTCGTTCCAAATTTCAACATTTCAAATGTCAGCTTTCCATATTTTCAAAGCTGGGCATTCATCGTTTTGCTGAATCGCAGGAGATCAATTATCAATTACAGCGGCGCTTCGAGAACGGCTAAAATGCCTCGTATGAATGGAACTAGTAAATGGGCACGTATTTTAATTCATGTAGGCAGTATCGCCATGCTCGTCGGGGCGCTGGACCCGCTGGAGGGCTCACTTGTCATCCTTCCCGGCAGCGGTCTGGTCGCACTCGGCACATTTCTGAACCATGGTGAACGCCGGTTGCTCTCCTACCGCGTGGGCGTCTTTATTATGATCGCGATTGGCGTGGGAGCATTGTGGGGGTTCAGCATGCTGGGCGGCTTCGGAGGCACTTCAGGACGCTCCAACTTGTGGGGACTGCTCATCCTGCCGTACCTGGCTGGCTGGCAGATGGGTATCTGCGGCCCGGGATCTCCACGCTGGACACTGTGGCTGGGCATAGGCGTCGGCCTGTGGTACCTGTCCATAGGAGCGATGCTATCAAACGGGATCGGTATCATCCTGCTTGTAATCGGGATGCTCACCATTGCCGGTTGCATCTGGAGATTGCTCCGGCAAGAAACCGCGCAGACCAGCGACGCTCGATAACCAGACTCTGGAGGTCATTGATTTCTTCGAGGATCAGGCAAACTGCAACCCCAGCCGCTCCGCCACATCCCGCGCGGTCACAGGCCGGTGTTGAGCGTCCTTGGAGAGACATGCGGCAATGGTTTCCTCCCACTCGACCGGGATTTTGGCTTTTCGCACCCCGAACTGCGACAACCGTTCCTTCATGCTGGGTGGGATCACCTCGTGGAGTTGAGCGAAAATATCGCCGTCATAGAACGGCGGTTTTCCCGTGAGCAGCTCATAGATGGTTGCGCCCAGCGAATAAATGTCGTCGGAAACAGTTGGAGGTTCGCCCGTCCATTGTTGCGGGCTCATATACCAATCCGTCCCCACCACGCGATGATATCCGGCATCCACTCCGTCGGGCTTCATGGAACGCGCCAGTCCAAAATCCGCCAGCTTGAGCTGCCCGCGTGCGCTCATGATCAGATTGGATGGCTTCACGTCGCGATGCACAATGTCCGCTGCGTGCGCGTGATCCAGCGCCGCGCAGAGATCGCGAATCCACGGCATGATTTCCTCCACGGTGAACCGTTGCCCCGGCTTGTCCACCTTGAGCGACCAGAGCGACCAGCCTTCCACAAATTCCATCGCCACAGCCACGCCCTGACTGCCGCTCAGAAAATCGTAAATCCGGACGATGTTGGGATGGGAGAGCTGGTTGCTGCGTTGCGCCTCGACCCGGAGACGTTCCACCTCCTTTTCATCGGTGATAAGGTGAGGCGGAAGAAACTTGAGCGCGACTGCCTGTTCAGACATCCGATCATGCGCCAGCCACACCGACGCCATGCCCCCTTCGCCGAGCGTGCGCTTCAAGTAATACCGCTCGAAGACGCGCTCCCCCACGGCGAACCCGCCGCTCTTTGCCGGGTTGATTGCTGAATGAGCCATGACAACGTTCACATAACCATTAGAGCCCTGGTTGTCGAGGAAAGTTACAGAGGGAAAATCCCGCGTGATCGAACTGTGTTCGATTCTACATCAGACCGCCGTCTTGCTTGGGGTCTTGACCCGATAACCACCAAGGCCCGCGAGGAAATTCGTCACTCGCGACGGCAACGCTCGTTTGATCAGCAGTTTGGTGATGTGCCAGAGGTTCTTCCTCAAAAATGTAAAGTTGATGTAATGCCGATGCTCGCGATGGGTGAGAAGAAACTTGAAGATAGGCCAGCCCCAAACGTAGAGCGCACCGCAGATCTTCATTCGCTGAACGGAGTCCTGCCATTTCTCGAGACTCCAAAGACGCAGTATCTCTTCCATGACCTTTTGATCTCCTGTTGGATCACGACGACCTTTGTTGTAGTAGGTGTTGGGGTCGATCTGAACCATGGCTAGAGGCTCAGGCACCACACAAATGCCCAGGTGAAAGCCGATCAAGTTGTACGTGTACCAGTCGCCAGCGTATTTAACCGATGCTGGAAACTTTCCAACCTCCAACAACGCCGCCCGCTTCACAATAACTGTATGCCCGGCGATAAATAATCTGCCTCGTCGTTCCAACTCCATCATCCTATCGGGTGAAATGTAGTCGGGCTTGTCCGTCATCCCGACACCCATGTGCCAGTTCAAACCGGTATGTAACTCGTGCCAGTCACCAATCGTACAGCACAAACCAGCCTTGGGATGTTTCGAGAGCAAATCCATGGACTTCTCAAAGAAGCCGGGTAGAACCATGTCATCTGCTGCTGCTCCACAAAAAAAGTCCCCGGTTGCAAGTTCCAGTCCCCGACTGACCGTAAACTCAATCCCTCTGTTCTTGTCGTTCTTGCAAGCTTGGATGAAATCGTATTTACCCGCAAATTCCTGGATGATTTCCCAACTGTTGTCCGTTGATCCGTCATCAATCACGATAAGTTCGTCAGGCGGGCGCTCCCGATCTGCCAGGGCTGTCAGTGCTTTCCGCAGGTATTGAGCATGGTTGTAGTTGGGCATCACAACCGAGAGAGTAGGTTTTGCCATCGTGTTGGAACAGGGTCAGGGGTTGGTGGCAGACGCTGCAGGAATGATGAACTGCCATGTCGCTGCGACTGGAACCGCTGCACGAACCTTGGCCGCAATTCGAGCCGCATTGCTGGCCGCGAAAGGCATGATCACTTTCAAATTCGCAGTCGCCCGGTCTGGCGGTGTTATAGTTACACCCTCAAGCTTGCTCCCATCGCGTTGACGGTCTTCATCGAGTATCAAGGTGGGTTTGCGGGTTAGTTGCGTGAGCAAGGCAATGCCTGCCATGCCCGCACCGAAAATGGCAAACTCTCCTTCCCTTGTAGATTCATCAAACAGCCGCACCGTGGAATTATACCAATCAAACTGGGCGCGGCCGCCGGCCAGGGTTATGGCGTCCACAGTTTGCGAACTCGGGACTGGCAACGTTGATTTGCGCAGCAGCAACGTCAGGCAGTTGTGAATCCAGGGCGTGCCGTCCATTGCCACTTCAAATCCTGCCTGCCTGCACAATATTTCCAAAGTGCGGCGGCTGAAATGCGAGGTGTGGTCAATGACGGCCATGTCAAAAGGTGTCCGCTCGACATCCGGAACCTGTACCAGCAGGAACCCGCCCGGTTTGAGAAGGTCTCGCAATTCTGCAAGCGGCCCGAGTGGCGATGGGATGTGTTCAAGCGTGTGCCAGAGTACGACCAGGTCGTATTCACGGTGCGGCAACTTCTTGAGCGAGCCGGAGGTGAAACTCGCAACTCCCGGCAGTCTCAGCACCTCGTCCCGATGCTTGTCGTTCAAATCGTAGCCATGAAGCTCCCACCCTTTCAGCAACGCGCCCGCCGACTTGAGCACGGCACCGTTGCCACAGCCCACATCAAGCAAACGACCGTTGGCGGGAAGACTCGGCAAACACTTCTCAAGCGTGTACCATGTACGTGGACGTGGAGAGAGTCCTTCCGGAAACACTACTTGTTCGTTTCCTTGCGCAAGATGATGTGGTGCATACGTGCGATAGATTTCATTGATGGCCTCGAGTGTGGCCTTGTCATGATGTTTTTGAAGATGTCCGCAACGCGGGCATTGATGGATCACGGCCGCCAGTCGGCAAGTCCATGAGTCAGATGTCACCGATCCCGGACGGATACCGGCAACGCCAAGTTCGCTGACGCTCTCGTTCTGGCACGTAAAACAATTCATGCGCAGAATCTATCCGGCGGTAATGGACCACACAAGATTGCATCATTGCAACGCAAACAATTCAGCGAGCAACGGGTGACCTCCGGTTGTGACCGGATCACCGGTGCAAGACATTCAATCAATTCACTAACCGGCGCAGCCAACGCAACACATTCGCCAATTTGTTCTTTTCGGAACAAATGGCGGCAATACGGCGCAAGCGCCTCAAAACCTTTCGCACAACCGCTCGTCGCTACTTCTCGGATCACACCTCCTGTATCCATCGCCCAACGGATGAATGGCCGTCGTCCCGCACGTTCCTCGGCCACATGCACCGCAGTGCAGGACGCCAGATTGACACCAAGCAACAAGACAAATCCTCCTGCCGCAGCCAGGGTTTCCAGAGGACGACTGGTCGTTTCCCACGGATGACCGGCAAGCCATTCGGCAGCTCGTTCGCCTGTTCCAAGCCAGGAATGCCATGGATGATAACTACGCAATGTGCTTTCCTGCTTCGCAAACGTGTGACAGACGATTCCCATCTTGGGATGCAACGGCGCAGTGCGGACATCAAACGGGCGCGGCGGATTTACAAAGTCGAAGTGGACGGCGTAATCGCAGCCGTTTTGACGGTAACGTTTTTCGGGTGGTGGCAGAATTTTCGCAGCGCACTGAAAGCCCGGCATCAGGACGGTGGAGCATATTTCCTGGAGCGATTTTACAACAGTCTCCGCACCGCCATCAACACGACCAAAGCTCCGCAGCGAGCTGTGGACGGCCACAGGTTTTCCGGTTAGGCCGAGCCGGCACAGGCCATCGGAGATCGCTTGGCGAGAGACGGAAATTTCTGGCATCGCAGTTACGTGCAACAGCCGGCTTCTTGAAGTTTCTTATGCGGATCGCCGTGCGTGCCGTGGAGGTTCTCGTGCCAGTTCTTGATCCGGTCAATCCGGTTGTAGTAGGTGTATTCTGCGGTGCGGCGGACAAGCAACCCCTCCTCGACGATATCCTCGTATTGATAGCTCGACCACCGATCGCAGGTTTTGCAGATCGGAATCTTGTCCCATTGGCCACGCTCGTGAAGCTTGCGCATCGCAGTCAGCTTGGGCCCGTGCCAGACACCTTTGACTCCATCTTTGAATACGTTGCCCATGTTGTATTCGTTGAAACCGTCAAGGCAGCACAGCGATACATTCCCATTGGTGTTGACAGGCAACGTCGTGTAAAGCGACTGGCAAGGCACGCGCGATCCAGTGGCATTGAAGCCGGAGAATTTCCCATGCTCGTAAATTTCACCAACGCGTACGACATCCACTTTCTTTGTCCAGAATTCCACGAACGCCTCACGCTCATGGCGGTTCGCGGGCTGCAACGTCATCGAAACGCCGATGCGTGGGAGCGGATTGTTGCCACGCGTCGTCATCAACAACTCAACGGCCTTGTGCAACAATTCCAGTTTCGTGATGCCACGGACTTTTTGCAGCGTTTCCGGAGTCATCGCGTCCACGCTGAAAAACACGGAGTCGAATTTTACATCCACGAGAAACTGCGCCATGTCCGCATTGATCTTGAGCCCGTTGGTATTCATGGCCACGGTCAATCCCCTCTCCTTCATCTGCGTGATGTGAGTCTTGAAATTGGGATTCATGGTCGGCTCACTCCACATGCCGGGCATCATGAGCGGCTTTGCCGCCATCAACTCGTCGAGAACTTGTTTTGCATTCTCGACGGTCATGGACTTCTTGAGGAATTCCTTGAGCCGTGGATCGTCGGTCTCTCCATGGACGATGCACATCGGGCACTTGAGATTGCAGTCCGTGACCAGGTCCAGCAGCACGCGCTTTGGAAATTCAGGCACGGGCATGGGAGCAGCCTCCGCAGGTTGTGCAGTGGTGGCGATGCTTTCGACTTGTTCGTTCATGACTTCTTCGTTTCTCTGGCAACCCTCTGCTCAAAACAGCCGTTTGCCGCGCATTTTTGTTGTGCTGCCAACATGACGGAACATGCAGCGAAGGTCAAGCCGCCGTCCGTTTGTAAAAAGGAGACGGACTAAAGGAGTTGAACCTGTACTTGCGAACGCTGCAACACCTTGAAGCGATGGAATAGTTATCACTTTCACACCGTCATTTTTTCCCGACCGTTGCTTGCAGCCGCTGTATGTCCCGGTCGGAGGTGGATGTGTTGAACCAGAAACCCTTGAAAGTTTGGACGTATGAATCCCGCCATTTCCAAATCTCTACGTGACCATCCGCAAAGGACAGATTGCATTTGTTTTGGTGGCGGTTTGCGGGCCAGTCCCAGTATTGAAACGCGCCAGCAGGCAGAATTCCAATTCCACAATTGTTGATCGTCTCCTCGCTTTCCTCAATGAACACGGAGGCCAGCGACGGGAGAGGATCACGCAACTCAGATTCCCGGCTCTTGACACCCTTGATCCCAAAAACATTTGGTTCTCCGCCCATCCATGGATAACTCATGGCGTAACTGCGCAAACGCAGGATGGCCGTTCCTTTCACCACGGACCTGTCATTTGGACAGTGATAAATTGCAAGTGAGTTGTTGTACTTGAAAAGCAGCGCCTCAGTGATGTTCGTAGGAGAAGATTCCAGATCAGCGGACCCAATCACCCAGGAACCGTTTGGAACCGTCACGGAGGGTTTGTTGGGGGGCAGCCAACCATTGTTATCCGCGACGTAAAGCGCCCAGCCTGTCTGAAGTTGTTTGAGGTGGTTAAGGCACTGGACTGTCAACGCTTGTTGTTTGGCCCTGCTCAACGCTGGCAGCAACAAAGCAGCAAGAATGGCGATGATTGCTATCACTACCAGCAATTCAATCAGGGTGAAGCCGATTCTCGTCCGCTGTTTGCATCCCAGAATCATTGCATGAACTTACTGACTTCCCTGTGACCATGCAACCATGCGCCAACGCATCAAGTAGCGGTCAGTAGCATCCGCTCAAACACCGGCGGCTTCGGGTGCATCCAATCGAAAAACTCGTTTTCGCTGGCGTTCATTCCCGTCGGATCAAATCCACCAATCACCCTTGCTGAAATCTTATCCGCAATGCCACGAATCGTCCGCTCCACTTCCTTCAGCGCGGCAAGATACTCGTCGTAGCCTTCAATTCTGTTGCCCGAAGCATTCTTCCCCGCAAGCCGGTAAAAAGTTGGATGATACGGTGGGATGACGAACATGATTTCCACGCCCTCGACATGAAGCCGCTCGACAAAATGTTCCAGCAACAAAACCATCTCAGGCGAGACCGGGTGCTTCGGAAAACTGACGGACTTTTGGATCGTCTCCATCACCTGTGCCACCGGACGTTCTCGAAACGATGCATGATAGGAAACCGAGCCGTCGCTGCGCCGCACCAGCTCAGGCAGTCCATCCAGCCTGGTCTTGAAGAAATAGACTCCACTCCACGACGTCGCCGCCGCCAGCATTCGCTTCCACCGGTTCACACCAGATATGCCAGCACCCGCATCGCCGCTCTGCCCCGGCGGCAAATTCCAGTCTGTCTGGATTTCCTTGTACACCGGACGCAACACTTCCCAGTACTCTTTCCAGTAATTGCCGTCCAACAGCCACGCGTCCACTCCAATCATCACACGCTTTGGCTGCCAGCCGCGCCGCCGATACAACTGCCAGACAGCAACCAGATCCTCCAACACACCGCGCCGCATGGCGTGGTTGAAAAAGCTTTCGCCCGGAAAATATTCCCGCCGCAATTGCATGCAACGGCTCGATCCCAACACCACCCGGTCGGGACATCGGGGAAGCCGACGGATGATCTGCTCGTTGAGAATGCGGTCGTCAAACACCACGTAGCCATCGCGAAACGCCACGTTCCAACCCTGAACATGCCAGCGGGCGACGGTTGATTCCATCAGGCTCACACGCGGGCAAAATGTTTCTCCACCTTCACGATGGCGGTGGCGATGTCACGGGCTTCCAGCGAACTGAAGTTTTCGTTGAAGAGCAGGTTGAACGAGGCGTCCCGCACGGCAACGGCGTTGGGCGTGTTGAAATTGTCCGCGCAGTGCGGCCTGGCGTAATCCCACTCGCTCACCACGTAATCGTAATGCGCGTTCACCGCCACGCCTTCCGCACCCACGGCTTCGCCGAACTCGCGCGCGGAACAACTCACACGCGCACGGTCAACGAACACGGGACAGAAGAATGGCGCATCGGCTTCGTCAATCGGCGGCAGCGTGCAAGTCGAGCCGCGCGCCTTCAGTTCACCCGCCAGTGCGCGGAGAAACTCCCGGCGACGACGGTTCACGCTGTCCAGTTTGCTGATGGTCTGGATGCCAATGGCAGCCGAAAGTTCGTCGAGATTCCAGTTCAGCGCTGGAAACAGAAATTGCTTCGGGTCTTTCTCGTTGAATCCGTCCTTCCAGAATGGCTTGCCGCGATCTGCATGTGCCCGGCTCAGGCGGTAAAGGTTTTCGTCGCGCATAAAAATCACGCCGCCACAACCACCCGTCGCGTGGTTCTTGCGATACATCGTCGAGAATGCCGCGATGTCGCCGAACGTGCCGATCTGTCTGCCGTTCCATTTCGCACCGTGCGATTGCGAGCAATCTTCCAGGAACTTCACGCCAGCCTTCTGCGCCATGGCGACCATTTCTTCCACCGGCGCGGCCTTGCCCGCCGAGTGAACCAAACACACAGCCTTCGTCTGTGGCGTGATGCGCGCGCGGAGTTGTTCCGGCCCGGCGTTGTATTGGCCGGGCATGGAATCCATCAGCACGGGCGTAAGATTGTTGAGGATGATGGCGTTGATCGTGCCAGGATCGGTGATGGGCGACACGATGACGTGGCTGCCCTTTGGCAATTGCAACGCAGCGAGCGCAACGAACAGTGAACCTGTGCCCGTCGCCACGGCATCGGCGTAACCGCCCACGCCGAGATGTTCCACGAACGTCTTGCAATAAAGTTCCTCGAAGTGGCCCTGATAACCGAAGTCCACGCCCTTGGCCTTGTACCAGGCGAAGACCTCCTGCACGGCTGCGAGTTCCGCGTCACCGAAGGCGTAGCGACCCGGCAGCGGCGTTGCACGCGCGCGCGGTCCGCCATGAATCGCCAGATGAATTTTATCAGTGCTCATGTTTTGTGGCGGCAACCATCCTGGCTGCCGTAGAGCCGTGGCTTCCAGCCCGGCGGAAAAACTCACGTGCAATCCTGACTGCTGAAGATGTTTCGCGACGTGCGGTATGGCTACGCCTTCTCCGGGCGGCAGGATGCCGACCTCTACGGCAGGCGAGGACGCCCGCCGCTACAATCCCGCCATGAATTGCCAGACGATTTGGTTCAGTGCTCATGTTTTGTGGCGGCAACCATCCTGGCTGCCGTAGAGCCGTGGCTTCCAGCCCGGCGGAAAAACTCACGTGCAATCCTGACTGCTGAAGATGTTTCGCGACGTGCGGTATGGCTACGCCTTCTCCGGGCGGCAGGATGCCGACCTCTACGGCAGGCGAGGACGCCCGCCGCTACAATCCCGCCATGAATCGCCAGACGATTTGGTTCAGTGCTCATTTCAAAATCTTTGATCGCAGACAAACACGGCCAAACACGGGTGAGTGGATGGCTTGACGCGAATTTCACGAATTATCACGAATTGATTTGGATCAATTTCATTCGCGTCAATTCGCGATAATTCGCGTCAAAGTTTTTCGATGAATCCGTGTTCATGCGTGTCCCCCCAAGGCCATCCTCAATTTCTGCTTTCTACTTTCTACTTTCTACCTTTCCCTTCTGCGCCTCACTCAAAACACACAAAATCCCAATCACCATCGTAGCCGGTCTGCTGGAAAATCCATTCCCATTCCGACGGCGTAAAAATACATTCGCACGTCAACTGCCAGTACATCAGGTTCACCTTCTCGCGCTCGTTGCGATACGAATCCATCACGATGAACTTGCCACCGCGACCGACCCTTTGGATTTCCCGCAACGCCTTGAACAGGCCCGGCAGATACAGGTTGTGCAGCGTGTTCACGCACAGCACCAGGTCAAAATGCCTGTCCGGATACGGCAGTTCCATGGCGTTGCCCACGCGCATGAACGGCTTCACGGATTCCATCCCGTTGGCGATGGCGTATTCCGAGATGTCCAGCCCGGCGACTTCGATGTCCGGGATCAACTGTTTGAACTCGTGCAGCACGAAACCCTTTGCGCAACCGATGTCCAGCACTCTCATGCCGGGTTTGATGCCGTAATGCGCGATCAATTTTTCGGCAAACGATTTCCAGCGACCGTCATAACGAAAGCCGCCGTAGCCGTATTTGCGGTCGCCGTCAAAATACTCCTGGCCGAACTTTTTGGAGACGGTGGCGCACTCGGCCTTGTCGTACTCCACCACGCGCTGGACATAATTGCGCTTGGTCGCGTTGTGGATGCCGGATATGAAATCGAGATGGGCCATGCGAAGTTACGCGTAGATTTTTTTGTACATCAGGTCCGGGTGCAGGCCGTGCTGTTTGAGCAGATCGCCGTGACTGCCGTAGAAATGGATGAACTCATCCTGCAACGAGCAGGTGTGCAGCTTGCACTTCGCGCCACTGTCAAACGCGATGGCCTTGGTCTGCATCCCAAGCCCGGCCTGTGATGAATGTTCCTCCACCACGATCACGCGATCGTACTTCTGCAAAATCTTCGCAATGCCTTCCGTGTCGAGAGGCTTCACCGTATGGATGGAATACGCGGCCACTTGTCCGCCTTGTTCCTTCTCGATCTTAGCAACAAGTTCGAGCGCCATCTTGGTGATGATGCCGTAGGACAACACCGCCGTGCCGCTGCCGGCTTTGATGCAACGCGCTTTGCCGAACTCGAACTTGTCCGGCGCGTTCGCCGTCAATACCGGTTCGCCAGCTTTGCCCATGCGCAGATACATCGGCCCTTGATGCTTCGCGCAAACCCATGTTGCGGCCTCGGCTTCGAGCGGATCGCACGGCGCAAGGATGCTCATGTTCGGCAACGCGCTCATGATGGCGATGTCTTCCTGCGCGTGATGCGTGCCGCCGAGAACTGAATAGGTCACTCCACCACCGATGCCAACAACGGTCACCGGCAAATTCTGGTAGCAGAGGTCCACGCGGATTTGCTCGAACGGACGATACAGTGCAAACGTCGCGATGGTGTAGGCAAACGGCTTCATGCCGCGCATCGCCAGCCCGGCACAGAAACCGATCATGGCCTGTTCCGCCACGCCCACGTTCATGAAGCGATCTGGAAACTCCTGACGATACTGCGCCATGCTGCCTGCGGGCGAGATGTCCGCCACAACGATGCAAATCTTCGGGTCAGCCTTGGCGACCTGGTAAAGAATTCTGGAAAATGTGTCTCTCATGAGTGGTAAGCCTTGTCGAGTTCGTCAATTGCCTGCTGATATTCCTGCGGGTTCGGCGAGCGGTAATGCCAGATGGGCACGCTCTCCATGTAACTCACTCCTTTGCCCTTGGTCGTGCGCGCCCCAACCATCAATGGCTTGTCGCCTTTGCGATTCGCGATGGCGTCATGCACGGCCTGCGGATTGTGACCATCACACTCCACAGCTTCCCAGCCAAACGCGCGGGCCTTTTCGTCGAACGGATAAAAGTTTGGCAGAATCTTGCTGGTCTGGCCGAGCGATTGGAAATCGTTCAAATCCGCAACGGCCACGATGTTCTTCACGCCAAGACTCGGAGCAAGCAACATCGCCTCCCAGACCGAACCTTCCTCCATCTCGCCATCACTCATCACGACATAGATCGTGCGATCCTGTTTCTGAATGTTGTCGGCGAGCGCCATGCCAATGCCAAGACCGAGACCGTGGCCGAGCGAGCCGGTTGACGCCTCAATGCCTGGCAGACCGTAATCAGGATGCGTGGCCAGCTTGCCGCCCGGCTGGCAATAGAGATTCAAGTCCGCTGGTTTGATGACGCCGAGATTCTCCAACACAGTGTATTGCGCCATCGAACCGTGACCTTTGGACAGAATGAACGTGTCCGGCGAATTGCCCTGCGCATCACGCCGCATCAGGCCGTGATAGATCGTGTCCACGATCTCCAGGCAGGAATACGCGCCCGCAATGTGGAGTGCCGAGACTTTTTGGGAGATTTCTAGGATGCGCTTTCGCATCTGCCAGCAACGCGTCCGCGACGCTGCCGCATCGAATTTTGGTTTTACCGCTGATTGACTCATACAATTTTAGATCAACTCCGATTTATCGGGTGTGAGTAACGGAAAATGCCATATCCGTCGAGAAAACATTTGACCGGAACATCTGAAAAAAACTTAATTTTCATGATTGACTATCAGGCGGTTGAGGATTAGAACCGACATAGGACCCCACCAAGCCTAAGTCAAAGAAAGGTAAGAGAATGAAATCAAAGAGTTCCGCAGAAGAAACAATCCGGTTTAACATGCGGCTGCCTTGGCTTTGGGCGGTCGTGCTCCCCGTGCTGATCATCTGGACATCTACCATATCCTCCGCGCAGATCTGTGCGCCAACACCATCGGGTCTGGTCAGTTGGTGGCGAGGTGAGAGCAATGCCAATGATACAATCAGCACGAATCACGGAACACTGCAGAATGGAGCGACGTTTGCAGCGGGGAAGAGCGGGCTAGCTTTCAATTTGGACGGCATAGATGACTACGTTCAAGTCGGCAACAAACCTGAGTTAGTGATGTCGAACGCAATGACGATTGAGGCGTGGATTTACCCGACAGGATCGGGCAACGGACCGGAGGGCAATGGAACCATTGTTTGCAAAGAAGGCGAATATGTCATTGAGCGTGTTCCCGACGGAACGATTCGCTGGGCGATAGCCGCCGGGCCTGTATGGACATTTACCGCCACGCCGCTTGTCGCACCACTTAACGCCTGGACTCATGTGGCGTTGGTTTATAGCAATGGCGTGACCAAAATCTACGGCAATGGAAGTCTTGTTCAGTCCACCAGTGGGTCGAGCGTACTAACCGATATTTATCCAACTCTAAATGATTTTCAGATCGGAGGGCGCCAGGCGGCAAGCGTGAACTTCAAAGGCCTGATTGATGAAGTGTCCGTTTACCAAAGCGCGCTCACTGATGGTGACATTGCAGGCATCTATTCCGCTGGTAGCGCCGGCAAATGCCTGCCCATCCCACCGCTCACTTGCACCGCCACTCCGTCAGGCCTGGTCAGTTGGTGGCGGGGAGAGAGCAGTGCCAACGATACCTTCAACACCAATCACGGAACATTGCAAAACGGTGCGACTTTCGTGGCAGGCAAAGTTGGACAGGCATTCGGCCTCGATGGAGTGGACGATTATGTTCAGATCGGAAACAGACCTGAACTGGTGATGTCCAACGCGCTGACGGTCGAAGCCTGGATCTACCGGACAGGATCAGGCAGCGGTTCCGGCGGTGAGGGAGCCATAGTCAACAAGGAGGGCGAATACGAAATTGGAGTCATTTCTGATGGTACGGTGCGTTGGTCAATCAAGGACCCCAGCTCTCCAATGGCGTGGACTGTGACCCCGCTCGTCGCCCCGTTGAACACCTGGACCCATGTCGCAATGGTCTATGGCGGCGGGATGGTCAGAATCTATGGCAACGGCAGCCTGATCCAGTCATACAGCGGACCCGGCAGCATCGGTGATGAATTGCCCGGGCTGGATGACTTCCAAATCGGCGGACGTCAGGCGATCAGTGAGAACTTCAAGGGATCGATTGATGAGGTGTCCGTTTACAGGAGCGCCCTTACAGACGGTGAGATCGCGGCCATCTATTCCGCAGGCAGCTTCGGAAAATGTACCGGTCTGACCGCACCTGTCGTGTTGGTCAACCCGACAAACCAAACCGTGTTTGAGGGAAGCCCTGCTGTTTTCAGCGTTAGTGCGGGCGGGACGTCTCCGCTCAGTTATCAATGGCGGAAGGATTCGATCCCGGTCAGCAACGCAACCAACGCGACGCTCTCCTTTGCCGGCGTCTCGACAAACGACGCCGGAGGCTACGATGTCGTGATAACAAACACAGTGGGCTCCGTGACAAGCATTGTCGCCACATTGAGCGTCACACCCAATCCAACCAGTTGTGTGGGCCCGCCTTCGGACCTCGTCGGCTGGTGGCGCGGGAACAACAATTCCGATGACAACATCGGCGGCCTGAACGGAACGCTTGCCGGCGGAGCAACGTTTGTGGCAGGCAAGGTTGGTCAGGCGTTCAGTTTGGACGGGGTGGACGACTATGTTCAAATCGGCGACCGGCCAGCATTGGTGATGTCGAATGTGTTTACTTTTGAAGCGTGGATCTATCCCACAGGATCGGGAAGTGGATCGGACGGCTCGGGGATCATCGTCAACAGAGAAGGCGAATACGAGATTGGATGGACTCCCGATGGCACGATCCGTTTTGCGCTTGCCACCCCCGGTTTGCCATGGGTATGGACTGTGACCTCGCTCGTTGCGCCATTGAACACCTGGACACATCTGGCCTTGGTCTACAACAGTGGAGTGGTCAAAATCTATGGCAACGGAAGCCTGGTCCAAACTTACGGTGGACCCAGCATTATTGGAGATGTCTTGTCGGGGCAAAATGACTTCCGAATCGGCGGCCGCCAGGCTGGCAACGAATACTTCAAAGGCTTGATTGACGAAGTGTCTGTTTACAGAAGCGCCCTCACGGCCGGTGACATTGCCAGCGTTTATTACGCAGGCAGTTTCGGTAAGTGCATGGTGCCGGTGGCCCCGTTCATCACGGAGCAACCTGCCAACAAGACAGTGACTGTCGGCGCAAACGCGACTTTCACTGCGGGTGTCGCCGGGAGTTCCCCATTGAGTTTCCAGTGGCTTTACAACTCCAACGCCATCGTTGATGCGACCAATTCCTCGCTCACGCTCAACAATGTGCAGGTCAGCCAGGCTGGAGCTTACTCTGTGGTGGCTACGAATTCCCTCGGCTCGGCCACCAGCAGCAATGCCATCTTGACGGTGAATTTCCCCACCGCAGTTATCCGAGTGCTGGGCTCAAACGTTCCCTCAGGCGCAACGTTCTCCGTCCCTGTCCAACTCGTGGCCAACGGCAATGAAAATGCCCTCGGCTTCACATTAAACTACACCACGTCGCGACTTTCCTACGAGGATATCACCCTCGGTAGCGGAGCCGCTGGCGGTTCGCTGCTCGTCAATACCAGCCAGACCAACCTTGGACGTCTGGGAGTGGCGATCGCCTTGCCGTCAGGCTCAACTTTTGCCGCAGGAACGCAGGAGTTGGTCCGCGTGAGTTTCAAGTCAGCCGTCCTCGCCAGCCAGGTCTCCACCACGCTGAACTTCGGTGACTTACCCGTTGGCCGGGAGCTTTCGGATGCGCCGGGCAATCCTTTGCCCGTGAATTTCGCAAATGCCAGCATCATCATTGCAGCGGCGCAGTACGAAGGCGACGTTTCGCCACGACCCAACGGCAGCAAGACGGTCACAATCACGGACTGGGTCCTGGTGGGCCGTTACGCGGCGCTGCTGGATGCGCCAACGAATTCAAGCGAGTTCCAGCGCGCCGATTGCGCGCCGCGCTCGAGTCTTGGCAACGGCGCACTCACGGTGAGCGACTGGGTGCAGGCAGGTCGTTATGCCGCATCGCTTGATCCGCTGACAGTGGCGGGCGGGCCGACCTCGGGCTCGGGGC
This sequence comes from Verrucomicrobiota bacterium, assembly GCA_013140495.1. Classification (GTDB taxonomy): domain Bacteria; phylum Verrucomicrobiota; class Verrucomicrobiia; order Limisphaerales; family JADLHS01; genus JADLHS01. The sequence continues at coordinate 120,944 of JABFSR010000012.1, forward strand.
TGGTGCTTTCCTCGCTCAGGAGTTCGGGCGGCGGCGGCCCGGCCAATCTCACGGGCCGTCAGGTGATGGCTTCAAGTTCCTCCCTCCTACAGGGCGACACAACGACGGTGAGCGTGTATCTGGTTTCGCAG